>JBKJQB010000195.1:0-72260 GCA_046594105.1 Thermoanaerobaculia bacterium
CCCTCATCCGCCTTCGGCACCCTCTCCCCGTGCCCGGGGAGAAGGACTCTCGAGGGGGGTGCACGCCGTTTCAAAGCTTCTAAGAAACCGTCAAACGCCGTGCACCCCCCTCGAGAGTCCTTCTCCCCGGGCACGGGGAGAAGGTGCCGAAGGCGGATGAGGGGAGTTCACTGGACGAAGCAGGACCCCTCATCCCCGCTTCGCGGACCTTCTCCCCGTGCCCGGGGAGAAGGACTCTCGATGGAGAGCTCCCGTTTCCACCCATCAATCGCTGCGTCCCGGCGCAGTCTCCAATCAGGGCGGCGTTCGGGGATCGCCCTCACAGCTCCGGGGTCCCTCCGGTCAGAACCCGGAACGCTTCGATGTATTTTTCGCGGGTCTTCGTAACGACCTCGGGCGGCAACTCGGGAGCGGGCGGATTCTTGTCCCACCCGGTCGTCTCCAGCCAGTCGCGCACAAACTGTTTGTCGAAGGACGGCGGGTTCTTTCCCACTGCGTACCGATCGGCAGGCCAGAAGCGCGAGGAGTCGGGCGTGAGCACCTCGTCGATCCAGATGATCTGGCCGTCGCGGAGGCCGAATTCGAACTTGGTGTCGGCGATGATGATGCCGCGAGAGAGGGCGTATTCGGCGGCTCGCGAATAAATCCCCAGAGTCAGATCGCGGAGTTTGCCAGCGAGCTCACTCCCGACGATCGACGACATCTGCTCGAACGAGATGTTCACGTCATGCCCGCTCTCTTCCTTGGTGGCCGGTGTGAAGATCGGTTCGGGAAGCCGGCTGGCCGTGGTCAGGCCGGCCGGAAGCTGGATGCCGCAGACCTTTCCGCTCTCCTGATACTCCTTCAGCCCGGAGCCCACGAGATAGCCGCGGGCTACGCACTCCACCGGCACGACCTCGCACTTTTTCACCAGCATGCTCCGGCCTCGCAGTTCAGGATGTGCCTGCACCTTTGTGGGGAAGCGGTCGAAGTCCGTTTCGTGGAGATGGTTTTCGATGTCGCCGAAATGCCGGAACCAGAAGACGGACATCTGGTTGAGGATTCGTCCCTTGTCGGGGATGCCCGGCGAGAGGACGACGTCGAACGCAGAGATGCGGTCGGTGGCCACAAACAGAAAAACGTCGCCGAGGTCGTAGACATCGCGAACCTTTCCTCGGCGGGCCAGCGGGAAGGGGAGGGAAGTCTCGAGCAGTCCGGAATCCATCGAGCGGATTCTACCGCTGTCGTAGCGCCGGCAGGGATGCCGGCGCTACGACAGGCAGTTCAGTGCGTGAGCCGGAGGCCGGTTGAGGTTTTCAGGATGTGCGCTGTGCCCATCGAAATCGAGGTTGCGCGAACGGTGCGCGCCTGCTGCAGTCCGATCTTCGTGCCGATCGATGTGGTCGAGGCGGGAACCGGCATCCCCATTTTGAAGAGGATGCTGGCGCTGGCGAGCAGCGTGGGGGTCTGGTACGTCGGATCGCCGGAGATCCGGTCGATGGTGGAGACGTACGGGAAGACCACCGCATCCTTGCCCGGGTCGTCGACCTGGAACTCGATCGATCCGCCGTTGACTTCGGCTGGCATGCTCACCTGGCGATGGGAGAGCGGCGGGATGTTGAGAGGAGTGTTCTTGATGATGGTGCGCCCCTCGCGGTCGCGGATCCAGACGTTCAAGGTGATGTTGGAGCGGCCGAGGTTGACGGCGCCGATGTTGGAGCGCCAGCCCAGCCGGTCGACGTTGCGGACACCGTGAGCGATGGAGCTGATGCCGTCGGTGGCGAAGTTCTGCAGGCCGGCCCATACGCCGGGGATGGTCTGCGAGTACGTGCCGGTGGAGGAGTTGTTGTAGGTGCTGCTGGTCACCAGAAACGCCCTCGCCAGGATGCTGTTGGCGACCTTCGGGTTGTCCTCGGGGAACGTGGCCACCAGCAACGCGCCGGTGCCACTGACGCCATAGAGGTCCTCGAGAATGTTGTCCGAGAGAGCGGTGCCGTTGGCGGGAACGGTGAAGGTGACCTCAAGCGCCTTGCCGGGTGTTTTCTCGGCGGAGGGGAGGTACGTGACGCTCACCGTCAGAGGATAGTCCGGCTGCGGATTGAAGACGCTGAAACTGGTCATCCATCGCGTGCCGTAGAGGCCCGGAGTATTGGCCGCAGCGGGGATGACGTAGGTGTCATTGACCTGCGCGACCAGAGGAACTGCAAACAAGACCAGGAGAAGCGAAACGAGTTTGGCTCCGGAAACTTTCATGGTGAACCTTCCCGGGTACCGGCAATGGTTGGAAACATGGCGTGAGGTGAAACGCATTCCCATTCGCGCGGTGCCGTGGTTGTCAATAAACGAAGCGTCTGAGTCGGGATCTTGGTTAGAGCCTTGGGCAACCAACGCCGCCGGCCGTGCCGGCGAGACTGCGCGGCAGAACGTCTTGGAGCGTGATCTTGGCGGAGCCTTGGGCAGCGCCGCCGGCCGTGCCGGCCCGGCCTAGCGCGACTTCATGGGCACATAGTCGCGGCGTGCGGCGCCGGTGAAGATCTGACGCGGGCGGGCGATTTTCTGATCGGGATCCTGCAGCATCTCCTGCCACTGCGACAGCCAGCCGGAAACCCGCGGGATGGCGAACAGCACCGGGAACATATCCATGGGGAACTTCATGGCCTGGTAGATGAGTCCGGAGTAAAAGTCGACGTTGGGGTAGAGCTTCCGTTTGACGAAGTACTCATCTTCCAGCGCGATCCGTTCCAGTTCCAGGGCGATGTCGAGCAGCGGGCTCGTTCCGGTGACCTCGAAGACCTGGTAGGCGACCTTCTTGATGATCGTGGCCCGCGGATCGTAGTTCTTGTAGACGCGATGGCCGAAGCCCATGAGCTTCACGCCCTCGCCGCCCTTCACGGTTTCGATGAAGGCGGGGATGTTCTTTTTGGAGCCGATCTCGGTGAGCATGCGGATGACGTGCTCGTTGGCGCCACCGTGGAGTGGGCCGTAGAGCGCAGCGGCCGCCGCGCCGATGGCGGAGTAGGGCTCCACGTGCGAGCTGCCCACGGCGCGCATGGCGTTGGTCGAGCAGTTCTGCTCGTGGCCGGCGTGCAGGATGAACAGCACATCGAGCGCGCGCTCCAGCACCGGATCCGGCGTGTACTTGCTCTCGGTGGTCTTGAACATCATGTTCAGGAAGTTGCCGGGATAAGAAAGGTCGTTGTCGGGATAGGCGTAGGGCATGCCCACCATGTGCCGGTAGCTGAAGGCGGCGATGGTGATCATCTTGGCCACGATGCGCTCGATCTGCCGCTGGCGGACGTCCGGATCGAAGACGTCTTTCGCTTCCGGATAGAACGTCCCCAGCGCGGCGACCATGGCGATCAGCTTGCCCATGGGGTGAGCGTTGTAGCGGAATGAGTCCAGCAGCGACTTCAGGTTTTCGTTGATGAACGTGTGGTGGGTGACGTTGAAGCTCCAGGTCTCCAGCTCCGCCGCGGTGGGCAGCTGGCCATGCAGCAGCAGGTACGCCGTTTCCAGGTAGGTGCTCTTCTCGGCGAGTTGCTCGATGGGGTAGCCGCGGTATTCGAGGATGCCCTTGTCGCCATCGATGAAGGTGATGGCGCTGCGGCAGGCCGCGGTATTCATGAAGGCCGGGTCGTACGTCATCAGGCCGAAGTCGTCGGAAGCAACCTTGATCTTGCGCAGGTCCGTGGCCCGGATCGTCTCATCCTGAATGGGGACTTCGTAGGTGGTCCCGGTACGGTTATCGGTGATGCTGAGCGTGTCCTTCGGCAACTGGGCGACCTCCGGCTTCGAATCGGCGGGTCAATCTATCACTTCTCTCTCACTCCCCAGCGGGGTCGATGCCAACCTTTTACTCAGGTGAAATTGAGGCGATTTGGCTCAGCGCGGGGCGAGGTCGCCGCAACGCGCGGCGAGAATGGCGGTGGCCACGATGCCGGCCGTCTCCGCGCGCAGTCGCCGGCGCCCGAGGCGTTCGATCGTGCATCCCGCCGTCCGGGCAGCCTGCAATTCCTCGTCGCTCCATCCACCTTCGGGGCCGATCAGCAAGGTCACCGAATCCCGGAGCTCCACCGCGGGGGAAGGGTCCAGGTCGGCGTCGAAGAGGAGCTTCGCGCCGGGCCGCTGCAGGACCTCGGCGAACGGAGTGGGCGGATGCACCACCGGGATCACCGATCGCCCCGATTGTTTCACCGCCTCGAATACGATGCGGTTCCAGCGCTCGCCCTTTCCCCGATAGCGTTCGGGGCGCAGTTCCACGCGGTCGGTGATCATCGGAAAGAACGAGCGAGCGCCGAGCTCCGTGGCCTTCTGCAGCACCAGCTCGAATTTCTCGAGCTGGATGATGGCCATGGCCACGTGCAGATCGACAGGAGACTCGCGCGATCCGATCGGTTCGACGAGCTGCACGGAGCCCTCGGTGAACCGGGCACGAAAGGCGATCCCCGCGCCGTCGAAGACCTCGACCTCCTCCCCTTCGCGCACACGAACCACGCGCGCGTGGTGCGACTCGTCGCCCGACAGGACGTGCGCCGCTCCTGCCACCAGCGGCGGCTGCACGAAGAATCGATGCTTCATCCGGCTTCTCCCACAGTCGCCGGTTCCTCCGAGATGGGCAGCGCGCGCGGCTGGAGTTGTTCGCGGGCGAACAGAACGAGCACCACTCCGGGGATGCCCAGGAACACGGTCAGCCAGAAGTAGAATGCGTATCCGGCGTTCTGGGCGATGAAGCCGCTGGCGGTGCCCATGACCATCCGACTGAGTCCGAAGGCGGCGGTGAGCATGGCGTACTCGGTGGCGGCGCGCCTGCGGTCGCAGATCGACATCAGGAACGCCAGGAATGCCGCCGTGCCCAGGCCATAGCCGAAGTTCTCCAGAATCGCCGCGACGTAGATGCCCCAGCGGCCTGCGCCGATGGTGGCCACCACCGCATATCCGAGGTTGGACACCATCTGCGCCACTCCCAGCCAGAGAAGACTCCGGTACAGACCGAAGCGGGCGACGAATGCTCCGCCGGCAATGGCTCCGGCCACGCTGATGCTGACGCCGATGACCGTGGTGATGGTGCCGATCTCCGACGGGGAGTAGCCGCGGTCCACCCAATAGGGCTTGATCATGGAGACGATGGCCAGCTCGCCCAGTCGATACAGAAAAACGATGGCCAGCAGAGTTCCGGCCCGAGGTCTGGAGAGCCAGTCACGCAGCCCGCGAACGAGACTCGGTCGTTCCGTTCCTGCGTCGTTGCCGCCGCGATCGTCCGGCAGGAACAGCGTGATCACGAAGATCACCGCGAGCAGCGCGGCAGCGGCGGCGAACGTCCCCGGCCAGCCGGCGCGGTCGGCCAGTGCGGCCAGGCCTCCGCCGCCGACGATGATGGCGATGCGGTACGCCATCACCCGGATGGAGTTGACCGGACCGACCATCTGCGTCGGCGTAGCCCGGATGGTGAAGGCGTCCACCGCGAGATCCTGCGTAGCGGAGGCCAGCGCCAGGATGGTAATGAGGATCCAGAAGTTCCTGCCATGGGCGCCGTGAAGCGCGGCCAGCGCACCCATGGCCACCGCCATCGTCAGGACGGCGGCGGAAATCCATCGGCGATAGGAGCCGAAGGTGTCGATCAGCGGCGACCAGAAAACCTTGAGGGTCCAGGCGGAGCCGACCGTGCTCAGGAATCCGATGGAGATCAGCGGTACGTGCTCCACCCGCAGATAGACCGGCAGAAGGTCGGTGACGATGCCGAAGGGAAACCCCTCCGAGAAATAGAGGATGCTGGCGACGGAGCCGATGAAGAAGGAGGTTCGCTGCGGGCGCGTCAACGGCTCATCCTGTGGCGTCATTGTGGCGCAGGAGGGCACCCGCGGCGAACGTTTTCCGGGCCTCCATCACCACAGAGGCGTGGAGAGAGGCGTAATGGCTACTCCCTGTCCTCGCTGCCGTGGGGGGCGAGAAACGGAAGCGGGGATCAGCGCCCGGAGGAGAACACGGTGATGGGGAAGCGCATGGAGCCGATGGGGGTGTTGTAGAAGGCGTTCCCGCGGATCTCGTAGCGCGCCCGATTGCCCTGCACCATGTCTGCGACGTCGCGAAACACCGTGCGCATGTTGTCGTAGCCGACCCGCGTTCTCAGATGAACATCCCCGAGGCCGCGTGCCGGGATGTTGATCCGCTGGTCGCTGCTGACGCTTTGCAGCACGGGGTTGTCGTTGATGAGCAGATCAAAGTCGACGCGGTCGAGCCGCAGGTTGACGGAGTTCGGGTTGTTCACGCCGAGGGTGAAATCGAAGTCGATGCTCGACGCGGAGAGGGGGAGGGCGATGGACACCCGCGGGCGGATGTCGCGGATCGAGTAGCTGGGGTTCTCGATGTTCAGGGCCCGGCCAACCGTGTTGCATCCTGACAGTGTGAGTGTGGCCGCCGACAGGGCGATGCAGAGGGTCGTCAGAAGGGTCGCGTAGAGGAGGTTGCGTTTCATGCCGAGAGACCATTCTGCAAGGCGCGCGCCCTTTCTCGGAGCCGGATTCCTCTACGAAGCGACCTGAAAAAGGAGGGGGTCGCGCGTGGAGTGTCACGAACGAAGGACGGAAGAGTCATCGAGCGGACACAGGGCGGGAAGCGGGTTGTCGGAGGGCTCCGGTGGCCACTTCCTCCTGTGCTATGGTCCGCCGGTTGCACCAGCCCCCTCGGGAACGGCTGAGGAGAGACTTTGGGGACTTCTGCCATCATCGCGGCTTTCAACGAAGAGAAGACGCTCGCCGAAGTCCTCGCCGTGCTCACGCACAGCCCTCTCATCGATGAAGTGATCGTGGTCAGCGATGGATCGACCGACCGGACCGTTGAGATCGCTCGCAGCTTCGATGTCGTCACCATCGCACTTCGGGAAAACCGTGGGAAGGGTTACGCGATGCGGGTCGGTGTCCAGTACGCCAGCCACGACATCCTCTTCTTCGTCGACGGCGACATGTTCAACCTCACCGAGGAACATCTCGCGTCGCTGATCGTGCCGGTGCAGCGGAATTTGTCGGACATGAATATCGGAGTCCGCAACCGTGGCCCGCTCCGCAACTTCTTTCACCTGCAGATGAAGGTCGGCCCCGTGCTCTCCGGGATCCGGGTGATGCGGCGGTCAGTCTGGGAAACGGTTCCCCTTCGTTACCAGGAGCGCTTCAAGATCGAGGCGGCCCTCAACTTCTTCTGTTCGCGCGCCGGCTTCCGCCAGCAGCAGACGATCATCTATGACCTGGGACACCTCATCAAAGAAAACAAGCGGGGCCTTTTCCCGGGATTGGCGGCGCGATGGGAGATGTCGAGCGAGGTCTTCCTTCTCCACTGGGACCTTTACCTGTTCGAGATGTGGCGTTCTGAGGGGGAGCCCGAACCTCTTCCGGTCGCTGAGTACGATCTGTTCGAGTGAATCGTTGTAACGGCCGCATCTCTGCCGGACGATGGTGGGCGCGCGCAGGCGAGCCTGAAAACCTTGAGCGACGTCAGTTGTCTCCAGCGTACTGGCTCAGCTCCCGAACGAAAATCTGGTTGTAGTGCCCGCCGGGCGTCTCGTAGCTGACCACTCCTCGAATGGTGACCGGCTCGGTATCGCGCGCGCTCCGTCCGTATCCCACGGCCCTGGCCCAGAACGGAGCGGAGGCCACGCCACCCGGCTCAATCGTCTTGTGGAAGTAGTACGCCCGGGGCGTCACGGTAAACGCGCCCCCGTCGGGGTTCACCGTCTGGATCTCGATCCGCCGGAGGGTGAGGGGAACCTTCGCCCGGTTTCCGATCCGCAGTTCGATCTTGACCTCCATATCCCCCTCGGGGAAGTTCTGCTCGTGCGGGCCCACCAGCTGGCGGATTTCGAGATCAGGCTCGGCGATCTGTACCTTGCCCGCGGGCGGGGTCTTCGCTGGAGCGACAGCGGAGTTCGACGAGGAGCAGGCGACGAGGAGAAGAGTGGCCAGAAGAAGGCGTTGCATCGCTGAATTCTAGATCGGATGGCTGGAGGCGTCAGGCCCTGAAAAAGCAGCTTCGCAAAGTGGGAGGGGAATTTGCTTTGAGGGAAGCATGGCAAACCGCGACGACATCGATCGGATCTCTCCCACCCGGGAGCCGGACGCACCGGTAGTACTGGTTCAGGACTGGCACCATCTGCTTTTTCTGCACTGGGAGATTCCACCGGCCGAACTGCAGGCCCTGCTCCCGCCCGATTTGACCGTCGACACATTCGACGGGAAGGCCTACGTGGGACTGATTCCGTTCACCATGACCGGAGTACGCCCGGTTCTGGCACCGGCGCTGCCGTGGATTTCCAGCTTTCACGAGGTCAACGTGAGGACCTACGTGCATCACCGGGGAGCGAATCCGGGGGTTTGGTTCTTCAGTCTGGACGCTTCCAGTGTGATCGCCGTTGCGGCGGCTCGCGCTGCCTATCATCTGCGTTACTTCAACGCGAGCATGGAGATGACTGCGTCGAAAACACCGCTGCCCGAGATCGAGTTCCATTCGCGCCGGGAGGACCCGGCCGGGCCGATGCCGGCCAATGCCCACATACGCTATGCGCCGCGAGACGGAGTGATTCACCGAAACGCTCCGGGGAGCCTCGATCACTTTCTGATGGAGCGATATTTTCTTTACGCCACGGATGACGATCGCCAGTTGTATCGCTCCCGAGTCCACCACCAGCCCTATCCGGCGCAGCGCGCGGAAGTGAGGCAGCTGGAGGAAACGCTGATCTGGGCATCGGGAATCCGTCGTTCCGATGCAGCGCCGATCGCGCATTACGCCAGCGGTGTGCACGTCAAGGTGTATCCCATCGACCGGCTGTGATGCGCTTCCGTTGCGGAGCGCTTGTGGCCGTTCGCGTGCGCCGCGGATGATCTCGTCTGTTATATTGAGCCTCTCATTTCGAGTTTCCATTGGCCGACATTCCTGTCGCACAAACGCGCACCGAGGCATCGACCGAAGCCGCGCTTCGCGAGGCCGGCGACCGCCTCCGCCGGCAAAACGAGGTGCTGGCGGATCTGGCGCGCCGTCAGGCCGTGCCCGGCGCCGATTTCGACCAGTGTCTGCGCGACCTCACAGACGCTGCCGCGCAGACACTGGGCATCGGCCGGGTCAGCGTCTGGTTTTTCGACGATCGAAGGGAGAGGCTGCACTGCGCGGATCTGTACGAGCTGGGCGCCGGTGAGCACTCCTCAGGAAGCGAGCTGAGAGTCGCCGCGTTTCCGGACTACTTTCATGCTCTCCAGGTCGAGCGCACCATCACTGCTCACGATGTGCACGCCGATCCGCGCGTGCGAGGCTTCGCCGCCTACCACCGTTCGGCTGCGATCACCGCGCTGATCGACGCACCCATCCACCACGCCGGCGAGATCGTGGGCGTGGTCTGTCACGAGCACGTGGAGACCCCTCGCCGCTGGAGCATCGAGGAAGAGACCTTTGCCAGCTCCATCGCGGACCTGATCTCGATCGGGATCGAGGCACGGGAACGCCGCACGGCGCAGGAGTCTCTTCAGCATCGCTTGAAATTTGAAACGCTGATTTCCAGCATCTCGACGCAGTTCGTGAACGTCGATTCCGACCAGCTCGATGGCGACATCACTGGGGCCATGGCCAGGGTCGCGGAGTTCGTGGGAGCGGATCGCGCGTTCCTGTATTCGTTTTCCGAGGACGCGACCATCGCCACGGTCACCCATCAATGGGATGCCAGCGTGGAACGGCGACGCCAGTTCAAGCCGGTGGCCTTTCCGGTCGCGGCATTTCCCTGGACCTTCCGCACCCTCCTCGACTCCGAATCCTTGATCATCGACACGGAAACCCTTCCCGCCGAGGCGGCGGCGGAACGCGCCATGTACGAGCAGGCTGGCAATGCCTCGGTGGTGTTGATTTCTCTCCTCTACAACCGAGTGCAGTTAGGAGTGCTGGGAGTGGGGTCGGGAGTCCGCAAAAGCTGGAGCGACGAGAGCGTGGCGCTGTTGCGGATGACCGGGGAGATTTTCGTCAGCGCGATCCAACGCCATCGGAACGAGGCGGCGCTCCGGCAGAGCGAGCAGAATCATCGATTGCTGTTCGAGCGAAACCTCGCTGGCGTCTATCGGAACACGATCGAGGGTCGCGTTCTGGAGTGCAACGAGGCCCTGGTGCGCATGCTGGGATACGAATCCAAAGAAGAGTTCATGAGGCATCCCGCTTCTGATCTGTACGTCACCGCCGGCGGCCGGGATAAGTTCATCGAGCATCTCCGCCGCGAACGGACGATGACCAACGTGGAAATCTGCCTGCGCCGCAAAGATGGCAGCGTGGCGTGGCTGCTGGAGAGCGTGCATCTGCTGGAGGGCGAGCCTGAGATTCTGGAAGGCACGCTGATTGACATCACCGATCGCAAGAGAACCGAGGACGCCTTGCGCGAGAGCGAGCGGCGGTACCGCCTTCTGGTGGAACGGATGCGTGAGGGGCTGGCTCAGGTCGACAACGACAACGTGCTTCGATTCGTGAACGATCGCTTCTGCGAGATGGTCGGATACACGCGCGAGGAGTTGCTGGGCCGCAATGGCGACTTCCTGCTGGCCGCTCCCGAAGATGTGGCTCTGATGGGGACCAAGGTGCAGTCGAGACTGCAGGGAGTGGCGGACCAGTATCAAGTGCGGGTACGGCGCAAGGACGGGACGCTGATCTGGCTGGAGATCGGTGGCGCGCCGGTCATCGACTCCCAGGGCGCGGTGATCGGATCGATCGGGGTCCACGACGACATCACCGAGCGCCGCGCTGCCGAGCAGGCTCTTCGCGACAGCGAGGCTCGCTACCGGCTGCTGGCGGAAAACTCCACCGACATGATTACCAGGAGCGCAGCCGACGGCACCTTTCTCTATGCCTCGGATGCCAGCCGCACGCTCCTCGGATACCAGCCCTCCGAACTGGAGGGGCGGAACGTCTACGATTTCATGCACCCGCCCGACCAGAATGAGATCCGTCACCTCGCCGCCCTCATCAACGACACTCGATCGACCACCTTCAGCTTCCGGATGCGCAGAAAAGAGGGAGCGCTGGTGTGGTTCGAGACCACCTGCCGGCTGCTTCGCGATCCCGTCACGGGCGCGGCGGGCGAGATCCTCGGGGTATCGCGGGACATCACCGAGCGCAAGCGCGCTGAGGAGCAGATCGAATTTCAGGCGTACCACGATGCCCTCACCGGGCTGCCCAATCGACGACTCTTCCGCGACCGGCTGACCGTGGCCCTGGCCCATGCGCGGCGGATGCGCTCTCTGGTGGCAGTGATGTTCCTGGACCTCGATCGGTTCAAGGAAGTCAACGACACACTGGGTCACAGCTTCGGCGATGAGATGCTCAAAGAGGTGGCCACCCGGCTGCAACAGTCGCTGCGCGAAGAGGACTCCATCGCCCGCATGGGAGGTGACGAGTTCACCGTGCTCCTGGCCGACCTCGGAAGCTCGGACGACGTTGCCAGCATCGCCCAGAAGCTGATCGACGCCGTGGCCCTGCCCATGTGCATCGAAGAGCGCGAGATCTTCATCACCACCAGCATCGGGATCGCGCTCTTTCCCAGCGACGGCGACACCGCGGAACTGCTGCTGAAGAACGCGGATCACGCGATGTACCGGGCCAAGGATGCCGGCCGCGGATCGCTCCAGCTCTTTACCCCCGCCATGAACAGCCGGGCCCTCGATCGGCTGTCCATGGAGAACGATCTCCGGCGTGCCCTGGAGCGGGAAGAGCTCGTTCTCTACTATCAGCCTCAGCTCGACGTAAAGACGCGCACGGTGACGGGCGTGGAGGCTTTGCTGCGCTGGCGTCGTGCTGATGGCCAGATGACCAGTCCGGCGACGTTCATCCCCATCGCCGAGGAGACCCGGTTGATCATTCCCATCGGTGAGTGGGTGGTGCGGGAGGCCTGCCGTCAGGCGCGGCGGTGGCAGCTGGAGGGCCACCCCGGGCTCCGCGTGGCGGTGAATCTGTCGCCGAGACAGTTTCAACAGGCCGACCTGCCGAGCATGATTGCCTCCGCCCTCGAGGAGTCCGGTCTTCGCGCCTCCGACCTGGAGTTGGAGATCACCGAAAACACAGCCATGCAGAACACCGATCGCACCATCGCCATCCTGCGCAGCCTGCGGGACATGGGGGTGTGCATCGCCATCGACGACTTTGGAACCGGTCACTCCTCGCTCAACTATCTGCGAAGCTTTCCCATCGACACGGTCAAGATCGATCAGGAGTTCGTGCAGGGGATCGAGACCAGCGAGGCCGATCGGGCCATCGTCTCCGCGGTCATCGGAATGGCGCGCGGCCTGCGACTGCGGGTGGTGGCGGAAGGTGTGGAGACCGAACCGCAGCTGGCCTTCCTTGCACAGGAAGGATGCGACGAAGTGCAGGGATATCTTTTCGGCCGTCCTTCGCCGACCCTCCCTGAGCGCGCGGCCTGAGCTGCGCCAGCAAGATGCCGGCGTTCCATGAGAGGCGACTGAGGAGCGAGATTGCAAAGGCCACCGGGAACCGGCGGTGCTACATTCGCGCTCATGAAGCGAGCTCTTCTCCTTCCTCTCTTTCTCGCCGCATCGGTCAGGCTTTTCGCTGCCGACGAACCTCATCTGACCATCCTCAAAGCAGGACCGACCGGCGAAGTCGCTTCCCTGGCCGAAGCGAATGAAGTGCGGGTGGTCTTCAATGAGCCCATGGTGGTGATCGGAAGGATCCCCAAGCCGCTCGAGGTCCCTTGGTTTCACATCGCTCCGCAACTGAAAGGGACGTTTCGCTGGTCGGGAACCACCACGCTGATTTTCACGCCCGACCCCAAGGTCGCTCTTCCCTTTGCCACCCGCTATGAGGTGACCATCGATCCTGCGGCGAAGGCGATCAGCGGCCGCACTCTCGACCGTGCTTACACCTTCTCGTTCGTCACTCCGACCGTGCAGCTCCGCCGGACCAACTGGTACCGCAAGGATGCAACCGCCGACGCGCCGATCGTCATCGCTCTCTGGTTCAACCAGCCCGTCGATGGCGCCACGCTCGCCTCGCATCTGCAGCTGCGAACCTTGAAGCACGAGTTCAAGACTCCGGAGATTCCGGCCATGGACCGTTTGAAGGCCAGCGATCCTGCGGGAGTCGCCGCATTCGAAGCGAAGGTTGCGCGGGCGCGGCAGGCTGCAGAAAGCGATGGAGAGCCGGTGCTGTCGTTCGTGGCATCGCAGTGGGACCGGAAGCGTTTTCCGGCCGCTCCCGAGCTGGTGGTGCTGGAGACGCGGCCGGGAGTTCCGCCGGAAACCAATCTGCAGGTGTATCTCGATGACCAGCTGGCGCGCTCGGACAAGAACGTTCGCACCGGGCGCGCGCAGACCTTCACCATCGAGCTGGAGCCGGCGCTGTTCGTCGACCATATCGAATGCCTCACCGCATGCAACGCGGAGGCTTCGAACAACATCATCTTTCGGGGACGGCGCGGGGGAATCGAATACGCGAAGTTCAAGAAGGCGATCCATGTCGCCGACATCACCGATCCCGCGCACGAGGTGGCCGTCGCTCCGGCACCCGATCACCAGCAGCCGGAGTGGGCCATGCACATGCGCGGCTACAGCTTCGACTCGCTGGGATACTCGCTGCTCCCCGCGCACACCTACTCGGTCCGCGTCGATTCCACGCTGGAAGCAGAAGACGGGCAGACCCTCGACCATCCCTGGATGGCCATCGTCGAGTACGGGCACCTCACCGCGTTCACCAGCTTCGGCGACGGCCATGGCGTGTGGGAATCGAGTGGCGGCCCGCTGCTCCCGTTTCATTCACGGAACTTCCGATCGGTGCAGCAGTGGCTGAGCCCCATCGGGATCGAGCAGCTTCTGCCGACCATCCTCGATCTCGAAAAGGGCGCTTTTCACAAGGCGCCAGGGACCGTTCCCACCGATCGCAAGCTCAATCCCGTTGCGGACAAGACGCAATCGTATGGGCTGGATCTCTCGCCGGTGCGGGCCGGTCAGGGGACCGGGATCGTCTGGGTGGCCATCAAGGCTGGCGAGCCCATTCCGCGTGCTCTCCGCTACGACGACGACATCACCGCCACCATCGTGCAGGTCACCAACCTCGGGCTCTCCGTCAAGGACAGCCCGCAGAATACGTTGGTGCTGGTCACCCGACTCGACGATGCCGCGCCGGTCGCCGGCGCGCGAGTCTCCATTCGTACGGTCGACAACAAGATTTTCTGGAGCGGCCTCACCGATGAGCGCGGGCTCGCGGTGGCCCCCAATACCGACCTGCGGATGAAGCGCGGTCCAATGCCTGCCACCACCGGCGAAGGAGAAGGCGAAGATTTCGAAGGGGGATGGCAGGCCCTGGAGAAGCTCCACTTCATCGTGACTGCGGAGAAGGACGGCGACATCGCCTACGCCGCCAGCGACTGGCACCAGGGGATCTCGCCGTGGGATTTCAGCGTGAACTTCAATCTCAGCGAGGCAGAGCCGCTTCTGCGCGGCTCCGTCTTCACCGATCGAGGCGTGTACAAGCTGGGAGAGGAAGTGCACGCCAAGGCCATGCTCCGCAGCGACACGCCCACGGGCATGCAACTGCTGCCGCTCGGTACGAAGGTGGAGATCCTCGTTCACGATTCGCACGACAAGGAAGTCGACAAGCGGACCGTGACTGTCAATGAATGGAGCAGCGCGGAATGGACCATGCGCGTTCCCACCGACGGGGTGCTGGGCAGCTACCGGATCGACGCTTCGGTGCAGGGACAGCAGCTCACCACCGGTGGTAATTTCCTGGTGGCTGCCTATCGCCGCCCCGACTTCCGCGTTGACGTCACGCTGACGTCGCCGAGCACTCTGGCCGGCACCAAGCTCACCGGTGCGATCGCCGGCCGCTACCTCTTTGGCGGTGCGATGTCTTCCCGGCCGGTGAAGTGGACCTACGCCCGCATCCCGTTCGATGACGTGCCGAAGGCAATCCGCGATCGTTTTCCGGAAGAGCAGTACACGTTCCTCGGTGAGGACTGGGAGCATCGCAAGAACGCAGAGACGATCTCCACCAAAGAGCCGAAGCTCGATGCGAAAGGAGACCTTCGCCTCTCTCTCGGCACCGACCGGAAGGCCGGCCATCCCTGGGCCTATCGCCTGGAGGGTGAGGTCACCGACGTGTCGCGGCAGAAGATCGCCAACCGCACCACGTTCCGTGTCGATCCGGCCCCCTGGTATATCGGTCTGCGGCAGCCGCCCTACTTCACCGAAGCGGCAAAAGGCTTCGATACCGCGGTGGTCACGGTGGCCCTGGACGGCACGATGACGGCGAACGTTCCGGTCACTATCGATCTGCAGCGGATCCAGTGGAACAGCGTCCGGAAAGCGGAAGGTCGCGGCTTCTACAACTGGGAAACGCAGCGCAAGGAGATCCCGGCCGGTCACTGGACGATCACATCCGCGGCGCAGCCGGTGCCGTTCCACGCTGCGCTCGATGCCGGTGGTCAATACGTTCTACTGGCCACGGCTACCGACGCCGAAGGGCGCTCGACGACGACGCGCACCTCGTTCTATGCCATCGGTGCGGGATACACGGCCTGGGAGCGTTACGACCACAATCGCATCGATCTCGTTCCGGAAAAGAAAACGTACCGTCCCGGCGACACGGCGCGGGTGATGGTCAAGTCGCCGTGGGAACACGCCACGGCGCTGCTGACCACCGAGCGCGAAGGGGTGCGCACCTGGAAGACCTTTGCGCTGACCTCGACCCAGACGACCGTCTCCGTTCCCATCACAGAAAAGGACATCCCGAACGTGTATGTCTCAATTCTGCTGCTCAAAGGACGGACGAAGGAAGGGATCGACGACCAGTCGGACCCTGGGAAGCCTGCGTTCCGTCTGGGCTATGTGGAGCTCGACGTCGAGGACGCCTCGAAACGATTGAAGGTGGCGGTTCAGGCGAATCGTGAGGAATACCGCCCGGCCACCAAGGCGCGCATCGATCTCGACGTTCATGACGCTGCCAATCAGCCGGTGCGATCCGAGGTGACGTTGTGGGCCGTCGACTACGGCGTGCTGTCGCTCACCGGCTACAAGACGCCCGACATCCTGCGGGAGATCTATCTGCGCAAAGCGTTGCAGGTGGTCAACGACGACTCGCGCCAGAAGATCGTCAGCCGGCGCGTGCTCACGCCAAAGGGTCCAGCAGAAGGCGGCGGTGGTGGCAACGACGCCGGTCCCGGCGTGATCCGGAAAGACTTTCGCGTTCTGGCGTTCTGGGTCGGCTCGATGGTTACCGACGGGAAGGGACATGCGCGCACGGAGATCACCCTGCCGGAGTCGTTGAGCACCTATCGCATCATGGCCGTGGCGGGCGATCGTTCGTCGCGATTCGGCTGGGCTCAGAACGAGATCCGCATCAGCAAACCGGTTCTGCTGTCCGCCGCGTTTCCTCGCTTCCTTGCCGCGGGCGATCAGGCACTCTTCGGCGCCGTCGTGCATTCGCAGCTCAAGCAGGCAGGCAAGGCCACGGTCACCATCAAATCGCTCGATCCGTCCATCGTCGAATTCAGCGGGGAGACTCGTTCGTCAGTCGATGTGGCACCCGGCGGCGCTCCCGAAGTGCGGTTCTCTGCGATGGCCAGGGCACCGGGCATCGCGCGCATCCGCATGAGCGTCTCTCTCAACGGCGAGACGGATGCGTTCGAAGACACGCTGCCGGTCCGCGTCCTCACGCCGTCCGAAACCGTGGCTGCATACGGCGAAGCCAATCCCTCCGCCAAAGAGACGCTCTCCATTCCCCCGGATGTCCTTCCCGGCTCCGGCGGGCTGCATGTCGAGCTGGCGTCGACCGCCATGGTCGGCCTGAGCGAAGGCGCGCAATATCTGGTCGACTATCCATACGGCTGCGCGGAACAGCGCGCCTCCGGCGCCATGGCCCTCATGCTGGTCTCCGACCTCGGCCAGGCATTCTCGCTTCCCAACATTGACGCCAAAACCGCCCGCACCACCGCCCAGACCACCATCCGCGAGCTCGAGAAGTTTCAGTGCGCCGACGGCGGCTTCGCCTACTGGCCGGGTGAGTGCTGGAGCGAATCGCCGTACCTCACCGCCGATGTGCTGCACGTGCTGCAGCGCGCAGGAAAGCTGGGCTACGCAGTGGACGCCGATGTTCTCAAGCGCGCCTACTCCTATCTCGATGGGGAGCTCAAAACGAAGCGCCCCACGAATGAGGGATGGTGGCCTGCCTACACGGCGTGGCAGGCCTTCGCCGCGAAAGTTCTGGCTGAGGGCGGGAAGAACGTCGACAGCCATCTGACGCGGTTGCAGTCATACGCCGACCGCATGCCGGTGTTCGGTCTGGCTTTCCTTGCAGACGCGCTGGAGATCAAGGGTGAGAAGAGCGCCCGGGTCGACGATCTGTATCGGCGCATCCACAACGCCGTTCTCCCCGAGGGTGGCAGCGCGCATGTGGAGGAGCTCAGCGATCCGTACCTTCTGTACTTCTGGAACTCGAACGTCCGGACCACCGCGATCGTGCTGGATACGCTGGTGCGACACGGGCAAGACGAAGCGCTGGTCAAACAGATGGTGCGCTGGCTGATGAACGCGCGCACTCATGGACGCTGGGGCAACACTCAGGAAAACGTCTGGGCCATGGAGTCGCTGGTCGACTACTACCGCCGCTACGAAAGCACCGAACCGGACTTCACCGCGGCCGTTTCGCTGGGTGGCGCCTCACTGGCCAGCGATGCGTTCCGTGGACGGAGCACGTCGGCAAAGAACCACGACGTGCCGATGGCGTCGATGCTCGAGAAAAAACAAACAGAGCAGACGGTCACCTTCGAACGACAGGGCAGCGGAACGCTCTTCTACCTGATGAGACTGCGCTATGTGCCGGCCGGAGCGGTTCATGAGCCGCTCGATCGCGGGATCGGCATCGAGCGCCGCTACTCGGTGAAGGAATTCAAGGCCGGAGAATTGATCAAGGTCACGCTGAAGATCCGGAACACCAAAGAGCGCCGCTTCGTGGCGGTTACCGATCCGATTCCCGCAGGCACCGAACCGGTGGAGTCGTGGTTCGCCACCACCGCGACCGACCTGGCCGAGCAGCAGCGAAAGACGGAAACGCAGGGTGACGACTGGATGGCGTGGTGGAAGCGCGGCGGGTTCGATCACGTCGAGCGCCATGACGATCGCGTGCAGCTCTTCGCCACCCGGCTCTCCGAAGGCGTGCACGAATTCACGTATCAGGTACGGGCCACCACGGCAGGGACGTTCATTACGGCACCGGCGCACGCCGAGGAGATGTACGAGCCGGAAGTCTTCGGCCGGACGGCCAGCGCCGTGGTGGAGATCAAGCCGTGACTGCGTCCCTGGTGCGACTCAGCGCATGCCGTTGTGGTCGGAAGTGGGGTTCCCGCAAGCGTCTCGAAGAACAAATGCGGCCGAGGACGGCCGCACCACAACTGGCGATCCTTTCTGCAGCGGGCACTCCATGCCTCTCACCTCCGGGAGCCTGCCCGAGGATCGGGGCATTTCCTTGAATCGACGAATGGCCAGTGCGGTCGTCGCCGTCGCGGCGATCGCTGCCGGCGCCTGGATCCGACTGGGGCCAGTCCCGGCCATCACTGGCGATCCGACACCATCGATCGTCGATCGGAACGGGGTGGTTCTCTACGCACCGCTCTCGCCCGCGGGAACCCGCAGCGAATGGATCAGGGTCGTCCCTCCGCACATTGCCGCGGCAACGATCGCCGCGGAGGATCGCCGCTTCGAACGTCATGTCGGCGTGGACCCGGTGGCCATCGGACGCGCGTTCGTCCACAACGCCATGCATCTGCGGGTGGTGGAAGGGGGCTCCACGATCTCGCAGCAGGTGGCCAAGCTGATTCTGGCTGCCGGACATCGGCGTCGCATGGAAGAGCCCTCGCCGCGAACCTGGAGTGCGAAGCTTCAGGAAGCCGTCGTCGCGCTCCGCCTGGAGCATCGCTACGACAAGTCCGCGATCCTCGGCCTCTATCTCAACCTGGCGCCGTACGGCGAGCAGACGGTCGGCATCGCCCGCGCCAGCCGCCGGTACTTTGGCTGCGCGGTGGAAGATCTCACCGTGGCCCAGGCGGCGTGGCTGGCGTCGCTGCCGCAGCGGCCGTCGACGCCTCGCCGGGCCTTGTCGCGACAGCGAACCGTTCTCGCGCGCATGCACGCGCTGGGAAGCATCAGCGACGCGATGTGGCGGAATGCGAAGAGCGAGCGGCTGGCGTTTGCACGAGAGTCCGTGCCGCTCCTGGCCCCTCATTTTGTGGAGCGGGTGATGGAATCGCGCGCTGCTGCCGGCCACGGACGCATGGTCACCACACTCGATGCAACACTGCAGCGCCAGGTGCGGGGCATCCTTGCAGCGGAACGCGATTCGTTGCTCCGCCATGGCGCTCACAGCGTGGCCGTCGCGGTCCTCGACAACCGCAGCGGCGAGTGGCTGGCCTGGGAAGGTTCCGGCGATTACTTCGGAGGCAACGGGTCGGAGAGCGGCCGCTCCTTCGGTGGAGCGATCGATGGTGTGATCACGCCGAGGCAGCCTGGTTCTGCGCTCAAGCCGTTCACGTATGCCGTCGCTTTCGAACAGGGGAACACGCCGGCAACGGTGCTCGCCGACGTCCCTTCGCAATTCGCCACGGCCGAAGCGGGCATCGTCTACACGCCGCGCAACTACGACGGGCAGTATCGCGGACCGCTGCGCGCGCGCATGGCGCTGGCCGGCTCGGAGAATGTTCCGGCGGTGGCCATGCTCTCCCGCATCGGCGTTCCGGCGCTGCTTCGATTCCTCCGCGCCCTTGGATTCTCCGGACTGACTCGCACCGCGGATACCTATGGTCTGGGCCTGACCCTGGGGGATGCCGAGGTCACGCTCCAGGAGCTGGTGACGGCGTACGCGACGCTGGCGCGTGGCGGCCTGTCGGTCAGCCCGCGGATGATTCCGCAACAGGAGAATCTCCGCGGCGATGGGGCGGAGAGACGGGTGATGTCGGCGAAGACGGCGTTCTGGATCACCGACATCCTCAGCGATGCCTCGGCGCGCGAATACGCATTCGGACGGGGAGGGGCGCTCGAGTTTCCCTTCCCGGTGGCGGTGAAGACGGGAACCTCTCAGGCTTACCGCGACAACTGGACCGTCGGCTATACGCGCGAAGTCACCGTCGGCGTGTGGGTGGGAAACTTCGACCGCCAGGAATTGCGCAACTCCAGCGGGGTCACCGGTGCCGGCCCGATTTTCCACTCCGTGATGCTGGCGGCGAACCGGACGGTCCATGGCGCAGGGGGCTCGATCGTCGATCGGCCCGTCGAGCTGGAGTCGCAGCCGGTCTGTTTGCTGTCCGGTCATCGGCCGTCGCTGGAGTGCCCGGCCACCGGTTCGGAATGGCTGCCCATCGATGCGCCGGTGGCGTTCTGTGAGTGGCATCGACGAGGCAGCGTCTCCTGGCCGGGGGAGTACGCAGAATGGGCGGCGATGCGATCTCCGCGAACACCGCCGGTCATGCAGCCGGCGGCGAAGTCAGGATTCCGCATCGTGAATCCGCGCGACGGCGCGACTTCCTGATCGACCCGACGCTGCGCTCGAGCTTCCAGGCGCTCCCCTTGCGCGCGGCCGCGACCTCTCCAGTCCGCTGGCGCGTCGACGGCCGCCTCCTGGCGTCGGCCGAGTGGCCGCTGCAACCGGGGCGTCACACCATCCAGGCGACCGACGCGACGGGACGCCGCGATGAAGCGATGGTGACAGTGAAGTAGGGCGAGCTGACAGGTGTGGAGCGGCCGTCCTCGGCCGCGCTTCCTGGAAGCAGGGTTTCGAGATTTTGAAGGCCCCTCGAAGAAACGCGGCCGTCAGTTCGCGCGCGAGGGGGCTGGCCACACCGTTTGTTCGCACGATTCCCGCATACTGAGAGCGTTCTGTTGGCGATCTCTTGAGGGCACAGGGAGCATCATGAGCAAACCGATCATCGGCATCGGCTCGGACGTCGCAGTCCAGCCGGGACAGCGGGACCGCGCGTTCGTCTACACCACGTACGTCGAGGCGTTGAAACGGGCCGGAGCGATTCCGCTGCTCGTTCCTCCTCAACCGGAAAACGCTGCCGATCTCCTCGATGGACTCGATGGTCTGCTGCTGGCCGGCGGCGATGACTGCGACCCGGCGGCCTACGGCGAAGAACGTCACCCTTCGGTCGAGCCGGTGATGGATCCGCGTCGCCAGAATAATGATCTGGCGCTGGCCAGGCTGGCCCGCGATCGCGGCATCCCCACCCTGGGCATCTGCCTCGGTGTCCAGGTCATGAATGTCGCGGCGGGCGGGACACTCATTCAGGACATCGAATCGGCGATGCAGACCGACATCGACCATGCCAGCAATCCGAATGACCGGCATCGCCATGAAGTCACGATTGAATCGAACACCCATCTGTCCGGCATCCTCGGTGCGACGAACTTCAACGTAAACTCCTCGCACCATCAAGCCATCAAAGGCCTGGGCCACGGACTGCGCGTCACCGCCAGGGCGCCCGACGGCATCATCGAAGGGCTGGAGGATCCCTCGCTTCCGTTCTATCTGGGAGTGCAGTGGCATCCTGAGGACATGGCGGGCGAGACGTCGGCATCGGACCTGTTTGGTGCGCTGGTCGACGCCGCGCGCAAGTACTCGCAAACGAAGGGGAAAGTCTCCACGGAAATGTCACCGGTCGTGGCCGGCCTTTCGGAATAGGCCTGAGGTCGGTCCCGTTTCCGACCGCGTGACGAAAACCTCCCTCATTAGAAGGATCGCGCTACTGGCCCTGACCGCGTCGTTGACCGCGGGCTCGACGTTCGCCGGCTCCTGGGTGACCGGTGTCGAAGCTGCCCAGAAGAAGGCGAAACAGAAGCATCAGCTCATCTTTGTCGACCTCTTCGCGGAGTGGTGCGGCTGGTGCCACCGCTTCGAACAGGACGTGGTCCCGTCCGAGGCATTCCAGAAAGCCACCGACGACATGGTCCTGCTCCGGCTGAACACGGAGGATGGGAAAGACGGGACGAAACTGGCGCGCGACTTCGGGATCTCCACTCTGCCGACGTTCGTTCTGATGACGGACGACGGCATGATTGCAGGAACGATCCGCGGTTATGCGCCGCCCACCCAGTTCGCGCAGTCGCTGAAAGAGGTGGAAAGCAAGTACCGGCTCTTCCAGAAGCGCGTGGACGGGGAGAGCGCCCTGGCCAAGGACTATCCGAAGCGCCTCGAGCTGGCCAAGGAATTCCGGTCGCGTTACGGACTGGCGCAGAGCGAAACGCGCCTGCGGAGCCTGCTGACGGAGACCGCCGTGCCTGTTGTGGTCCGCGATGAGGCCTACTACGAGCTGGCGCTCACGCAGGTGTTCCTGAAAAAGTACGACGATGCTGGAAAGACGCTCAAGAAGTTTGCGACGCTGCAGACGAAGGGCGAGATGTACGAGCGCTCCCGCCTGCTGGCCGGCGATATCTACGTCCAGCAGGGCAACTACATGGGCGCGGTGACTGAGTTCCGCAACTTCAAGTCGACGTTCCCGAAATCGCAGTTCATTGGCAACGTCGAGATCATCCTTCCTCAGCTCGAACGCCAGCTCCGCAAGTGACGGCAGCGCGCATCGTCGTCGCCCTGATGGTCGTGGCCCTCGCCGTTCCGGGGGGCGCACAGCTCACCAGCCAGATGGGCGCAGACCCAGGAGCTACGGGCGGTTCGATCGCCCCGAGAGATCTGGTTCTGCTGTCCGGCAGCTTGCAGCAGCGTTCCGGCGATGACGTCCACGGGACCATCCGCGCCACTATCGCTCCAGGGTGGCACATCAACTCGGCGAAACCTCTCGACACCTTCGTCATCCCCACGAAGCTCTCCTTGGATCCGGCGAGCGCGCAACTGGTCAGCGCCGAATATCCGCAGCATGTCGTCCGGACGTTCACCTTCAGCGGCGACGGCAAGCTGGCTGTTTACGAAGGGACGATCTCCATTCCGTTTGTGGCGAAGCTAACGGCCGGAGCCTCCACTCTGCGGGCCTCGCTGCACTACCAGGCGTGCAACGACAGCGTCTGTCTTCCGCCGAAAGATGTCGCAGCGGACATTGCGCTGACGATCGTCGCGGCGGGAACCACCGCAGCTCCGCCGGTGGCCACATCACCATCCGCCGGTTTCACGCCGCTGACTTCCGCGCCGAAGAATGCTCCACCCGCTGCGCCAACCGATCGGCTGGCGGCGACGTTCGCCTCGCATGGACTTCCGCTCACGCTGGCCATCCTCTTCGTTCTGGGGATGGCGCTGAACCTGACGCCCTGCGTGTTCCCGATGATCCCCATCACGGTTGGTTTCTTCGCCATGCAGAGCGACGGCCGCCGCTCGCGACGTTTCGCTCTGTCCGCGGCGTACGTCGCCGGCCTGGTCATCACCTACTCGATTCTCGGCGTGCTCGCGGCGTTGAGCGGGAAGCTTTTCGGCGCCTGGCTGCAGAACCCTGCGGTCCTCATCGGTTTGGCGGTGCTGATGCTGGTGCTGGCCTCCTCGATGTTCGGGGCCTGGGAGATGACCGTCCCCAAGTTCATCGCCAACCGTTCGATGGGCAGGGCAGGGCTGGTCGGAGCCTTGACCATGGGGCTGTTCGTGGGAGTGGTCGCCGCTCCCTGCGTGGGTCCGGTGGTCGTATCGCTGTTCACGCTGGTCGCCGCCATCGGCAAAGCCAGCATCGGGCTGGTGATGTTCGCGTCGCTGGCACTGGGCCTCGGATTTCCCTATCTCATCGCCCTCAACGCGCTGCCCAAACCGGGCGAGTGGATGGTTCAGGTCAAGAAGGCGATGGGCTTCGTGCTGATCGCCATGGCCTTCTACTTTCTGCGATCGCTCATCGGCGAAGAAGTGTTTCGCTGGGGCATCGCCGGCAGCCTTCTGATCGGCGCGGCCTATCTGTTCCTCAGCCGCGGAGATCGTGGACGAACGATGCGCCTGGTATGCGCGTCACTGCTGCTCGTTGCCGGAGTGGCCTTCGCCCTGCCGACGAAGAAGAGCGGGGTGGAGATCGAATGGAAAAAATACGACGCCGCTTCGATCACCTCCGCCAGCGCGGCGCATCAGCCGGTGCTGGTCGACTTCTTCGCCACCTGGTGCATCCCCTGTAAAGAACTCGACGAAAAAACGTTCAGCGATCCTCGCGTCGCCGCGGAGATGGGACGCTTCCGCCGCATCAAGGCTGACCTCACCAACGATCAGGATCCCGCGGTGCAGCAGCTCACCAAGCAATACGGCATCGTGGGGGTGCCCACCGTGGTGCTCATCGGCGCGGATGGCCACGAGAATCAGCCGCTGCGGCTGACCGGATTCGAGAACGCCGACGCGTTCCTGGCCAGACTGAAGAAAGTTCAGTAAGGGGCAGGCGGGCTGTCGTTCGTAGCGCCGGCATCCTTGCCGCCGGGGCGTGGGCTTCCAGCCGGCGCGAATCGGTGCGAAGCCGGTCCCTTGTTCTGTGCCACTTGCTTGCGAACTTACGTGTGGCCAGCTCCTGCCGGCAGGATGCCGGCGGACCGGCCGGCAGGGATGCCGGCGCTCCGAGAGGCGGCGCTCCGAGAGGCAGAGAGCATCGTGGGGCGCTGACTTTGTGCCGAAGCGGTCGGCTACACTTCTCCATCATGGCAACCGTTGATCTTGCGACCGTCGATCGCATCCGCGCCCGCATCGCGGGCTCGCAGCTCGTCGCGGCGGAACGGTTTCGCGACGCCTTTTCGAAAGGGCTGCTTCCTCCCGTCGCCCACCTCCGCATTCAGGCAGAGGCGCTGCTCGAAGCGGCGCAGGGCGTGAAGCTTCGTGGACGGCTGGCCTATGACGTGATCGGCGATCTGGTCACTCCGTACGTCGAGCGCGGCACGCCGATCTATCCGTCGTTCGTGGTCACCCGAACGCCGGAGGCCATTCTCGAGTACTGGCTGGTGATCTCGGAACTGGAGGGGTCGTCTGCGTGGCGCATGACCCGCCTCATCGCCAGCGGCGGCGACTACGATGCCGCCCTAAAGCGGATGGAGTCGCCGCAGATCGTGCGCGCGCTGGTGCCCACGTACCTTCCGTCGGTCGAGGTGCGGGAGGACGGCACGGCGATGCTGCAAGTGACGGTATACGCGCGCGCCGGAGAGGAGCGCATCGAGCGCCGGGAGCTTCTATTGAGCGCCGACAACGAGTTCCTGTTTCACTCGCGGCAGCTGCTGGCCGAGGGGCGGGGCGGAATCAGGGTTTGAATCGGTGCTTAACCCGCATTTCTCACACCCGTCCGTCGCGAGGGCGCGCGGGTCAGCAGGGATGCCCGCGCTACGAAAGGCGCTGCCGCCATCCTGTTGCGACCAGCGCGGCGATTGCGGTCAGCGCGGCCAGCAGCCCGAGGTAGAAGCTTGTGGGGACGTAGTGCACGCGGATGTCCCAGTCGCCCGGCGGGACGGTGAATCCGAGGAACACTCCGTTCACAGGCTGTGGCTCGATGGACTTGCCGTTCCTGGTGACGCGCCAGCCGCGCCACCATGGCTGGCTGCTGACGATGAGGGAGTGGCGGGGAGCGTGGACGCGCATGTGGAAGTCGGTTCTGGTGGAGGGGAGGAGAGCGACCGAGGTCTCGGGCGCGGTGAGCGGGCGCGGGGCGAGCAGGTCCTGGCGCATACGGTCGCTATCGACGGGCAAGACCTTGACCACGGCGGTGTGAGCCCAGTCGGTGTGGCTGGCCAGTTTCGAGAGATACGGCCCGGCGCGGAATTCGAGCACGATGTTGCGCGCGGCGAAGAAGCGGGGGAGCACATCGCGGTTCTCGAAAATCTCGCCGTCCTTCCCCTGATAGACGAGACGATAGCGTGTGGTATCGGCCAGGGTCAGCCCTGGTCTGCCGACGAGGTAGCGGACATTGAGGTAGTCCAGCATCGTGGTCTCGGTGTTGTCCCACTTCGCGAAGTAATCGAAGTTCACCAGGCCGGTGACCAGTCGCATCAATCCGAGGTAGCGGCCGTTGGCCATCGGATCGTGGGCCCGGATGTCTTCCAGTCCATAGATGGCGTTGGTGTTCGGGAACAGTGCGGGACCGAGCCCGACGATGCGTACCGGAGTGCGGATTCCCGGGCCAGCCAGTTGCTGGAGCTTTGCAATCAGAGGAGTGATCGGATACATCGTCCCGGCCGGAAGCACAGGATTCCATCCGGCGCTGGCAGTCCAGAGCTCGGCGATGATGCCGACGGTCAGCGCGGCGATTCCGATGGCGCGGGTCCTGGCGCTGACGAGCAGCGTGGTCAGAGCGAGGACCAGCACGCTGGGAAGAATGGCCAGCACCGCGGTGTCGCGCAGCGGCGCACTCGGAAAGTTCGTGGTGGCCAGCAATGCCAGGAGCATCGCCGCGGCGACGGCGCAGCCGGCCAGGAAATCGCTTCGTCGCTCGTTCTGCGCAATGTCCAGCGCCGCGGCCGTCATCAGCGCAAGCAGAAAACAGAAGAGCAGCCGGAGGCGCGCGTTCGCCGCGAGGCGAAAGATCAGATGGAACAGCCAGCTCACGACCGGCGAGCCGAGCATCACGGCCACGACGATGACCGTGGCCAGCGCGAAGAAAAGCTCGCGGTTGCGGACCTGACGGCGTCGGATGGTGCGGATCAAGAGGGCGAAGAAGGAAGCGATCCCCAGGATGCCGGCGAAACCGGTGATCGACTCCGCCGTGGCCGGGCCCCACGCTTTCTCATACGGAATGTGGCCGAAGAAAGCCGGCTGGAAGAGGACGACCATCGAGGGGAAGTCGGAGTAAGGAACGGCGTTGGAGACATTCGGCCGCGCCTTGAGGTCGTCGAAACGCTTCGACTTGGTCACCGTCTCGGCGAAGGTGATGAGGAAGGGGGCGGCGATGATCGCCGCCAGGGCGATGGCCGCGGCCATGGTCAGCATCGAGCGGATGGAGTCGCGAAACAGTGCCGGCCGTTCGATCATCCCGATCCAGAGAACGTAGATCGCGCAGAGAAAGGTCACATGCGAGACCGTTTCCGGATGGCCGCCGTACAGCATGGCCGCCCAGACCACCACCGCGAACACGAAGCGCGCGTAGCTTCGGCGCTCCAGCAGAAGGTCGACCGCGAGCAAGGCGGCCGGCAGCCACACCGAGACGGTGACGATGGGGAAGTGAAGCCAGGTGTTGTTGAAGGTGCAGAAGGCGAACGAGATCGCCCCGATGATGCTGGGAATCAGGCCGTACCGGCGACGGCAGAACAGATACATGAAGGTCAGCGCGATCAGCAGCTTCATGGCCGCCTCCGCCGTGAAGGCGTAGCCGAGAGGCAGCGGAAGTGCCAGCAGCCGGAGCGGCGACATCGCCGAACTCTGTCCGTTGGCCAGCAGCGGATAGCCGCCGCCGGAGAGGTCGTTCCACACCGGAAACTGGAACGATCGCCACGCCTCCCGGGCCTGATGGGCCCACGGGATGATCTGCATGGTGAGGTCGTTCATCTCCTTGTTGGCCACCGCCTGCTTGTGGAGATAGCCATTCCAGGGCGGAAGGATCTGCACGAAGTCTGAAGGGACGTTCACGTACCCCTGGGTCATGGGGCGGAACAGGAAAATCAGAACCAGTGCGTAGAACAGCGCGGCGACGCGCCACGGCAGGACCACGCCTTTCCGGCGCGCCCACCAGACCGCAAGAGCATACAAGGCGGCCACATAGGCCCAGGTGCCATTCAACACGGGCGCGGATTCTAGCCCGCATTGGTCACACCCATCCTGCTGCGGACGCGGAAAGTGGCTCGTCTGTCGGATCTTGGCGGAGCCTTGGGCAACCACCAGCACCGCCGGCTGTGCCGGCCGGGGTGGAGCGTGAGCTTGGCGGAGCCTTGGGCAGCCCTGGAGCGTGATCTTGGCGGAGCCTTGGGCAACCAGCGCCGCCGGTCGTGCCGGCTCGTTACGGTTTCTGCAGCCGGGACCAGAACTGGTTTGCGTCCGCGAAGGCGGATGCGGGATCGCCTTCCAGAATCTCGCGAGCGAGAGCGGTGATCGCCTCCAGATGGGGGAGAAGGATCGCCGCATTGGCCTCGAGAACGGGCTTCCAGACTTCCGCGTCGCTGCCGGCCAGTCGCAGGAAGGTGCTCAGGCCGGGACCGGCGAACGAGGTCAGATCGTCGTCGGGGTTCGCAGGCTGTCGTTGCAGCCAGGCAGCCAGCGCGGTGGACAGCAATTGGGGCAGATGACTGGTCATGGCCAGAGCGGCGTCGTGCTGAGGCGCCGCAACGAGATGGCTCGAAGCGCCGCACGCGGCGATCATCTCCGCGATGATCGGATCTTCCCGATCCACAAACCAGGTCGCTCCGCGAAAGAGATCCTCGCGCGCTGCTGCCAGTCCCCGATCTTGCGATCCGGCCAATGGATGACCGGCAATGAAGTTCAGCCCGCGTCGATCCGCGAGCTCGCGAAGGCGAGACATCACGCTGCCGACGCTGGTCGCCAGCAATCGCTCCGGAACCTGTTCGAGCAGTGTCTGCGCGGCGTCGACCGGCGTGGCCAGTACCAGAAGATCATGACCGTGCTCGATGCTGTCAACGCGCTCGTCGGCGGCGCCGGCGCGCAGCGCATCGTCCAGCGAAACGTGGGGATCGAGGTAGCCGACCTGCCAGCCCGCCCGGCGCAGCGCCATGCCGATCGAGCCACCGATGAGCCCGAGGCCGGCGATCAGCGCCCGACGCGCAGAGGGCATCAGCGACTCATCAGGATGATCGTCCGGTCGACGACCTGAGAGGTGGTCACATCAAAGTACGGATGCTGGATGGTCACCCGTGGCCGGTACGGCTTCGGATCGATCTCCGCGGCCCGGTAGGCGCCGACCGCTTTGGTCACGTCGACCTTCAGCTTGATCTTCTCGGTGACGGAGGCGATGGCTTTGACGTCCGTGCCGAGGTCGCCGGTGCGGTAGTAGGCAGGGGGCTTGGCTGAGCTGAGGTTGTTCGTGGCGTCGGGGGCGATGGTGTTGAAGCCGTACGACTTCGCGTAAAACTCGGCGACCTTCTCGACAGGGGCGTCGGTGTCGTAGATGGCCATGGGAGGCACTTCGTCGGTGGGACGTGCGGCGTGCCAGGCCTGCTTGGAGACGTCGGTGAGCGGCGCGAGGTAGCGCGAGCCGGGATAGATGGTGAAGGAGAACGTTGCCGGTTCGTTGACGGTCTCTTTCTTCTCACCTTTGCAACCGGTGAGGCCGACCGTCAGAACGGTCGCAAACAACAGCAGCCATGAGACTTTGCGCATTTCCTGAACTTGCCTCCGCAGGGTTGGATCCGACCGCGAGCCTATCATACGGAGCGCGGCGCTTCTTCGTCGTGGGGGCGGCCGGCACGGCCGGCGGCGCTGGTTGCCCAAGGCTCCGCCAAGATCACGCCCCAAGACTTTCTGCCGCGCAGGTCCTACGGTTTTAGACCCCGCGGGAAGGGTCAGTTTGCGCTGCTGCGGGACGGGTCGAGATACTCGTGGACCGACATCCCCACGACCTCCTCGAAGCGGTCGCCGTACGACCTGATCGTTCCCAGAGGCTCGTCGAGAAAAATGCGCTCCACCCGGAACAGAGGCACGAACATGGTGATGAGGTCGAGGCCGTGCTCGTCATCGCGCGCGATCTGGCGCAACCAGTCTTCGAACGAATCGAGATTGATCGCCCGCAGGGTCAATCCGGCTGCGGAAAGCGAAATGAGGATTCCGAAAAATTTCTCTTTCGGATTGACCAGATTCACGATCACCACTGCGGAGGGAGCGAATCCTTCGATCATCGGTCTCCTTCCATCGGTCAGCTCTCCTTCTCGCTCAGTTCGATGAGCACGCCGTTGCCCGCGGCGGGATGCAGAAAGGCCACCCGGCAGCCGTGGGCGCCCGGCACGGGATGCTCGTTGATCAGACGGAACCCCTTCGCCTGCAGATCCCGTAGTTGATTCTCCAGATCGGTCACCCGGAAGCAGAGATGGTGGATTCCCTCACCGCGCTTCTCGATGAATTTGGCCACGGAGGAGTCCGGCCTGGTGGGCTCCAGAAGCTCCAGATTGGAGTCGCCGACGGAAAGGAAAGCGGTGCGGACGCCCTGGCTTTCCACCGTCTCGATGTGGTCGATGGAGAGCCCGAGGGCGGCGTAGATACTCGCCGCTTCGATCGATCGGACGGCGATGCCGATGTGGTCAAGAGTGGGTTTGGTCATCGCGCCTGGTTCGCCTCCCGCGACTCTACACTCCTCGGGCGTCCGCTCCCCAGATGTGTTTGTGCAGCTGCGTCTGCAGCCGGGCGGGGAGACGATCTTCCAGGATCCACTCGGCGAGAGGTTTCAGATCCAGCTCCGCCCAGACGGGTGAGAAGAGCAACGTCCAGCGCTGGAGGGCACGCTCCCGGATCACGGCGCGGGCCCACTCGTAGTCAGCCCGATCGGCCACCACGAACTTGATCTCGTCGTGAGGGCGCAGCTCGTCCAGATTGGCCCAGCGATTTTTCTTCGACTCGCCGGAGCCGGGACATTTGATGTCGAGGATGATGCGGGCCCGAGGATCGACCGGCGTGATGTCGATCGAACCGGACGTCTCGATCAGAACCTGCAGCCCCTCTTCGCAGAGCCGGCGAATCAACTCGAACGCTTCCGGTTGCGCCAGCGGCTCGCCGCCGGTCACTTCCACCAGAGGGCAGCCGAAGGCGCGGACCGTTTCCAGGACGGCTTCGAGGTCGAGCTTGTCGCCTCCGGTGAAGGTGTATTCGGAGTCACACCACCGACAACGCAGATTGCATCCAGCCAGACGCACGAAGACGCAGGGCCTTCCGGCGAAGGAGGATTCTCCCTGGATGGAGTAGAAGATTTCAGTGACGCGCAGCATGAGCAGGTATCAGAACGCAGAATGCACGGGAGCATTCTCGCTCTTCAGTCCAGAGTGGTCAGCTCTGGTAGGTAGTGGGATCCTCAACGCCTGCTTCTTCGAACCCCCGCCTGCGCAGAATGCAGGAGTCGCAGTGACCGCAGGCGTGGCCCTCGCGGTCGGGGTCGTAACAGGAGTGCGTCATGGAGTAGTCGACGCCGAGCTCGACTCCCCTGGCGATGATGGCCGCCTTCGACAGGGTGGCCAGCGGCGCCACGATGGAGGGAACGCCGCGCTCCAGGCCACTCTTCGTTCCTCGGAGGATGACCTGCTGGAAGGCCTCCAGAAACTCGGGGCGGCAGTCGGGGTATCCGCTGTAGTCGATGGCGTTGACTCCGATCCAGATCTCGTCAGCGCCGCGCGCTTCAGCAAATCCGAGTGCGACGGAAAGGAAAATCGTGTTGCGTGCGGGAACGTATGTGACCGGGATCCCCGGTCGATCCGCGGAGTCTTTGGGGACGGCGGTGTCGCTGGTCAGCGCGCTGCCGCCGAACGGCCGCAGGTCGAGCGGGAAGACGATGTGTTCGGCGACCTGCGCGGCGGAGGCGATGCGATTGGCGGCGACCAGTTCGACGGCATGGCGCTGTCCATAGGCGAAGGACAGCGCGTGGCACACCCGTCCCTGGCTTTGGGCAATGGCCAGGACGGTGGCGGAATCGAGTCCTCCACTGAGCAGGACGACGGCTTTCATGAGGCGGAGTGTAGAGCACAGCCTCAGTGGCGTTCATTTGAGACCGGATCGGGCATCGCTTCCGACGCCGGAGGCGTCGCAGAGGGTAGCCGGTGTGTCGCCGCAGCGACCACCGGATTAGAAGTCGTAAAAATGACGCAGCACCCCGGCGGGGCGCCAGAAACTTGTCGGACCGTCCCTCAATTTTCATTACCTCGCAGCAGCTCTGCGGCGCCTCCAGCGTCAAAGGCGTCAACCACGAGGAAGGGCCGATATCCGCTTGAGTTGAAGCCATTGGAACAAGTTTCGTGCTACGACGTGCTGCAGCGCCGGCTGTGAGGGCGGGCCGCGCTGCCGCCGCCCGCCCTCGCGATAGACTCGCCGCCATGGCCGAGCTCAATGTGTACGAACTTCTGAATCGCAAGCGTCGAGGCGCTCCTCTGGAGCCGCGTGAGATTGAGTTGTTCATCGAGCAGTACACACGCGGTGGCATCCCCGACTACCAGATGTCGGCTCTACTGATGGCCATCGCCATCAACGGCATGATTACCGAGGAGATGGCCACGCTCACGCAGGCCATGCTCAAGTCGGGCGAGCAATGGCACATGCGCAACGACTACGATTTCATCGCCGACAAGCACTCCACCGGCGGGGTGGGCGACAAGGTGTCTCTGGTGCTCTCTCCCTGGGTGGCAGCCTGCGGCGTGAAGATCGGCATGCTGTCGGGCCGGGGTCTGGGACACACCGGCGGGACGCTGGACAAGCTCGAAGCGATTCCGGGATTCAATGCCCGGCTCTCGCGCGAGGACTTCAATCGCTGCATCCGCGAAGCCGGGTGCGTCATCTCCACATCGACCGAAGGGATTGCTCCCGCGGACAAGAAGATCTACGCGCTGCGCGATGTCACCGGCACCGTCGAATCGCTGCCGCTGATCACCGCTTCGATCATGTCGAAGAAGCTGGCCATGGGCGCTTCCGCGTTGATCCTCGACGTAAAAACGGGAAGCGGGGCGTTCATGCGCAACTATCAGGATTCCAAGGCGCTGGCCCAGAGCCTCATCGCTGCGGCGCACGGTTCCGGAACCCGTGTCGAGGCGCTCATCACCGACATGGACCGCCCCCTGGGCATCGCTGCCGGCAACGCGAACGAGATCGTCGAGACCATCGAAGTGTTGAAAGGGAAAGGGCCTGCCCACGTGGAAGAGGTGACGCGCGCGCAGGCGGTGCGGATGCTGGTCATGTCCGGCCAGTTCACCGCAGAGGCGGCGACCACCGCGCTTGACGAGGCGCTGCGCTCCGGCCGTGCGTTGGAGCAGGCCCGGAAGTGGATCACTGCGCAGGGTGGCAACGTTGCCATCGTCGACGACTACTCACTGCTTCCTCAACCCGGCAAGACCGTCGAGGTCAAAGCCCCGCAGAGCGGGTTCATCACCGCGATGGATACCTACAAAGCGGGCATGTTCACCGTCGACCTCGGAGCGGGCCGCAAGAAGGCGGATGACGTGATCGACTACGCGGTCGGAGTGATGTTCGATCGCCGGACGGGAGACGAGGTGAAGGCGGGCGACGTGATCGCACGCATCCAGCTCGGCAAGTCGCAGCCCGATGCGGAAGAGTTGCGCAAGCGGTTCCTGGCGTTCGTGACGTTCGGCGATGAGCAACCGGAAGCGCGGCCACTGATCCATGAGCATCTGACGTAGGGGGAAGTCTTCCAAGAACTCCCGGGTCTTCTGCGCGGTTGCGAGCGCGCCCGATGGTGGAATCAAGGGGCAGGAAGCTGAGATCTGTCCCCGATCAACCCGCGACAGCGGGCGCAAGACTGTAGCCCCCGGCGCCAGCCGGGGGATTGCGAAACCACAGTCAGAAACGAGCCCGCGTAGCGGGCGACAGAAGAGCAACGAAGTCCGGCCGCGATCGCACTCCAGACCTGTTCTGCCGCCCGCTACGCGGGCTCGCATGCGAGGCTCCTCGGTTGTTCCCCCGGCTCGCGCCGGGGGCTACATTCTGGCGCCGGCTACGCCGGCTCTGGATCGCGCGGTTTCTTTCTCTCAGGCGCAGCGCCGCGCGCTGTCCCTTGCTCAGGAGTCGCCGATCTCGCGCATCTTCCGCAGCCCAGGCGAGGCGCTGGCGATCACTGCCACCACCACCAGCGTCATCACTCCGCCGAAGATCACCGAGGGGACAGTGCCGAGGAGGCGGGCGGCGAGGCCGGATTCGAAGGCTCCGATCTCGTTCGATGAGCCGATGAAGATCTGATTGACTGACGAGACGCGGCCCAGCAGTTCGTGCGGCGTCCGGGTCTGCAGCAGGGTTCCGCGAATGAGCACGCTGACGTTGTCGGCCATCCCGCTGAAGGCGAGGATTCCGAGTGACAGATAGAAATTGCGGGACAGGGCGAAGGCAATCATCGAGAGTCCGAAGAGGGCCACGGCGCAGAAGAGGGTCACGCCGGCGCGGCGAAGCGGAGGGCGGTACGCCAGGAACACTCCGATGAGCAGCGACCCTGCTGCGGGCGCGGCCCGGAGCAATCCCAGTCCCTGCGGCCCCGCTCCGAGGAGTCTGGCGAAGATCGGAAGCAGAGCGGTGGCCCCTCCGAATAGAACCGAGAACAGGTCGAGCGTCATCGCGCTCATGAGGACCGGCTGCGCGAACAGGAATCGCAGGCCGGTCTTCAAGCTCTCGCTCACGCTGTCGTTCGCAGCGGCGCGCGGCTCGCTCTGGTGGGAGATGAACAGCAGCGCAACGATGGCCGCAGCGAACAGCACCAGCACGACGGTGTAGGCCAGCACCGCGCCGCCGAACCCGTAGAGCAGACCGCCCGAGGCCGGCCCGACCACCGCTGCGAATTGCCAGGTGGAGGTACGCCAGACCACCGCGCTCGCGTAAAGCTCTCTCGGAATCACTTCCGCCGACAACGCGGTCACCGACGGCCGGGTAAAGCTCCTGGCGATGCCGCTGGCGAAGATGACCGCGTAGATCGGCCAGACATGGCCGGCAGCAAGCATGGAGGGATGCATCGTGAACAGAAGCAGCGCGGCCGCCGACAGGGCGATGCCGATCGTTCCCAGCAAAGCGATGGCCCGCCGGCTCGCGCGATCCGCCACATGCCCCGCATAAAGGGCAACCGCGATGAACGGCAAGGCTTCGGCCAGGCCGATCAGACCAAGCGACAAGGGGTCATGGGTGTGCTCGTAAACCTGCCATCCGACGACGACGATCTGCGCCTCGCGCGCGACCGTGCTGGTCCCATAGGCCAGGATGAGCCAGCGGAAGTTGCGGATGCGGAGGGGTCCGTATGGATCGTGCGCGCGGCTCATCGGAATGAGCGGCGGAGTCTATGCGAGCGCCGAGGTCCAGGTTTCTCTCCTTGGACTCCCGCTGGTTTGGCCTGAGAATCGATCTTGCAAACGGCTGAGCCAGCATGACGGACACGAAAACACACACCCACCTCCCCACCCGCGGTTCCTCGCCCGCCCAACGCATCCCGGTCGCAGTTCTCGGAGCGACGGGCTCGGTGGGCCAGCGATTCGTCCAGCTCCTGGAAAATCACCCCTGGTTCGTTCTGCACGAGGTGGTGGCGTCGGAGCGGAGCGCCGGCAAGTTGTATGCGGATGCCGCAGACTGGCGGCTCGATTCGTTGCTTCCCGACACAGCCGCCGCGATGAGAGTTCTTGCCCTCGGATCGCCCCTCGAGTCGCGGCTCGTCTTCTCCGGACTGGACTCCTCGGTGGCCGGCGAGGCGGAGGACGACTATGCCGCACGCGGTTGCATGGTCCTCTCGAACTCCAAGAATCATCGAATGGATCCCGACGTTCCTCTGCTGATCCCGGAGATCAACGCCGATCACGCGCGCGCCATCGAGACGCAGCGCAAGCGGCGAGGGGGCACCGGCGCGATTGTGACCAACCCGAACTGCTCGACCATGGGATTGGCCATGGCCATTGCGCCGATCGAGCGGGCGTACGGAATCGCCCAGCTGCACGTGACCACCATGCAGGCGGTGTCTGGCGCCGGGTACGCAGGCGTGCCCTCGTACGCAATCCTCGACAACGTGATCCCGTTCATCGACGGCGAGGAATTGAAGATCGAGACAGAGCCGCGCAAGATTCTGGGGTCCTGGGATGGTCAGCGCTTTGTCGATGCGCCTTTCCGCATCTCCGCGCAGGTCAACCGCGTGCCGGTCATCGATGGACACTTGATGACGATCTCCCTCGGCCTCCGCGACAGCTCGGTGGTGAACTTCGACGGGATTCGCAAAGCCATCGAGTCGTTTCAGGGCGAGCCGCAGAAACTGGGACTGCCTTCCGCACCGAAGCGTCCGCTGCACTACATCGATCGGCAGGACCGGCCGCAGCCGCGCCTCGATCGCGATCGGGAGAGTGGAATGAGCGTCTCCATCGGCCGTCTGCGTCCCTGTCCCCTGCTGGACGTACGCATGGTGGCTCTGGTCCACAACACCATCCGCGGCGCTGCCGGTGCCGCACTGCTGAATGCCGAGTTGTTGCAAGCGAAGGGACTGCTTTGACGACGGGATCGAAGCGATGATCGTCATCAAGTTCGGCGGCACGTCCGTTGGTGATGCGCAGCGTGTGGCCAGCGCCATCGACATCGTGGCGGCGCGGCGCGATCGGCAGCCGGTGGTGGTGGTCTCCGCGCTGGCGGGAGTGACCAACGATCTGGTCGCCGCAACCGAGGCGGCGTGTGCGGGGGATCAGGAACGGGTGCGGGAGATCGTCGCCCGGGTACGGCAGCGGCACGAAGACGTGGCCATGCAGCTGGTGCAACAGAAGTTCGATTTCTTCGAGGCGTTCCTCAAGAAGCTCAACCGTCAGATCGACGAGATCCACACCATCCTCAGCGGAATCGCCTTGCTGCGCGAGATCACCGCGCGGGCCAAAGACAAAGTGGTGGCCATTGGCGAGAAGCTCTCGTCCGTGCTCTTCGCTTACTCCATGATGATGCGCGCGCTGCCGGGCGAGCACGTCGACTCCGAGGAAGTGGTGATCACCGATGGGCGGTTCGGCGAAGCCTCGCCGATCATGGAGGAAACGCGCCAAGCGGCCCGGCGCGTCCTCGTTCCGCTCCTGGAGCGCAATCTCATCCCGGTCATGGGAGGGTTCATCGGCAGCACGCGCGAGGGCGCCACCACGACGCTCGGACGCGGCGGATCGGACTTCAGCGCAGCGATCGTCGGTGCGGCAATTTCGGCTGAGGAGATCCAGATCTGGACCGATGTCGACGGCATGATGACCTGCGATCCGCGGCTCATCCCGGCGGCGAAGATGATCGAGCGGATCTCCTACGTCGAGGCGGCAGAGCTGGCGTGGTTCGGCGCAAAAGTGCTCCACCCCAAGACCATCGCGCCCGCCGTGGCGGAGCACATCCCGGTGCGGATCCTCAATACGCACAATGTCTCCAGCCCCGGCACGGTGATCACCGAGGAAGGCGACGAAGGCGCTGCGGGCCCACGGGCCATCGCCGTCAAGCGCGGAGTGACCATCGTCCACATGACCTCGAACACGATGCTGGGAGCGCATGGATTCCTGGCCCGCCTGTTCGCGGTGTTCGAGCAGCTGGAGATCTCGGTGGACCTGATCACGACCTCCGAGGTCTCCGTGTCGGTGACCATCGACGACAAGCACAACCTGCAGCAGCTGGTGGAGAAGCTCGGACCGGTTGCCAACGTGGAGGTGCTGGAGAATCAGTGCATCGTGGCGGTCGTCGGTCGCAACCTGATGCGCGACTCCGCAGTCGGCGCGCGCATTTTTGACGCGGTGCGGGGAGTGTCGCTGTCGATGTTCTCCATGGGCACCTCGGGACTCAACCTCTCCATCGCCTGCAGCGAGAGCGAAGGAGATCGCGCCGTCCGTGCGATCCATGCCGCGCTGTTCGAAAAGCACGCCGAGGTGGCATCGTGATGACGGAACGGTCGCCGGCGGCGACTGCCGCGTCGAGTTCCCTCTCCCCGCCGCAGCGGGGAGAGGGTCCGCGAAGCGGGGGTGAGGGGTCTCTCTCCCTGCGGTCGCGTGAGGCCCCTCATCCGGCCTTCGGCCACCCTTCGACTCGCTTCGCTCGCTCAGGGCAGGCTCTTCTCCCCGCGCCGCGGGGAGAAGGATCTCGACTGAAAACGCGCCCGCTGCTGTCCTCTCTCGAGGTGGCACCATGAAGCTGGCCATTCACGGCTACGGAAAAATGGGCAAGGCCGTGGAGCGCATCGCGGTGGAGCGAGGTCACGAAATCGTGAGCATCGTGGGTCATGCAGGCTCACCGACGATCGAAGGTGCCGAGGTCTTGATCGATTTTTCCAACGCCGGGACGTTGGACAGAGCGCTGGACCTGGCCATCGAAGGCAAAACCGGTCTGGTCATCGGAACGACCGGCTGGAACTCCCGTCTCGACGAGGTCCGCACCCGTGTGGACCAGGCGGGGATCGGCTGCGTCTACGCGTCGAACTTTTCGCCGGGAGCGAACGTGATGTTCGCGCTGGCGCGGCGGGCGGGAGAGTTGTTTGCGCAGTTCCCGGAGTACCAGGCGGCGATGGAAGAGCGGCATCACGCCCAGAAAAAGGACGCCCCGAGCGGGACCGCGCTGCGGATCGCGGAAGAGGTCCGGCAGGGAAGTAACGGGAAGCTCGATCCGCCGATCAACTCGACCCGTGCCGGCAGCGAGTTCGGACTGCATACGCTTTTCTTCGACTCCCCCGACGATCTGATCGAGATCTCGCATCGCGCCCGCGGGCGCGACGGATTCGCGCGCGGAGCGGTTGTTGCAGCAGAAATGCTTGGCGGCCGGAAGGGGCTGCTTCGCTTCGACGAGTTGCTGTTTCCCTGATGCGATTCTCGGATTCGCCGAGCGAGGGATGAGGCCTGATGGAGAACTTGCGATGAAAGGTCATTCCTCATTTCGGGGGATCGGAACCGCGTTGATCACGCCGTTCACCGACAGCGGTGCGCTCGACGAGACGGCGTTTCTCCGTTTCGTCGACTGGCAGATCGAAGAGGGGATCGGATTCCTCGTCCCCTGCGGCACCACAGGAGAAAACCCCGCCCTGACCGCGGAGGAGCATCGTCGTGTCGTCGAGATGGCGGTGCAGGCCTCGAAGGGACGGGTGCCCGTGCTGGCAGGCGCCGGGAGCAACTCCACTCCGCGCGCCGTCGAACTGGCGCAGCAGGCCATCGATCTCGGCGCGGATGGCGTCCTGACCATCACGCCCTTCTACAACAAGCCGACGCCAGACGGGCTGCGCCGTCATTTCGGCATGCAGGCCGAGGCCATCGAGAAAAAGGCCGCCGGCTTTCCGATGATCCTCTACAACGTTCCCGGCCGCACCGGCGTGAACATGGCCGCTGCCACCACGCTGAAGATCGCGAAGGAGATCCCGAACGTCATCGGCGTGAAGGAAGCCTCGGGGAACCTGGAGCAGATTCTGACCATCCTCCGCGATCGCCCGGAAGGGTTTCTCGTTCTCAGTGGCGACGACGCCTGGACGCTGCCGCTGATCGCTGCGGGCGCGGATGGTTTGATTTCGGTGGCCTCCAACGAGATCCCCCGGCTGATGTCCGAGTTGGTCCGCTCCGGGTTAGTGGGAGACTTCGCCGCTGCCCGAGCCGTTCACGAGCGGGTGCTGCCGTTGCTGCTGGGGAACTTCATCGAATCGAATCCCATCCCGGTCAAGACGGTCTGTCGGATGCTGGGCATCCTGGCGAACGATGTGGTGCGTTCGCCGCTGGCACCGATTACCGAGGCGAATCGGAAGCAACTGGAAGCAATCCTGGAGCAATGCGATCTGCGACCGGTGACGTCATCATGAAGACACCTGTCAGTACAGGGATAAGATCGAGCCTGTTCACCGGCGCCTTTCGAGCGTCCGTTCCGTGGGACGAAAGGGGCATCTGATGGCCAGCAAGACCGAATCGAAAGGGTTGACGATCGAAGAGCGGCTCGCCGGGTTGCAGGGAACGACTGACCGGATGGAGGCCGTCAAGACCATCGGCCTGTTTCTCGCGGAGTTGGAGAAGGGCTCGGTTCGCGCGGCGGTGCGCGACCCGGACGGCGTGTGGCAGGTTCAGGCCTGGGTCAAGGAAGGCATCCTGGCCGCCTTCCGCTTCGGAATCCTGTCGGAGTTTGCCTCGGGCGCGCTCTCGTTCGTGGACAAGGACACCATCCCGGCGCGTCGGTTCAAGGCGCAGGATGGAGTGCGCATCGTCCCGGGCGGCTCTTCAATCCGTCGCGGAACTTTCATCGCCAAGGGTGTGGTGATGATGCCGCCGGCCTTTGTGAACGTCGGCGCGTACGTGGACGAAGACACCATGATCGACTCGCACGCGCTGGTCGGATCGTGTGCCCAGATAGGCAAGCGCGTCCACCTCAGTGCCGCTGCGCAGATCGGCGGAGTTCTGGAGCCGGTCGGAAACATCCCGGTGATCATCGAAGACGATGTGGTGGTGGGCGGCAACTGCGGAATCTACGAGGGCACGGTGGTTCGCGGCCGAGCGGTGATCGGGGCGGGCGTGGTTCTGACCGGCTCGACGCCGGTCTACGATCTCGTGCGCGGCCAGATCTATCGTCGTACCGCCGATCGTCCGCTGGAGATTCCCTACGGTGCGGTGGTGGTCCCCGGTTCCCGTCCGATTCAGGGCGCCTTTGCGGAGGAGCATTCCCTGCAGATCACCACGCCGATGATCGTCAAGTATCGCGACGAGAAAACCGACGCGTCGACAGCGCTGGAGGAGGCGCTGCGCGGGGAGTGAGCCAGCAGCACGATCGATGAATCCCAGAATCTCCGGCCGTTTCTCCAACCTCGAGCTGTCCCTGATCCGTCAGATCAACGCTCTGGCCACGCCGCTGTCGGTCAACCTCGGAATCGGCGAACCGAACATCGAGCCCGACGAGATGCTGCGGGAGTTCGCTCGCAGCGCCGCAACCAGCGGCTCGTGGCACTACACAGCCAACGCCGGAACGATCGGCTTGCGCAAGCTGGTCGGCGAACGTGCCGGAGCGGAGGCGGCGACCGAGGTCTGCATCACCGCGGGCACGGAGGAGGCGCTCTACGCGATCCTGCAGGCGTATGTCGATCCGGGAGACGAGGTGCTAATTCCCAATCCCGGTTTCTCGGCGTATTCGACGCTCGTACGCATCTCCGGCGGCGTGCCGGTGACGTACGACCTGGAGCCACCCGACTGGCGGCTCGATCCGGCACGGCTGCTCTCGCGCATCACGCCGAAAACGAAGTGCATCGTGGTGAACTCACCATCGAATCCCCTGGGCTCCGTCATTCCGCGGGAGACCCTCGCTGCGATTGCCGAGGCCGGACTGCTGGTGGTGAGCGATGAGGTCTACAGCGAGATCTGGTACGAGCAGCGACCGCCGTCCATGCTGGGGATGGGACCGAACGTGCTGGTGGTCAATGGTCTTTCGAAGAGCCACTCCATGACCGGGCTGCGGCTGGGGTGGGTGACCGGACGGGCAGAACTGATGAAACCGGTCGTGACCGCGCATCAGTACATCGCCACGTGCGCCTCCGCGTTTTCGCAGACCCTGGCGGAGAGGGTTCTCTCCTCCAACGAATGGAACGAGGCCTGGCTGGAGCGGATTCGCGCGCAGTTTCGGTTGCAGCGGGAAGCGGCGCTCGGGGCGATCGAGCGGGAGCTTTCGGTGGCCATCGAGCCGCCCGCGGGAGCTTTCTACGCGTTCGTGCCGGTGCCCTCCTGTGACACGCTCGCGTTCGCGCGCTCCATGGCTCTGGATGCCGCGGTTCTGGTGATTCCCGGTGTGGCCTTCGGGTCTCTGGGTGAGGGTTTTATCCGCATTTCCTACGCCGCGGCGGTCGAGCAGATTGGAACCGGAATCGAGCGGCTCGGTCGCGCTCTTCGTTCCGCAGGCCGTTGAGAAAAACTCCTCTCTGTGATTTGGCCGGCAGCTGGCGCGCTGCGGGCGTCACACTTGCAACGTTGGCGATGGGGAACCCACTAGAGAATGGCTGCAAGAGTGCGTCGCGTTACTGAAAAACTGCCCGTTCCACCTGCGAAGGATTCCGTCGCTGCGGCGGAGGTGTCGCTGTATCGCAACGTGCTGAAAATCCGGCAGGATCACGATCTGGAAAACCTGGGCATCTCGTTCTACGACGCTCACTCCACCATCCAGTGGTCCTACAACGCGGATCACTACTTCCATGCGGCGTCGACGATGAAGCTCGCCGTCCTCCTCGGCGTTTTCCGTCAGGTCGAGCGCGGCGAGCTCACTCTGGATGCTCCGGTCCACATCCGGAACCGCTTCACCAGCATCGTGAACCAGGAGCCGTTCATGCTCGATCTTGGTCGCGATGCCGATCCGGACGTGTACGGCCACCTGGGCAAGACCCTCACCGTCCGGGAACTGGCCTACTGGATGATCACCAAGTCGAGCAATCTGGCCACCAACCTGCTGGTGGAAGTCGTCAGCATCGGGACGATCCAGATCGCGCTCGATGAGCTGGAGATCGATGGCGTCCGGGTGCTCCGCGGGGTGGAGGACACCGCCGCCTTCAATGCCGGCCTCAATAACGAAGTAACGGCGAACGGGCTGCTGAAGCTTCTGCGGTCGATCGCCGACGGCAAGGCCTACTCACAGAATTCCAGCGACGAGATGCTCAAGATCATGCTCGAGCAGCAGTATCGCAGCGGCATTCCGGCGGGCCTGCCCAAGGCGGCCTCCGCTCGCGTTGCGCACAAGACGGGCAATATCTCCACCGTGCACCACGACGCCGGAATCGTCTATCTTGACGACCGCAAGCCGTACGTGCTGGTGATCCTCACGCAGTTCAGTGTGGAAAACGGGAGGGGAACGGCGGTGGCGGACGTATCGCGTGACATCTACTCCACCCTCGCCGGAAGCAGCTATGAGTGATCAGGACCAGTCCATCAAAGTCGTCGATGCCTTCGATCTCGACGACGAGCTTCGATCCCTGCTCAAGCCCGGCGAAATGGTTCGCGACGGGGAAGGCAGGCGCCATCGGCTGCCCCGCTATTTTTACGAGATCCCCTCTCACGAGGCTGGGATGCAGATCCGGCTCAGCCCTCATTTCGGCCTGAACGAATTCACCCTGGTGGATCTCAAAGAGGCCCCCCGCCTTCAGCAGTTTCCGCGCTACGTTCCCTGTGCGGTCCGGATCCTCTCGTTTTACCTGGAGCAGTTTCGTAGCGCCGTGGGAGCCTCGGTCCACATCGCCGTCAACGGAGCGTACCGCTCGCCCTCACACAAGCTGGCCATCGGGGGAACGGCGCATATGTGGGGCACGGCTGCCGACGTCTACCGCATCGGGACCACTATCCTCAAGACTCGCGAGCAGATCGAGAAATACAACGTGATCGCGGAAGACCTTTCCGAAGACATCTCCGTGCTGCCGTACGGGCATGTGACGGGAAACAACGCGGATGATCACGTGCATCTCGACGTCGGCTACATCACGGTGATTCCGCGCGAGATCTCGGAAGACAGGATGGAGGTTCCTCAGGAACACCGGCCGAGGTTTGCCTTTGAAGAGCGCCGTCGCACCGATCGGCGGACTCTGCCGAGAGAGATGGCCACCTCGGGCGAAAAAAACGAATAAGTTCCCTTGATTCCGGTTGTGGCTACCGCTTCCGGCCCGGCCTGCCGTTTGCTTAGGACGGAGGAACTCGGCTGCGACCGTCCACTCCCCAGGACCCTCGGAAATGCCCTCAGATCTGAAAAATAACCTCGACGACCGGACTCTGGCGAGGACCCGGCTGAGCATGCCTGTGATGGGCATGGAGGCGGAGTTCAACGTCTGGATCGACGAGGTGGAGATCGATCCCACGCCGTACTTCAAGCACCCCAGCGCCTTCATCGACCGGCCTCTGCTGCCGCGCGAGAAGTCCTCCCTGCAGCTGCCCACCGGGGGAGCGGTTTACTTCGACCGCGGCGTCATTGAAGTAGTCACCCCGGTGATCGAGCTGGCGCCGCACGCGACCGCCCGGATGGTCCGCAATCTCTGGGATCAGATCCAATTCGTTCGCGACCAGCTGACCCACTGGGAGAAACAGAACGGTCACACCGTCCGGCTCAAGGCGTACAGCACGCACTACAACATCTCCTACGAGATCCCCCGGTCGCAGCAGAACGCGCGACGGAACGAGAAGAAGCTGGCTCTGCTTCTGGCCTACATCCTGCCGGTTCCGGTCATGCTGGTGGCCTCGAACCGGCGTTCCACGGGTGTGGGGGTCCGGCCACGGGGCGGACGGATGGAGATCACGGTCGATTTCACGCCCGATCCCGGTCTCATGCTGGCGGCCGCCACGCTGATCGTCGGCATTGTCCGGGAGGTCATGTCGTGGCCCTCGTACGAGCTATCGATCCTCAAGGAGTTGCCCATCCCGGTGGTGGCGGGCGTGATCCCCGGCAAACACACCACCCGCAAAGGCTGGCTGACCAAAGACTTCCACTACGCCCAGAGCCCCTACACCGCGGATGTGAACGAGAGGATCTGGACGACCCAGTTCGGCGAGATCAAATCGCTCCGCCAGATGGCTGCGGAGACCGCCTGGTTCTTCCGCCGGTCCATCCGTCGCTACTCCGACCCGTTCAGCACTCGGCTCCTCTTCGCCATCATGACCGGTCGCGCTCCCTCGATGCTCGAGCTGGTCGACCGGCCTACTGCCTATGACGACGTCGGACGCCTGTGCCGCTGGGGCATGGTCACGCACGAGCTCAAGAACTATGACGCCGAGATGGAACTGCTCCAAGCGAAGAGGCTGGCCTGGGAAAATCTCCCGATCGATCAACACGTCATCAACCGCAGCCAGGCGAAACACCTCCACGAGCTGGAGGTGAAATCGGCTCAAGGCGCTCGACGGGTGAAGGCTGATGGAAAGGCGGGCGAAGCCTCCTCTCCTGTTCGTCCGCCGGCCGTCCGACGTGCGAGGATCGCTCCCGCTCGTCGCGGGGGTGACGGACAGGGAAAGCTGGTGCCGAATCGTCCCAGCCCGTATCTGGACCGCCGCGGGACGTCCCTGCTTCCGGGGCAGGCTCCCAGAGAGCGCCGCCGGGATTCGGAGCGGCGCCGCAGCGTTTACGCGACGCCGTTTCCTGATCGTCGCTTGACTCGGTCAGCCTACGAGCAGGTCTTTCTCAAGCTCGTCTCTGGCGGCACACTCAGGGTGGGCCAGGATATTTACCGTCCGATCGGCATGAAGGGTTGGTATCACGCCATCTTCCGCCGCGACTCCGACGGAACCGAGCGCCTGATGACCATCGATCAATTGCTGCAGAAGATGAACGACTGGCTCTGAAGCGCGTTTCGTCGTTGGGAACGCGCTCCCTTACGGTCCCGTGCCCGGTCGATCGTGCGTGATTCTACGAACTGCGAAGCGATCGGGGCGCGACCAGGACGGTATTCGCGTCGCGCGCGACAACGGCCTCGGATAGCGCGCTAGACCGCGCCCTGGGATCTCCAGGGCGCGGAAGAAAATGTGGAAGCAGGTTACGGAGTGGCCAGACTGGCTACCTGACCCTCGAGGCGGCTCCCGAGGTCGTTGCGGAACGTGTTCACGCGCTGCACGTAATTGCGCGTCTCCTGGAACGGCGGGATTCCGTGGAAGCGGCGAACGTTGCCTTCCCCGGCGTTGTACGCGGCGATCACCTTCTGTTGATCGCCGTCAAAGCGGTCGGTGAGGTACCGCAAGTACTTGGCCCCCGCGGTGATGTTCTGCACCGGGTTGGTCAGGTCCTTCGCGCCCATCCAGCGTCCCGTCTTCGGAACGAGCTGCATCAAGCCGATCGCGCCGGCGTGCGAACGCGCGGTGGGAACGAACTTCGACTCCGTGTGGACGACTGCGGCGACCAGCTCGGGCGAGATGTCGTTCCTTCTGGCCTCGTTGTAGATGATCGAGCCGAAGGGGACCTCTCTCTGGAAGAAGCGTTCGCGGACGGTCTCCGAGGCGCTGGCCATCATCTGCGGAGCCTGCACGGCCTTTTCCAGCGCCGGGCTGGCAACCGTTTTGGCAACGTCGTGCACCGCACCGGTGACACCGCCGGCAACCTGCGCGGCAATCTGTCCGGCGATCCTGAGGTCGCGGGCGATCACGGTTCCGGTCTGACGGTCTTCGGTGTCCCGAGGTTGCTCGGAGACCCCGCGCTGGCGGGAGGCCTTGGGGTCGCCGACGCTCTGGAGGAGGTTGCCCACCTTCATCGGGATTCCGACGCCGCCGAGGGCGAGTGAGGCGCCGAGCGCCCAGGTCGCGTACTTTTTGCGCAGGGAGCTGGGAAGCCTTCCCTGAACTTTCTGCACTTCCTGACGAAGCTGCGACCGATCGTATCCATCAAGGAATCGTTCCTGAAACGGCCTGCTGGTTTTGATCTCGTTCATGAGTACCCCCTGAGACAGGTAACGCCTGTTATTTTGCAAACGAGGAACCAACATTCGTGTCTTCCAAGCTATTGATGGGCAATGATTTAATGCCATGTCCACAACCGCTGTAGATTGGGCACTTTGGCCCCCCGGGCGAATTGTGCTTAGATGCCCGGACGATGCGTCTGACGAGGCAGCGGATGGTCGGGATGGCCTTCGCGGGGGTTGTTGTGCTCGCCTCGGATGCCCGGGCCCAGAACTACCTCTGTGAGGACCAGATCAAGCTCGACGAAGCGACCATGGCCTGCTTCCAGTTCGGTCCGGAGCAGCCCTCCGGCCTTCCTCTTCCGGAGCGGAGTTCCTACGAAATCCGGCTCTTTCGCTATGCCCAGGTCGCGTCACGGCACCGGTTGGCCGGACTGGCCAGCTTCTACTCCACTTCTCTGGACGGAACACTCACCGCGAACGGGGAAATCTATCGGAATCGCCGCGTGTCGGCCGCTCACCTGACGCTCCCGCTCGGCTGCTGGGTGGAGATCCGGTCGCGGGCCACTGGCCGGAAGATGCACGTGCGAGTCAACGACCGCGGCCCCTACGTCAACAAATTTGCCATCGATCTCTCGCAGGCAGCGGCAAAGTATCTGGGGGTAGATTTCTCCGAGGATCGATGGGTGAGCATCCGCATCATCGCCCTGCCGGGTGAGGAGCCACTCCCTCAGGAAGTGATCGACGGGCCGCGCTTCAGCATTGGCGAAGAGGGCGAATCGCTGCTCTCACATTGAACGGTGCACCTTTCGGAACGCCGGTGCTGTTCGGCGAGATCCCGCCGGCAAGATGCCGGCGGACCGGCCGGCAGGGATGCCGGCGCTCCGAAAGTCGGGACGGCTCCGGCGTGGTTGGCGCAGCGGTCGAGGCACGTCTCAGCGAGGGATGGTGAGGCAGAAGGTGCTGCCCTGTTCCAGTGCGGTGTCGACGCTGACGGATCCACCGTACCCCTCGACGATCCGTTTCGCCAGGTAGAGGCCGTAGCCGGGGCCTCCTCCGCGCGACTTGTCGAGTTTCAGCCCCAGCTCGAAGATCTGTGCGACGTAGCGAGGATCGATGCCGATGCCGTTATCGCGCACGCAGAATTTAAAGCCCTTCTCCACCCCGGTGCAGGTGATGACGATGGATCGTTCATTCTTCGGCCGGTCGTTGAAGAACAATGCGTTGCCGATCAATGCTCCGATGGCTTCGCGCATTTTCTCGGGGTCCACGTCCACGGTGGGCAGGTCGGAAGCGACTTCGACCCGCACCGCGCCCTCGCCGAGGAGGGAGTTGTACTTGAGCAGCACCTCTTCCACGAGTTCTCGAAGCGGCGTGGGGCGCTTCACGCTGGGGCGCGACAGGAGTTTGACGATATGGGACATTTCGTCGAGGACCTTCTTCATCTGCCCTGCGCTCGACCGGACCCGCCGCAGAAAGTCCTGCCCCTCTTCGTCCAGACGATCGTTGTAATCGGCCAGAAGCAGCTCGCTGAATCCGTCGATGGAGAAGATCGGCGACTTGAGGTCGTGAGACAGAACGCTGAACAGCTTCGTCAGTTCCTGCGTCGACAGCGTCTCTCCGACTTCCGGCTGCGCGTTGGGTACTTCGATGGCGTCCTCCGTACTGAAAATCACTCCGCGTTGACCACGAGCTTCCTGCATCTTACAGGCCCGCGTGAGCTCGTCTGGACGGGGGAGCGGTCAGGTGGAGGTGGTCTCTCCCGCCTTCCTGCGAAAGGCGGCGACGTTCCCCGCGCCGAGGATGACCGTTGCGCCGTCGGCACCGATTGCCAGAGCCGAGCTGCGGGGAATGCCCAGACCCAGACGAACCTCAGGAAGCGACATCAGCCTGCGCAGCATGGTGTCCTGCTGCGGGTCGAACAGCGTCTCGATGACGGTTTCTTCGAGCCATCCCAGCGCCGGCAGGGTGCTCGCTCCGCGCGGATCGCGAGCGACGGTGCCGAAGCAGGAGGCCGCGGCGCCGATGGCGGCGATGACGGTTCCCGCAGCAGCCGCCTCGCGCATGGCCAGTTCCGCCGGGGTGTCTCGCAGCGGTTCGAGGAGCTGGCTGGCCAGCCCGCCGCCGAGATAGATCATCCCCGCCGAACGAAGGAGCGTTGCATTCTTGCCCCGCCGCCCGTCGCGGCCGCGATAGATCGGAACGTTGATGGTGTTGACCGTGGGATCGATGGAAGTGAAGTATTTTCCTAGATGCACGGCGTACTCTGCGGAGCCGGAAGCGGCGGGGATGAAGGCGATGGTGCGCCGGTCGGCGGGCATGCTGCGGAGCAGAAACTCGTCGATCTCACGGGTCTCGCCAAAGGAAAACTCCCCCCCGCCGATCAGCACCAGATGGTGGAAGGGCGTCGCCGGCGGAACGGTCAGATTCTGCATTGGCCTCCCCATCGCGGTGCGCGACGCTGATTCAGCGCTTCCAGACTTGTTCGATCTTCGCGCCCATCTCGCTGGGCGCTTCGACCACGTGAATGCCGGCTTGCTGCAACGCCGCCATCTTTTCCGCAGCCGTGCCCTTGCCGCCGCTGATGATGGCACCGGCGTGTCCCATGCGGCGGCCGGGAGGGGCAGTCTGACCGGCGATGAAGGCAACCACCGGCTTGTGGACGTTCTCGTTCACGTAGGCCGCAGCTTCTTCCTCGGCGCTGCCGCCGATCTCACCGATCATGATGATGGCCTGCGTCTCCGGATCGCTTTCGAACGCGGCCAGGCAGTCGATGAAGTTCGTGCCGGGAAGCGGGTCCCCGCCGATTCCCACGGCGGTGGACTGGCCGATGCCGCGCGAGGAGAGCTGGCCGACTGCTTCGTAAGTCAGCGTTCCGGAGCGCGACACGATTCCGATGGGACCGGCCTTGTGAATGTGGCCGGGCATGATGCCGATCTTCGCCTGGCCTGGCGTGATGATGCCGGGGCAATTCGGTCCGATCAGGCGCGAGGGCATTCCCCCGGCCATGAGGTGGCGGGCGTTGGATTTCCGCAGGAAGTCATGAGCCCGGAGCATGTCGTTGACCGGGATGCCTTCAGTGATGCAGATGATCAGCTCAATGCCGGCGTCGGCCGATTCCATGATGGCGTCGGCCGCGAACGGCGGCGGCACGAAGATCAGCGAGCAGGTGGCGCCCTCTTTCTCGCGCGCTTCCACCACGCTGTCGAAAACAGGGAAGCGCTCGTGCGTCGTTCCGCCCTTGCCGGGAGTGACTCCGCCGACGACCTGGGTGCCGTAGTCGCGGCACTGGATGGCGTGGAAGCTTCCTTCTCGCCCGGTGATCCCCTGAACGATCACTCGGGTGTTCTTGTCTGCCCAGATGGCCATGAATGTTCCTTTGTCGACTCGACGGTCCTGGAGCGTGTCAGGCGCGCGCGGTGTGTTCTCTGGCGGCGGCGACGACCTTCTGCGCGGCGTCCCACATCCCATCCGCGGTGATGAGAGGAAGTCCCGAATCAGCGAGGATCTTCTTTCCCAGCTCGACGTTGGTGCCTTCCAGGCGGACCACCACCGGCACCGGCAGCCCCACTTCGCGCGCCGCGCTGACCACGCCCTCGGCGATGCGATCGCCCCGCATGATTCCGCCGAAGATGTTGATCAGGATGGCCTTGACGTTCGGGTCGCTGAGGATGATCCGGAACGCGTTCTTCACCTGCTCGGCGCTCGCGCCACCGCCGACATCGAGGAAGTTGGCTGGTTGTCCGCCGGCCAATTTGATGATGTCCATGGTGGACATGGCCAGCCCGGCGCCGTTGACCATGCAGCCGACGTTGCCATCGAGCTTGATGTAGTTCAGGCCGAACTTCGAGGCCTCCACTTCCAGCGGATCCTCTTCGTTGAGGTCGCGCATGGCCACGATGTCCTTGTGGCGGAACAGCGCGTTGTCGTCGAAGCTCATTTTGCAATCGAGCGCGAGGACCTCGCCTTCCTTGGTCACCAGCAGCGGATTGATCTCCAGCAGCGCCGCGTCGGTCTCGATGTAGGCGCGCATCAACTTCTGCACGAAGTCGACGCACTTTTTATAGGCGTCGCCTTCCAGTCCCAGCGCCTGGGCCACGGCCCGTGCCTGGAAGGGGAAGGCGCCGGCCACTCCATCGATGGATTCGCGGTGGATGGCCTGAGGATCGCGCTCAGCGACTTCCTCGATCTCCATCCCACCCTGTTTCGAAGCCATGATCACCGGCATTCCGATGCGGCGGTCCAGGGTGATGCCGAGATAGAGCTCCCGATCGATGTTCAATGCTTCTTCAATCAGAACGGTCCGGACCAGCTGTCCTTCCGGGCCGGTCTGGTGCGTGATCAGGTTCATCCCGATGATTTTTTTCGCCAGCGCAGCCGCTTCGTCGGGATCCTTGGCCAGCTTGACGCCGCCACCTTTGCCGCGGCCGCCAGCATGGATCTGCGCTTTGACCACCACCCGTCCGCCGAGCTCTTTGGCCGCCTTGCGCGCATCCTCCGGGTTGTCGACCACGATGCCGCGAGGCGTGGGGACGCCGTAGCGGCGGAGGAGTTCCTTGGCCTGATATTCATGGACTTTCATGCGCGCGGGTTTGTATCACAACCAGGCTCACGATCCCTTTCGCTGGTCTCTGGCGTGCTCGACCGGCTCCGCATCGGGATCGACATCGCTTTCCAGCATGGAACCGAATCCGGCTGGCGCCACCGATCGAACAAACTTGCGAAGGACGCGCTTTTCGCCGGCGGTGAAGAAGTTGATCAGAAAGAGCGATGCGATCGCGCCGCAGAAGATGGAGGCGCGCGCTGCGGCCAGGGCCGGGCCGCCCTGCAGGATGTGCCCGAGCGTGAGGATCCGCTCCGCGCCGTACCCCACGCCTACGATCCCGGCCACCGTTCCGACCCGCGTCCAGTCGTAGGGAATCGGATACACCTTCTGCGCCTGCACGTACAGCGAGCCAGCCATGGCCATGTACGCGAACAGCGTGGCCAGCGCAGCGCCCATGATCCCCATCCGCGGGATCAGAACGATGTTGGAGACGATGTTCACCAGCGCGCCCAGACCGGTGATGAAGGGCAGCACCTTGTTGTGCTCCTTGATGTAGATCCCGGCGATGAAATTCGTGTACATCCCCTGAAAGATGTACGCAAACAGCACGACCGGAATGATCGACATCCCGGTCAGATACTCCGGCTTGAGCAGGCGGCGGCCGTGGTAGATCGGCGTGGAAACCAGATACGGGAGCGCGAACGAGAGTCCGAGAAATGCCGTCAGCGCGATCATCATGAAGTAGGTGAACACGCGCGAGAAGAGATGCCGGGCGCGGGTGTCGTCCGTCTTGGCCTGCCGGAGGAAGAAGGGCCGCCAGGCGTATTCGAACAGCGAGACAAACACCATCATCACGAACCCCAGCCGGTAGTTGGCCTGATAGATCCCCAGAACGGCAAGGCCGAGGATGTTCTGGACCAGGGGCCGGTCGATGACCTGCACCATCATTGCGCTCAGGTTGGCGGGGACGTTGGTCAGTCCGAACGGAACCAGCTTGCGCAGGACCTCGCGGTTCAGGCGCGGCCGGAAGTGCCGGGCGATGGTCGGAATCAGCATCGCCAGCGTGAAGGCGGAAGCGAACAGGTTGGCTCGGAAGATTCCGGCCACACCCCAGTGAAATCCGAGGATGAAGACGAAGTTCAGGACCAGGGTGACCAGAATGTTGAGCAGCTTCAGAGTGGCGAAGAACTTGGCCTTCCGCTCCAGCCGCAACAATGCAAACGGAATCGCTGCCAGGCTGTCGAACAGGACGATCCAGGCGCCGTAGCGCAGAATCGAAATCAGCATCGGCAGCATGGCAGTGATGTCGGCGTGAGGATCGTGGAAGATCGGCCCGGCCAGCATCGGAGCGGCGAGAATCACCCCCAGGGAAAGGAGGCCGCCAAAGATCAGGATGGCCAGGAAGGGGGCGCTGAACAGGTCGCCCTCTTCCGTTGCGCTTCGTTTCTCCTGGTCACCCTTGGAGGCGTAGCGAAAGTAGGCCGACTCCAGCCCCAGGGTGTAGACGATCATGAAGAAACTGAGGTAGGTGTAGAGCGACGTGGAGATGCCGTACTCCGCTGCATTGCGGAGCACGTTGACGTAGAACGGGACGAGAAGAAAATTCAGGAATCTCCCGATCACGGTGCTGGCGCCGTAGATCAAGGTGTCCTGGGAAAGGCTTTTGAGCTGTTCGCGCATGAATATCGGGGATCACATCACAATCGAGGCCATCGAGCTCGTGGCGGGCGGTTCGGCCCTGGCCCGGGTGGAAGGTCTGCCGGTCTTTGCCGACAGTCTCTTCCCGGGCGATGTGGCCGTTGCCCGTGTGGTGACGGTCAAGAAAGGCTTCGCCCGGGCGGAGGTGGTGAACCTGGTTCGGCCGTCACCGTTGCGGCGTGCCCGACCTTGTCCCGTGGCTGCCGAGTGTGGCGGCTGTGACTGGACCGCCCTTCGCCTGGACGCGCAACTGGTGGCCAAACGTCGCATCCTCGAAGAATCGCTGCGCCGGGTCGGCAAGATCGATCGCGCGCAGCTCCCACCCATCACCATCCATCCTTCACCGCTGAATTACCGGATGCGTTCCAGGCTTCATCGCGATGGCCACGCCGTCGGTTTTTATGCGATGGGCTCCAACGACGTCGTGCCGCTGTCCAGCGAGTGCGAAGTGGTGGGACTGGAGACCGCGCGACGTTTCGGACATGCCGCGGAAGAAGGACACCACACGCCGAAAGGGCGGCCAGGACCTTCGCGGGAAGTCGCCGATAGCGTGGCCGAAGAAGGGCCGGGACTGGAAGTGTGGGAGCTGGACGGAAATCTGATGGAGTCCGGCGAGCTGGAGCTCCGTGTCGAAGGATTCACCTATCACCTTTCCACCGATTCCTTCTTTCAGGTGAATCGGCACCTGCTGTCTACGATGTTGCGGCTGGTCGGCGGACTGGCTGACCTGGTAAAGGCGTGCGAGCGCGCCCTCGATCTGTACGGAGGGGTGGGATTTTTCGCCCTTCCCCTGGCGCAACGCTTCGAGCACGTCATCACGGTGGAGGGTTCGCCCTCCTCGCACCGAAACGCGTTGAGAAATGCGCCGCCGAATGTCCAGCCGGTCCATCAGGCGGTGGAGCGCTACGTAGCCCGGATGCCGCCCGCGAATCTGATTTTCCTCGATCCGCCGCGCGCCGGTGCCCGCCCCGAAGTGATCGATGCAATCGCCGCTTCTGGTGCCGAAGCGATTGGCTATCTCTCGTGCGATCCGGTAACCTTTTCGCGCGACGCGGGCCGGCTGACCGCTGCGGGGTGGCGCATCGCGTCGCTCGACCTGCTCGACCTCTTCCCCAACACCCATCACGTGGAGACCCTCGCTTCGCTGGAGCGTGCGCGATGATCTTCCTGCCGCAGTCCCCCTGATTGGCTTCGTTGCCGGCCTGGCCATCGGTCATCAGCTGGGCACATCGATCGCGTTCTGTCTGGTCGCCGCGTTGCTCTGCGGGATGCGCAGGGTGCGCCTCGCGCTCCTGTGCCTGGCCATGGCCGGAGGGGTGGCCACTGCCGTTCATCGGGACGCCGTTCGCGCAGCTGACGATCAGACCCTCGCGTCGGTTCCGGCAGATCGCTTCGCGGTGGTCACCGCGCCGCTGAACCGCGATTGGGCGCGGAACGGCGAGAGCTTCATGCTCCGCTGCGATCGCTTCCAGGTGAGCGGTGAGGACATCCGTCGCTCCCTGACCATCTACGCGCGGTTTCCGCCGCCGCCGATCGGCATGAGCGGTTCCCTGCGCGCCGAAGGCTTCCTGCGTCGAAGTCTTCGCGGCGAGTCCACCCTCACCGTGAAATCTCCGACTCTGCTCGCCTACGGCCCCGACCTCGCGCCGTATCTGCCGGGCAGCTGGAATCGCGTTCTGATGATGCGTCTGCGTCCCCATGCGGAGCGCTTCCCGACCGAAGTCGCTCTGATCGAGGCGATCGCGCTCGGTCATGGCGAGCATCTCGCGGAAACGGTCCGCTCTGGATATCGTCGAGGCGGGACCTACCACCTGCTCGTGTTTTCGGGGCTGCAGATCGCCCTTGCGGCGCTGGTCGTCTCCGCCCTGCTGCGATGCCTTCACGCGCCGCGAATTGCCGATTGGGCACTATTGATCCTTTCGATCCTGGCGCCGCTCTTCATCGGGCCTTCGGCATCGGTATCGCGAGCTACGGTGGGACTGGGACTCTACGCGCTCTCGAGAATTCTGCATCGCCCCACCACCCTCGAGAATCTGTGGTGCATTGCGGCCCTGGTGCGACTGCTCGCCGTGCCCGGTGATCTGACTGAGGCGGCGTTTCATCTCACCTACGCCGGTTCGGGCGCCATGCTGTTCATCGGCAAGCCTCTGGCTCGGGGGCGTTTCCGGTGGGGAGCATTCGCGGTCGCCGCGGAGCTTGCCATCACCCCTCTCACGCTCTTCCACTTCCACCAGTACGCGCTCGGCGGATCGCTGATGACGATCGTCATGACGCCGGTGGTCTTTCTCATGCTCTGCGTCTCGATGGCCACCTGCGTGTTTCCCTGGCCGGCGCTTTTCCATGCAGTGGGAGCGTTGCATTGGGTCTGTACCTGGTTGAACGCGGCAGTGGCAGGAATCTCCGGCTTCTTCGCTGCGCCCTCCGCCACGATGCTCACCGGGGCGGCGGTCGCAGCGCTGATGGTCATTGCGTGGATGCGGGAGCGGTGGCGCGCGGCGGCCCTCCTGGCGATCTGCTGCGTTCCTCTGCTCAACGCGGCGGTGGTTGCCACAAGCGATGTGGACCGCCCGCAGTTGACGATCCTCGACGTGGGACAAGGGGACGCGCTGCTTCTGCGGACGCCCGGCCACGCGGTGCTGATCGATAGCGGAGGGCGGATCGGTGATGATCGTTTCGGAGAGGTAACGCTTCTTCCTCTGCTGCTCGACCGTGGAGTCCGTCGCCTCGACGGCGCCATCCTGACGCATGCTCATCCCGATCATTGCGGCGGAATGCCGGCGGTGGTCTCGGAGCTCGGAATCGACGAGGGAGTCTGGATTTCGCCCCATCGCTTCCGCGGACCGTGTGCGCAGAAGTTGCTCGAAGCCTGCGCCGTTCGAGAGGTCCCCCTTCATCTCGTTCACGGCGGAGAAGCGCGGAGTTTCGGGGGGATCGCCTTGCGCTTCCGGGTTGCCGGCCGACACTTCAAACGTTCCTCCGAAAACAACGGGTCGGTGGTGACCGAGGCGCAGATTGGACCGCGGAGGATCCTGCTGACGGGAGATATCGAGGGGGAGGCTGAGGGAGCCCTGGTGGACGATCTGCGTGCCGCATCGATTCTCAAGGTGGCCCATCACGGGAGCCGGACTTCCTCGACCGCGGCGTTGCTCGACGTGGTCCGTCCAGCGATCGCCCTGATCTCCTGCGGCCGCGGAAATCTCTTTGGCCACCCGCATCCCTCGGTGCTCGAAGCGCTGCGCAAACGGGGCATCCGGACCTGGCGGACGGACCGGAATGGCACCATCGACCTCCAGTTTCGGGGCGCCCACATCTTTGTGCACCCTGAAATTGACACTCCTCGATGAGCGGCTTAGAGTAACTTCCTCTCCATGTCCTCCACACTTTTGCGCATCGGGCTGTGGATTCTGCTGATCGTGGTCTCGCTCTACGTCATGCGGGAGACCTTCGAGACGGGGCCGTGGGTGGAGTATGTCTCGGCCAATCTCCTGCAGAAGGCGATCCTGCTCGGCTTGCTGGCCCTGGCGGGCGGCGTGGTTGCCCGGGTCCTGGAAAAAGGGCACAAGGTGGTCACCAAGAACCGCTGCGTGGTCTGCCGGACGCCCATTGCCTCCGGCGCCATCTACTGCCGCGCGCATCTTCGCGGCGTTCTGCACCGGGAAGAGGACCGCACCCACTTCACCCGGACCCGATCCTGACGGAACCCGCTCCCGGTGTGCGTCGTCCGTGGATCGTGATCGCCGGACCGACCGGCTCCGGCAAATCGGTCCTCGCTCTCAAGCTGGCGAAGGGTGTGGGCGGCGAGATCGTCAACTACGACTCCATTCAGGTGTATCGAGGATTCGACATCGGCAGCGCCAAGCCGAGCCTCGCGGAGCGGCAGGAGTCGCCGCATCACCTCTTCGACCTCGTGGACGCCGGGGAGGACTACGACGCCTCCCGATTCGCCCGTGAGGCGTTGGGAGTGTGCGAAGAAATCGCCTCCCGCGGTCTCCGGCCGATTCTCACCGGCGGAACCTTTTTTTACCTGCGAGCTCTCCTTCAGGGACTTCCCTCGATGCCGGGAAGGGATGAAAACATTCGCGCCCGGCTCCGGCGGCTGGCTGCCCGCCCGCGGGGTCCGCAACATCTGCATCGGTGGCTCTCGAAGGTCGATCCCCGCAGTGGCGCGAAGGTCCCGCCGGGTGACCGGCATCGGGTGGAACGAGCGCTGGAGGTGTGGACGCTGACCGGGCAGCCGATCTCGCAATGGGAAGCGCCTTCCTCTCAAAGCGACGGGAAGATCGCCGCGATCAGGATCGGACTTTCGCTGTCACGCGAGCGTCTGGTCCCTGCCCTGGAACGACGTGTCGATACGATGTACGCCTCAGGGCTGGTCCAGGAGACGGCCGGGCTCCTGCAGAAGTATCCGTCGGACGCGCGACCGTTTGCAGCGATCGGATACCGGGAGGCGGTGCAGGTCGTCCGCGGCCTGATCACGGAGGCGGCCGCGATCGCGGAAACGAAGAGGCGAACGCGCGGTTACGCCAAGCGACAGATGACCTGGCTGCGCTCGGAGCGCAATGTGCATTGGGTGGATGCCAGCGACCCGGAAGCCGCGCTGCAGGCCGCACTACGAGTGATCGAGGGACAGGATTGAGCGTTCGACAGACAGTATTCGCCGCTGCTGCGGCGTTGGTCATGATCCGTTGCGCTTCCACCACGGCGCCGATGGCGCCCGCCGCTCCTTCGCGCGCGGAAGATCGATTTCTGATCGACCCGCGGATCGGGTACACGGTCCCGGTGGCGCCGTCGATCGTCAAGCGCTTCGATGCGGCGTGGCGGGCGTTTCTGTCCGGCGACGACGTCGTCGCCGAAAAGCGGCTGGCGGACCTCCGGACCAAGCAGCCGGACTACGAGCCTGCCCTTCTGGCGGGCGCGGCCATCCGTTTGCGCCGCGGGGATGTCGAGGCAGCTCGCGCGATCGTCGACGATCTCGTCGCGCGCCAGCCTGGCTACACCGCCGCACAGGTCTATCAGGCGGAGGTTGCCCTGGCCCGGAAAGAGGTCCGCCGCGCGTGGGAGATCGACCGGGCCGTGGCTGCTCGCGCGGGCGCGCCTCCCGAAGCGATCGAGCGCGCCGCCGCACTGCAGACGAAGGTGTTCGAACAGTTCTACAACGCAGCGCTGACCGCACCGGCCGACGAGGCCATCGTGCTGCTTCGCCAGGCCTTGCAGGTCAATCCGGCAGCGACCAGCGCGCGCGTCCTTTTAGCCGGGAAACTCGTTGCCCGGGGACGCTTCGAGGAGGCCAGACCGGAACTGGCGCCCGTTCTGGGAACCGCCGATGGAGAACGCCCCGAAGTGCAGGAAGCACTCGCCGAAATCGAAGTGAGCTCAGGCCAGTATCAGGAAGCCATCAATCGGTACGAGCGGCTCACCCGGCGCGGCGCCAACCCGCGCTACACGATCCGGCTGGATGAGATCAAGGGTCGCTTCGCCGAGGCCAACATGCCTCCGCAGTTCCGTCGGGCCGTTGAGAGCGACGCCATCACCCGCGGGGATCTGGCAGTTCTGATGTACTGGAAAGTGTCATCGATCCGCTTTGCGCAGAATCTTGCGGCGCCGCCGATCGCCATCGATATCGGGGAGATCCCCGGTCGCGATGAGATCGTGCGGGCCATCGCACTGGGCATTTATCAGATCGATTCAGTGACGCGCAGGGTGAACCCGAACGCGCAGGTGAGCGCGAGGGACTTGACGCGCACGGCGGCGCGATTGCTGGTCCTGCGCCGCGCTCCATGCGCCGGCGGATCGGGCGCCGACATCGGAGACGGCCGCGCGCAGAAAGTTCTGTCGGGGTGTGTGATCACCGATCCCAGTCTGGCCGGCGCGGAGATGACGGTCAGCGGACGAACCGCAGCCAGCGTGCTCGATCAGGTTGACCGCGCTTTGAAATGAAGCGGGGAACGTTTAGAAAAGCGACAGCCTGGGGATGGCGAATCGCTCCCGGATGAGTCTTCGAAGGTTCGCCTGCTCTGTGCGCGATCGCGTGGCAGCGTCCAGTCGTGAAGTGTCTCCGAGCGAAGCGCGAATCTCTTCACGAAGCTGCTCGAGAATCTCCGGTGATCCCGCGGTCACGGCATCGAGCATCTCGCCCTCCAGCTCCAGCAGCTTCTCTTCGATTCGGGGGACCGACCTTTCGGCCGCCAGGGTCCGAACGCGCGCCGCGAACGCCGCCACCGCCGCCGAACCTCGTTCCAGTTCTGAGGCCAGGGCGTCGAGGGCCACCTCGGGGGAGCTCTCCGGGACGGCCTCCGCGCCGCCGACATAGAGAGTCCTTCGCTCCGACCACAAATCTTTGATCGCGTGCCGGCAGTAGCTCAGGCTGGAGATTGTCTTGCGCCGGCCGCTGGTCTCATTCCTCTCGAAAACGCTGTCGATGGCCTCGATCACCACAGGCAGCGGAACGCCTTCGTCGTGCCACGATTTCATCAGCGCCCAGTCCTTGGCGGAGAGGATGAAGGGCGTTCCCCGGCGCAGGGCAAACTGCGCCTCGATCTCCTGAAAGTAGGCGTCCGGCACGGAGCCCGATGCTACAATGGGTGCCCCATTTTTCCGGGAAATCATTTGATGGTTACAGGTTCCGCGCACGCCGAGGTCACGATCTACTCCCCTCTGTTTTCGCCCTTCCGGCAGCAGCTGCAGGGCGCCAGCAATTCCATCGGGCGTGCCTCCGACTGCTCCATTCCCATCAAGGACCGCTACCTGTCGCGCAAGCACGCGGAAATCGTGGTAGCAGGCGGGGAGTGGGTTCTCAAGGACTGCGGCAGCGCGAACGGAACGTACATCAACGGCTCGCGAGTGGAACGGGACCATCGCCTGCACAACGGCGACCGCATCCGGCTGGGCGACACCGAGATCCTTTTTGAGACCTCCGAACACAACACCGACCGCATTCTGGCGGTGGCCGATCGTCCGGCCAGCACCACCATCGCCATCCCCGTCCACGACAGCGACATCAAAGCGGATACCGGTGATCTGTCGCGGCTGAGGATCCTCAATCAACTGGCCCGCGAGCTGATCGAAGACCGTCCGATGGACCAGCTGTTCGGCTTCATCGTCAGCAGGGTCCTCGAGCACACCGGAGCGTCGCGGGCGGCCATCGGTCTGCTGGGGTCGGACGGTGAGTCCTTCTACAATGTCGAAGTCCGCAGGCAGGATCCCTCCGACACCTCGGAGCTGGTCATCAGCCGGACGGTCCTCGATGACGTAGTGAAGGCGAAACAGGCTCTGGCGTTCATGGACGTTTCCGGCGACGAGAAGCTCAGTCGTGCGCATTCGATCGTCATGCAGGGAATCCGGGCCATCCTTTGTGCGCCGCTGACGATCGGTCCGAACGTGGTCGGCGTTCTTTACGTCGATTACCTTTTCACCCAGCGCGCGATCTCCGAGGAGGATGTGCGACTGGTGGCGCAGATCGCCCGGTTTGCCGCCATCAAACTGGAGACGACCCGCCTTCGCGACGAGGCCATGGAGAAGCGCTTCATCGATGAGGAGCTCAAGACCGCCTCAGCCATCCAGCGCGGATTGCTTTCCCCCGCGCCCACCGGGGTCGCCGGATACACCTTTGCCGCGGCCAATCACCCATGCCGCACGGTCAGCGGCGATTACTACGATTTTGTGCTCCGGCCGGACGGAAAAATCTACTTTGTGATCGCCGACGTCAGCGGGAAAGGGATCACCGCCGGACTGATGATGGCCGGGCTGCAGGCCTCTTTCCGGATCCTCTGCAAAAGCGATCCGTCGCCCGCGGAACTGGTCTCGCAGCTCAACGTCGCCCTCAAAGAAAATCTCCCGCAGTCGAAGTTCGTGACGCTGTTCCTCGGGCGCCTCGATACGCTGAGCGGTGCCGTGGAGTATGCGAACGCGGGACACACGCCACCCCTCTGGATCCGCGGCGACGGCGTTTCGGAACTTTCCGAGACAGACGTCGTTCTCGGCATTGTGACCCGTGCCGGATACAGCAACCGGACGTTGCAACTCGAACCAGGCGACGCGCTGGTTCTGTTCACAGATGGCGTGAGCGAGGCGGAGAACGATGATGGGGAAGACCTCGGCTCCCGAGCGATGGCCCCCGCCCTGGCCGCGCTGCACGGGGCTCCTGCCGGCGAGATCTCCGCGGCCGTGGAGCGGCAGGTGCTTCATCACGTCGGAGACTCCACGCTGGATGATGACGTGACCCTCGTCGTGGTCAGCCGCGATCAGCGGGCATAGCGGGCCAGAAAGTCCGCAAACAGTGGCTCGATCGCCGCGGACGCCGCAGAAAAGATTCGATCGGCGTGATAGTTCCCCGGGATGTCGATCACGTGCAGTTCCTTCGGCTCGTTCGCGGCCTCGTACAGTGCGACGGAATGCCGATGATGGACCAGCCAGTCGTTCTTCACATGCAGCAGGCAGAGGGGGAGGCGGACGTTCGCGATGTCGTCGAGCGCCCGGATCTTGGAGCTCCTCCGTACCCGCCAGTCGAACTTTGGCCGGCGCAGGACCTGCGAAAACGCAATGTGCCGATGGATGGTCAGCAGGTTGATCCTCGGCGCCAGCATCGAGAAATCGGCGACCGGGGATACCAGCAACAGCGCGGCGAGGGGCAGATCGGGATGGCGGGCAGCGGTGGACACGGCGACGGCGCCCCCGTAGGAAAAGCCGATCAGGACGAAGCGGTCGACCGCCGCCGTAGCGCGAAGGTCCGCGACCACTGCAGCGATATCGTGGTGCTCGTGGAGGTTGAACCCGTACGTCCCCTCGCTATCGCCGTGACCGCGCGGGTCGACCACCGCCGTGTGGTAGCCGGAGCTTTGGAGGTGGCTGGCCAGCCGGATCATGGAGGGGTGCTTCCGGTCGCGCCAGAAGCCGGGGATCACCACGATCGCAGAACGCGACGAGCCGTCGTACCGATCGTAGTGAATGTTTGTTCCATCGAACGAAGGGACTCTTCGCGAGGTGGGCGGTGCGGGGAGCGCAGGAACGAGGTGCGGAGTGCTTGACATTGCCGGCGGCGTTGACGACTATAGCCCCTCGCGAGCAGGGCGTTCACATCTCCCCCTACAGCGGAAGTGCCATTCAACCCCCCCAGGAGCCTGATCACGATGAAGAAGTGGCCCATTCCTGCGCTGGTGGCGCTGTTGGCAATCTGTCTGTGCGCGGGTTCCTGCAAGCGGCAGGAGAACGCGAACACCGATACCGCAGTCACGGAAACGGGAGTGACGAGCGCGACCGTGGCCGCGGAAACGCTCACGGCAACGACGGCATCGAACTCAGCAGTGGTCCCCAACGCGACCACTGCGACGCTCACCCCGGCGGCAAGCCAGGGCACGCCGAGCAACACGACGAGGTAAGGCCCTGATGTCTCCATGCATGGTGTTGCCCCGATTTACGAACGAGAGTTACCGGTCTCGACCGGTGGTTAGAGATTCTCAACAGTTACGCAAGGAGGTGAGGTAGGCACCCCCCATCGACGATTTCAACAGCGTTACCGTCGAAGTTTCACGAATTCACGAAAAAAGAGGAAATACAAAATGAAGAAGACAATCCTGGTTCTCCTGACCGTCGCTGCAGTGGCCGTGTTCAGTTTCGGTTGTAAGAACGAGAGCAACACCAACAACGTCACCGACACCGGTGCCGCGATGACCGACACGATGTCGTCGACCAGCAGCACGATGATGACCGACACCGCCGCCACCGGCACCACCGGCACCATGAGCACCGACACGGCGATGGGAACCTCTACCTCCGCCATGCCGAGCGGCACCATGACCGACACGTCGGGCACGATGATGACGAGCACGACGGCGACGTCGACGTCCGGCACCACCATGACCACCACCTCGGGCACCACCGGCACCACCGTGATGTCGAAGACCAAAAAGCATTAAGCAGTCTGATTTCGATCAGGTTCGGAACGCCCCGCCTCGTGCGGGGCGTTTTTTTTGCCGACGAGACTTGCCAGGTGGATGGGATGGCATACAGGTTGCTCTGTATCGGCTCACGTTTGTCCGCTTTTGGGCAAGCGGAATATCAATCATGTAAAGAAGAGGGACAAATGAAGAAAAATGTAATGGTTCTCCTGACGGTCACCACCCTGGCGCTCTCCAGCTACGCCTGCAAGAACGAGACGAACACCAACAACACCGACACGGGCGCCGCGATGACAGACTCGTCATCCACGTCGTCCACCATGTCCATGACCGACTCGTCCGGCACCGCGATGACGGGCACCATGAGCACCGACACCAGCATGATGTCCACCGACTCGACCGGCACGGGCATGATGACCACCACCGACACCACTGGTACCGGCGGCGCCATGGCAACGACTGGAACCATGGGGTCTGTCTCCACCTCCACCGTCACCAAGACCAAGACGACCACGAAGAAGCACTAACTCTTCTCGTCTGGAAGTTGACGCCCCGCCGATCTGGCGGGGCGTTTTTTTTGCAGCGACCCTCGTTTCTTTCCCTCGAGATCCGCCTGGAGCAGAAGGTAGAGGCGCCCAGCCTGATTCTCTGCCTCAGCCGTGTCGCCGCTGTTGTCCAGAACGTAGTCAGCATGCTGCAGGCGCTTCTCGCGCGGCATCTGGTGGGACATCCGTCGCGTTGCCTCGGCGCGGCTCATCCCTCTCGCCTCGGCCCTCTGGAGTTGCATCTCCGACGGCAGGTCGACCACCACGATCCTGTCGTAGCGGTCCAGGTTTCCCGCTTCGATCAGGAGGGCTGCCTCAACCACCAGGATCCGATCGTGGTCGGGGTTTTCAGCAGTCTCCTTCTCGCTCAAGCGATCCTGCTCCCGCCGGACCAGAGGGTGGATCAGCGCGTTCAGCTCACTGGCCGACGCGTCGCTGGAGAACGCGAGATCCGCCAGCCGTGCCCGATCGATGGTGTGGTCCGGCCGCAGGATGGAGGGACCGTAGCGTTCGACGAGAGCAGCATGGCCGGTTTCTCCCGGACGGTAGAGATCCGCGACGATGGCGTCCGCGTCGATCGTGGTGCAGCCGAGACTCCCCAGAATCCGGGCGATGGTCGACTTGCCGCTGGCGATCCCTCCAGTCAGGCCGACCTCGAGGATCAGGATCGCCTCCAACCGGCGGCGGTGAGCGTGTTCTGCATGAGCATGGCGATGGTCATCGGGCCGACGCCTCCGGGAACCGGCGTGAGAAAGCCGGCGACCTCGCGAACGCGGGCAAAATCGACATCCCCTACGATGACCGAACCGCTTTTCGCAAGGGCTCGAGACTTCTGCTCGTCATGCGAAAGCCGTGAGGCGAACGAAGCGTCAACCCGGTTGATCCCGACGTCGATGACGACTGCGCCGTGCTTCACCATGTCGTCGGTGACGAACAGCGGTTTTCCGATGGCTGCGACCAGGATGTCCGCCTGTCGGGTGACCGAGGGGAGATCGAGGGTGCGTGAGTGGCAGATGGTCACCGTGGCGTTCCGTTGGAGGAGCAGCGCCGCGGCAGGCTTCCCCACAATGTCGCTGCGACCGAGGACCACCGCTCGTTTTCCCTCGATGGGGATGCCGATGGCCTCCAGCAGACGGATCACGCCGGCGGGCGTGCAAGGCACCAGAGCCGGGCGCCCCAGCGCCAGTCGGCCGACGTTGATGGGGTGGAATCCGTCGACGTCCTTTTCCGGATCGATGGCCTCGATGATTTTCCGCGCATCGATGTGCCTGGGGAGCGGGAGCTGGACGAGGATGCCGTCCACCTCCGGGTCGCTGTTCAGCTGGGCAACCTCGGTCAGGAGATCCGGCTCGCTGAGGCTCTCCGGGAAGATCCGTTCTGTCCCTTTGAGTCCCAGCTCTTCAGCCTTCCTGGCCTTATTGCGAACGTAAATCTCGGATGCGGGGTCGCTGCCGACCCGAACGGCCACCAGCCCCGGCCGGTAGGAGAGCTTCCCGATCGCGCGGGCGACCTCGATCTCCAACTCCCGGGCGACGGCTTTCCCATCGATGAGCACCGCGGCCATCAGTTTCTTGTATCACACGGAGGAGGGGGGATGATCCTCATGAGAGTGGCGAGCCGGACGGGCGCGAATCCCTTGCCGGCGGACTGGGAAAATCGCGGAAAACCGGGGAGCGGCACGGGCGGAGCAGGCGGCGAAAACGACGGGAATGAATCCGTTGACACGCTCTGTTCGGCAGTGTTACCGTTTCTTCCCTTTCCCGCGGGGAAAGTGTGTGTCTGTCTTTGAAAGCCTGCGGCGCTGTTCTGTTCACGCCTGCGCCGCGGCAATCGGGATCGAATTCAAGTCGGGTAGTTTTCAGGGAGAGTCATGCGTACGTATTTCCCCAAGAAGGGTGACATCGAGCCTCGCTGGTTCGTGATCGACGCCGACGGCGAAGTGCTCGGCCGTCTGTCCACGACCATCGCCAATCTCATTTCTGGCAAGGCGAAGCCGACCTACACGCCGTTCCTCGATACCGGCGATCACGTCATCGTGATCAACGCCGAGAAGATCCGGCTCACCGGCAAGAAGGAGACGGACAAGATCTACCGTCACCACTCGTCGTATCCGGGGGGCCTGAAGGAGTCGGCTGCGCGGTTCGTCCGGGCTGAGAAGCCTGAGCGCATGATTGAGGAAGCAGTGTGGGGCATGCTGCCGAAGAGCAAACTCGGTCGCAAAATGCTCAAGAAACTGAAAGTTTATCGCGGTACCAACCATCCGCACACGGCGCAGCAGCCGGAGCGGATTGAAGTCGTCGGTTAACCGAGGAGGATCGCTTGGCTTTGGTCGAATACTACGGGACGGGACGGCGCAAGACGTCGACGGCCCGCGTGCACATGCGTCAGGGGAGCGGTGTGATCACCGTGAACCGCCGGCCGATCGAGGAATACTTCGGCAATGACGTGCTCAAGATGATCATCAAACAGCCGTTGTCGCTGACCGAGACCGTCGACAAGTTCGACATCGTGGTCACCGTCGACGGCGGCGGCCCGAGCGGCCAGGCCGGGGCGATCCGGCACGGCATCTCCCGCGCCCTCCAGATCTACAACGGCGAGTTGCGCAAGCGCCTGAAGAAGGCCGGCCTGCTGACGCGCGATCCGAGAATGAAAGAGCGCAAGAAGTACGGACAGAAGGGTGCCCGGGCACGCTTCCAGTTCTCCAAGCGCTGATCCGTTCATGCTTCCCGTTTTCTCGAGTTTGCAATCTGGACAGGAGCGATCATCGCTCCTGTCTTTTTGTTTTCACCGGCTTGAGGTGACCACGGTGGCGGCGCACGCATCGGCGTGACGGCGTTCATGCGCAGTCATCCCGGCTCATCGATTCGTCTCATTCACTTCAACGATCAAGGAGGGTTCACTTGGCGGTCTCTATTACGATGAAAGAGCTTTTGGAAGCTGGCGTGCACTTCGGTCATCAGACCAAGCGCTGGAATCCCAAGATGAAGAAGTACATCTTCGGGAAGCGCAATGGGATCTACATCATTGACCTGCAGAAGACGCTCAAGCTCTTTAAGGAAGCTTCCAGTTTCATCTCGGACCTCGCGTCCGGGGGCAAGCGCATCCTGTTTGTCGGCACCAAGCGACAGGCGCAGGACGCCATTCTCGAAGAGGCGAACCGTTGCGGCATGTTCTACGTGAACAATCGCTGGCTGGGCGGCACGCTGACCAACTTCACCACCGTCCGCAAATCGATCGAGCGTCTCAAGGAGATCGAAGGGCACCTCAACGACACAGAGAAAGAGATGTCCAAGAAAGAGCGCGCCGGGCTCGATCGCGAGCGGGACAAGCTGCAGAAGAATCTGATCGGAATCCGCGAGATGGACGGCCTTCCGGACGCACTGTTCGTGATCGATCCGAAGAAGGAGTACATCGCGGTCAAGGAAGCGAAGAAACTGGGGATCCCCGTGGTGGCCATCGTGGACACTAACTGCGACCCTGAGGACATCGACTACGTGATCCCCGGCAACGATGACGCCATCCGCGCCATCCGCCTGTTCACGCAGAAGATTGCCGACGCCGTCCTGGAGGGCTACAACATCGCCGAGGAGCGTTACATCGGAACCGATGACAAGTCTGCCGCTTCCGCCGCTCCTGTGGCGGCCATGCAGCAGGAAGCTCCTGCCGAGGAATTGGCTCCAGCCGTTTCCTGACATTCGAACGGATTTTTCTCTGATGGAGGACAGGCTCCCGCCTGTTCTCCATCTTCGTTTCAGGCTCCTGCGCGCGATGCCAGGGGCCCGGCAGGCCAGCGCGCTTGCCTTCCAACAAGACAATCGAGGAGATGCAACATGACTCAGATCACGGCAGCGATGGTGAAGGAACTGCGCGAGCAGACTGGCGCCGGCATGATGGACGTGAAGGCCGCGCTCACCGAGGCCGGAGGCAACGCGGAGGAGGCCACCAAAATCCTCCGCAAGAAGGGTCTGGCCGCAGCGAGCAAGAAGGCCGGACGTGTGGCCGCAGAAGGTGCGGTGCAGGCGGAAGTCGACGGGAAGGTTGGAGTGCTCGTCGAGGTCAACTGCGAGACCGACTTCGTGGGGCGGAACGAGAACTTCCGGAACTTTGCTTCGGATGTTGCCAGGGTCATCGCCCGCAATCAGGTCTCCACGATCGACGAGCTCAATCAACAGAAGTGGATCGGTCAGGCCGATACCGTCGGCCAGAAGACCACCGAGATGATCGCCTCCATCAAGGAGAACATCACCATCCGGCGCTTCGTGCGGTACGAAGCGGCACCCAATGGCGTCATGGCCGCTTACATTCATGCCGGTGGAAAGATCGGCGTGCTGGTTGAGCTTCTGGCCACCAGTGGCGAGAAGAACAGCGGCATGAGCGACCTCGCCCGCGACGTGGCCATGCACATCGCCGCGTCAGAGCCGCGCTTCATCCGCCGCGAGGACGTCACGGAGAAAGATCTGGACACCGAGCGGGAGATCGCCCGCGACGCCGCCGCCAAGTCCGGCAAGCCTGAGAACATCGTCGAGAAGATGGTCACCGGAAAGATGGACAAGTTCTACGGCGAAGCCTGTCTGCTCGAGCAGCCGTACATCAAGGCCGACAAGCAGACGGTCACTGAGTTTCTCAAAGCGGCTGGCAAGGACAGCGGTTGCACATACACCGTGAGCCGCTTCACTCGCTACAAGCTCGGTGAGGGCATCGAGAAGAAAAGCGGTGAGGACTTTGCGACTGAAGTGGCCTCCTATCTGAAGTAAGCGTTCCTCTTCGATCCCACCTCAAGGCCGCCTCCGGGCGGCCTTTTTCTCGCAAGATGGCCCGGCCGGTCTGGCACAGTCACTCCTTTCCGTGCTCCTGATTTTCAGCAGGAAGAACCGCGTGCGATGCAGTGGCGGATGACCGAAAAAATCCCCTTAGACGCTCGTGATATAAACCGTTCCGATGGCCGACAACGCGCGCACGCGCTACACGCGCATTCTTCTCAAACTGTCCGGCGAGGCGCTCATGGGCGGCCGCCGAACCGGGATCGACTCCCAGACTCTGGCCGATATCGCCGATGAAATCGTCGAGGTCCGCGAGCTCGGCGTAGAGATCGCCATCGTCATCGGTGGCGGGAATATTTTTCGCGGCGTGACCGCAGCCACCGAGGGGATCGACCGCGTGGCCGGCGATCACATGGGGATGCTGGCCACCGTGATCAACGCGCTTGCTCTGCAGGACGCTCTGGAGCGCCGTGGGGCTCACACACGCGTGAACTCCGCGATCACCATGGCCGAAGTGGCCGAACCCTTCATCCGACGCAAGGCCATCCGCCATCTGGAAAAGGGGCGGATCGTGATTTGCGCTGCCGGCACGGGCAATCCGTACTTCACCACCGATTCGGCCGCAGCTCTTCGCGCCAGCGAGCTGAAATGCCAGATCATCTTCAAGGCCACGAAGGTGGACGGGATCTACACGGCGGATCCGGAAAAGGATCCGAGCGCCAAGAAGATCCCGCACGCCACCTACCAGCGCGTGCTCGCCGAGCGTCTGCAGGTCATGGATGCCGCGGCCATCGATCTGGCGCGCAACAGCTCCATTCCGATCTACATTTTTTCGCTCAAGGAAAAGGGAAACATCCGGCGAGCGCTCATGGGTGAGCAAATCGGTTCGATCGTCAGCGACGACCCGCCGGAAACGGCGGGCTGAGTCTTCGGAGGGCACGCGGCCCAGCCTCCGCGTTCTTTCCAGGAATCGGGGAAGCGGCCGAGGACGGCCGCGCCACACCCGCCAGCGATCATTCGGGAGGGTCGTGATCAATGATTCAGGATGTGATCAAAGACGTTCAGCACAGGATGCACGGCGCCATCGAGGCGCTCCATCGCGAGTTCAAGACTCTGCGGACCGGCCGCGCCAATGCGGCCATGCTCGACAGTGTCATCGTCGACTACTACGGCACGCCCACCCCCATCGCGCAGGTGGCCAGCATCAAGACCCCCGAGCCCTCGATGATCCTGGCAGAGCCGTGGGACAAGTCGATGCTGGCCGCCATCGAGAAAGCGATCCGCACCGCCGACCTCGGGTTCAATCCGACCAGCGACGGCAAAGTCATCCGCGTTCCCATCCCGACCTTGACGGAGGAACGTCGTAAAGAACTCGTCAAGCGGGCGCACGCCGTCTGCGAAGATGCGCGTACTGCCATCCGTCAGGTCCGCCGCGACGGAAACGACAAGCTCAAGAAGATGCTCAAGAACAGCGAGATCTCCGAGGACGACGAGAAGCGCGCACTGGAAGAGATCCAGAAGGGCACCGATAAGCACATCGACGAGGTCGGCTCCCTGCTCAGGCAGAAGGAAGCCGACGTCATGGAGGTCTAGTGGCGACCGACTCTCTGCCGCGAGTCGCCATCATCATTCCGGCTGCCGGAGCGGGCACCCGTTTCGGCGGGGACATTCCCAAGCAGTTCCAGCCCCTCGGCGGGAAACCGCTGGTCCAGCGCGTGGTCGAACGGTTTCTCTTCGATGACGAAGTGGCCCGCGTCATCGTCCCGGTCTCCGAGATGCTGCTGGCCGCGGTGAATCAGTCCGCCAGCGATCGCGTGGTGTTCGTTGCCGGCGGCGAGACGCGGCAGCAGTCGGTGCTGCGCGGTCTGGAGCATGTGCCGGACGACTGCGATGTGATTGCGGTGCACGACGCGGTGCGGCCGTTCTTCTCGCTGGACACCTTCCACACCGCGGTGGCGCTGGCGCGTGAACATGGGGCGGCCATTCCGGTGCTTCCGGTCGTGGACACCATTCACGTCGTGGAGAATGACGCGATTGCCAGCACGCTCGATCGCAATGTGCTGGCTGCCGCGCAGACGCCGCAGTGCTTTCGCGCCGACGTTCTGCGCGATGTCCTGGCGCGCGCCGTCCGGGAGGGAGCGGATGCCAGCGACGAAGCGGGGCTCGCTGCTCGCTATGGGCACATCGTCAGGATCGTGCGTGGCGACTCGATGAATTTCAAGATCACCCGCCCCGAGGACCTGGTGATGGCCGAACGGATCGTGGCCGAATGGGGCGGCGAATGATCCGGGTGGGTCAGGGCGTCGACGTGCATCCCTTCGACGACTCCCGCCCGCTCATCCTCGGCGGGGTCCGCATCAGCGATCGCGGCGGCCTGGCCGGACACTCCGATGCCGACGCGGTGCTGCACGCCATCGTCGATGCATTGCTCGGCGCCACCGGCAACGGGGACATCGGCCAGTACTTTCCTTCCGATGATCCCCGCTGGAAGGACGCCGACTCCGCCATCTTCATTCGCGAAGCAAAGCGGCTGGTCTCCGAAATGGACGCGGAGATCGCCAACGTCGACATCACGGTGATCGCGCAGAAGCCGAAGCTCGCTCCTTTCCGCGATGCCATGCAGGCGCAGATCGCGCGACTGCTCGCTCTTCCTGCCGGACGGGTCAACGTCAAGGCCACCACGACGGACCACCTCGGATTCATTGGACGCCGGGAAGGAATCTGCGCCATGGCCATCGTCGCCCTGACCATCGACGAGGGCGGATCACCGATCGAGGGCGCGCTCTAGGTTACCTGGCCGCGGTCGACCTCCGCCTCTGAGGCTGTGAAGAAATCCCCAACCGTCATCCTGAGCGGCGTGGGTGGCGGGCGGGAAGCGAAGGATCTGCAATCACGAGGATGTTGCTGGCGATAGTTGGGTCGTTGCAGATCCTTCGGCGTCTTCGCGCCTCAGGATGACGAAATCGTTCATCACGCCGTTCCTCCGCCTCTGGTAAAGTTCGTCGGCGAAACCGAAACGGAACCGAACCGAGGAGAAACTATGAGCAACATGGCGTTTCTGGATGCCCGGATCAGCGAGCAGCGTCTTCTGGATCACCCGTTCTATCAGCGCTGGAGCGCGGGCGAGTTGACGAAAGGGGAACTGCAGGATTATGCGCGGCACTACTACCACTACGCGCTCGCCTTTCCGACGTTTCTCAGCGCGATGCATGCGAAAACCGAGGACATCGAGACGCGTCAGCTGCTGCTCGAGAACCTCATCGAGGAAGAGCGCGGGCCGGAGAATCATCCGGAGCTGTGGCTGCGCTTCTGCGAGGCGCTGGGAATGACCCGTGACGAGATTCTCACCGGCACGCCGAATGACGCGACGCGCGCGCTGATCGCATCGATTCGATCTTCCGCGCGCGAGGGCGGCCTGCATGAAGGTCTCGCCGCTCTCTACGCCTACGAGTCGCAGATCCCCGCCGTGGCCAAAGCCAAGATCGCTGGTCTCGCAGAATGGTACGGAATCACCGATGCGCGCGATGTCGCCTTTTTCTCGGTGCATCAGGAGGCCGATGTCGAGCACTCCGCGACCTCAAGGGAGCTTCTCACCCGGCTGTGCGACACCGAAGGAAAATGTGCGGAGGCTTCGCAAGCAACGGGCCGCACGCTCGACGCGCTTTACGCGTTTCTCGACTCGGTAACCTCGGTGGCTCCCGAGCTGGCGATGCATTCGGTGAACTAGACTGCGGCTGTGACCGTCCGCGTTCGCTTCGCTCCTTCGCCAACCGGTCACCTGCACGTCGGTGGCGCGCGAACGGCCATCTTCAACTGGCTGTTCGCCCGTCACTACGGCGGCATCTTCATCATCCGGATTGAGGATACCGATCAGGCCCGATCCACCGTCGAGTCGGAGAAGATGGTTCTCGACGATCTGCGCTGGCTGGGCCTCGATTGGGACGAGGGTCCGGATCGCGGCGGCCCACATGCGCCGTACCGCCAATCGGAACGACTCGATCGCTATGCCGCCACGGGCGCGGCATTGCTTGAGCGGGACATCGCCTACCGATGTTTCTGCACCGAAGAAGAGCTGGAGATGAAGCGGAAGGCCGCGGAAGCTGATGGGCGGCCGCCTCACTACGACCTGACCTGCTTCCGGCGATCGGCTGAGGACATCGCTGCGAAGATCACCGCGAAGACGCCCTTCGCGTTGCGTTTTCACGTGCCGGAGGACGGCGATGTCACCATCAACGATCGGATCCGCGGCGAAGTCACCTGGAAGAAGGAATCGCTGGGCGATTTCATCGTGATCCGCTCCGACGGCTTTCCGACGTACAACTTCTGCGTGGTGGTGGACGATGCGGACATGCGCATCAGCCATGTCATCCGCGCTGAGGAGCATCTGACGAACACGCATCGCCAGGTGCTCATCTATCGAGCGATGGGATGGGCCATTCCGGAGTTCGCCCATGTGTCGCTGATCCTCGGGCAGGACCGAACCAAGCTCTCCAAGCGGCATGGCGCCACGTCGGTCGCTTCGTATGCCCAGGAGGGATTTCTGCCCGATGCCATGGTCAACTATCTGACGCTCCTCGGATGGTCCGCTCCTGACGGGCGCGACCTGTTCGATCGGCACTACGCCATCGAGCACTTTTCGCTGGAACGCGTGAACAGCGCGCCCGCGGTCTTCGATCCGCAGAAATTCGAGTGGCTCAACGGGCAGATGATTCATGCGATGAGCGCCACAGATCTGCGGCCGCGGGTCGCGCCGTACACGGGCGACACGCCGTGGCTGGAGGAAGCCATCGAGGTGGTGAAGACCTCGGTGCACCGGCTGCCGGAGTTCCGCGAGGTGCTGCGTTTCGTGACGGAGTACAAAGCGCCTGAAATCGATCCGGCATTTGCGAAGGCGCTGGTCGATGAGTTGCGAGGGCAGGGCTCGCCGCGCGACGCCGACTCCGTGAAGGCGATGAACGAACGGCTGAAGAAAGCGACTGGATTGAAAGG
>JBKJQB010000342.1:0-34241 GCA_046594105.1 Thermoanaerobaculia bacterium
GGTTTCGTCATCCTGACGTGGGGACCGTCGCGGTACGCCGTGATGATAAAAAAAAGGCAAGCCGGCGAAGCCGGCTTGCCTTTTTTTTTATCATCGCGGCGTACCGCGACGGTCCCCACGTCAGGATGACGAAACCATCGCTCGCTGCCTCAGCACTTCGTACATTGCGATCGCCGCGGCGGTGGAAAGATTGAGCGAACGGACGTGGGGCGAGACGATCGGCATCCGGAACATGCGACTGGCGTAACGCTGATGCAGATCGTCGGGCAGACCGCCCGTTTCGCGTCCGAAGACCAGTACGGATCGGATTCCGTAGTCCGCATCCCAGAGAGTCTTGTCGCCCTTCGTGCTGAAGAAGAATGGCTCGCCGAGCTCTGGCAGCTGTCTCTCGAGCTCGGCCCAGTTTGGCCAGACATGAAGGGGAACATGCTCCCAGTAGTCGAGGCCGGCTCGTCGCACCTCGCGATCCCTCAGGGAAAAGCCGAGGGGCTCGACCAGATGCAGTTCCGCTCCCGCCGCGAGACAGGAGCGGCCGACGTTCCCGGTGTTCCAGTGGATCTCCGGATGGACCAGAACGACATGGAGCGACATGGAATGAAGTCTATGGCAGGATGTGTCTCCTCTCTCAATGCGACGACTCCTGTTTGCCGGTCTGCTTGGCTTCGCTTTCCTCGGTGCGCGTCAGCGTGTGGTGAAGCCGGTTCCTGCTCCGCCCACTGCGCAGGCAGGCCCAACCTTCAGCAATGAGGTCGTGCGCATTTTTCAGAATCAGTGTCAGAACTGTCATCACCCCGGTGACATCGCGCCGTTCTCTCTGATGACCTACGCGGATGCTGCGCCGCGTGCCGAGGCCATCAGGGCGATGACGACGACGCACCAGATGCCGCCGTGGAAGGCGACCGTCGGTTGTGGCGACCTGGCTGACGCTCGTGTGCTCTCGACCGACGAGATCGATCTGATCTCGAAGTGGGTGGAGAATGGCGCTCCGGAAGGCAATCGAGCCGACCTCCCCGCGGCCCGGCAGTTCACCGGCGGTTGGGCCCTGGGGCAGCCCGACATGGTTCTCTCGTATCCGGTGGCCTACACCCCGCCAGCCACAGGCGACATGTACCGCTGCTTCCCGCTTCCAACAAACCTGACGGCGGACCAGTACGTTTCGGCAATCGACATCAAGCCGGGCGATGCAGCGACGGTGCACCACGTGATCGCCTATCTCGACCGCTCTGGCAAGTCGCTCGAGATGGACGAGAAAGATCCGGGACCCGGCTACACCTCGTTCGGCGGTCCGGGATTCTCGATCACTTCGCCCGGCGCAGCCACGCTGGGTGGTTGGGCACCGGGAGCGCGGCCGCTGATGTTGCCGGAGGCCGTGGCCTACTCGCTGCCGGCCAAGACCAACGTGGTTCTTCAGGTTCACTATCACCCGCACGACGGTGCGCCGAAGCCGGACATCACGCAGATCGGGATCTACTTCGCGAAGAAGAAGCCTTCGAAGACGATGTACATCCTGCCGCTGATCAACCAGTCGTTCGTGCTTCCTGCCAACGACCCCAACAAGGTGGTCACGCAGTCATTCACATCTCCCATTTCGGTTCATCTCTGGACGATTGCGCCGCACATGCATCTGCTCGGCCGCACCATGAATGTGCAGGCAAAGCTGCCGACCGGTGAGACGAAGTGCCTGATCGACATCAAGGACTGGGACTTCAACTGGCAGGGCATGTACAGCTACAACCAGGCGATGGCCCTTCCTGCGTTAACGAAGGTTTCCCTCGAGGCGCACTACGACAACTCGGTGAACAACTGGCGCAACCCCAACAGCCCGCCGAAGGAAGTTCGCTGGGGTGAGCAGACCACCGACGAGATGTGCATTGCCTTCCTTGGCGTGACCATCGACTCGGAGAACATGGTGAGCGGTCTGCGTGCGAACCCCGACCTGCTGTTCAACGCGCTGAAGTAGGGCAGGGAGGCAAGGGATTCCCCAGCCGGCGCAGCCGGCGACAGATCCCTAGCCCCCGGCGTCAGCCGGGGGAAACCGAGAACTCCCGTTTCGCGAGCCCGCTTCAGCGGGCGACAGAACGGCGGATTGACTCCTCGGTGGTGCGCCAGAGGACGCAGAATCTTCTGTCGCCCGCTGAAGCGGGCTTCGCTGGATTCGGGGGCTACAATCTTTTGCCGGCTGCGCCGGCTCCAAGTTTCATCAAGCCGGCGGGCGCTTACGAGTTCTGGAGATCAGAACGGCGAAACCTGATTTGGGACAACCGTGGGCACGGACAGGAGTGTCTTTGCTTCGTGAATCGGAAAGCGAATCACGGCGCGCGAAACTTCTTGTCGTAGCCGGTGAGCTCGACATAGCCCTCTCCCTTTGTGGCCTCATTTCGAAACGATCCCGAAACGTCCACCGCCCCTTCCCAATACGTCACCTGCGTCGAGCTGCGGGTCATCAGTTCCTGGTCCCGCAGGACCGGAGTGAGCGTCAGGGAGATCCCGAACTTGGGGACGACCAGCCGCCAGCCCATGGGGTACACAGCGCGCGACTTCGGTGAGGTCCACTGACCGGTAGGTACGACGTACAAATCGTCGCGGCGCAGGTGAATCACCGTGCCGTCCGGTGTGATCAGCGATCCGGAAGAGGTCAGGTCAGGCGTGCCATCATCACGACGGATCAGGTAGACCATCAGCTCGATGTCGTTCTCGAGCTGGATGGCGAACCAGTCCCAGCCCCGTTGATTTTCCCTCAACGCGGAGCTGCCGAACTCGTGATCCATCCACACCAGCCCGGTGCAGCGCTGCCCGTTGACGCTTCCTCGCGCACTCATCCGAGTCATCGAGTAGTAGTGCGAGGCGTAGCCATCGCCCGAGGCCTTGAGGCTCACTCCGTTCTCTCCGTGAATGGCCGGAGGTTTTTCGGAAGCGAGCGTCAGTTCCAGGGCGTCCCGACCGGCGGAGGCGTTGATTCGCCACGAACCGTCGGGGAGGGTGGTGGCTCTCCAGCCTTCGTTGAAGACGTCGAGATGTGTGTCCGACGCCGCGGCAGTGAAGGGAGAAGAGCGATTGAGTCTCTCGGCGTACCGGAAAGCCTTCCCATCGATGTCCGTCAGTGCGAAGTGAGCCAGGGACAGGTTGCGCAAGTCCCAGCGCGTCTGTTGCATGGCCCCCGGCGGCACCACACCGACCCGGAAGAAGGTCAGCTCGAATCCGTAGCGTTTGCCACTCTCAGTCCGGAGATGGCCGGTGTAGTACCACCACTCGGTCTGGTACTCATTGTGGCTCCCGTGATCGCGAGGAAAACTGAACTCGTACCCGGCGCGGGCGGGCAGAAACGTCTGCGCCGAGGCGATGGGGGCGGCGAGGAATGTGGCCACCAAAACCAGCAATGCCACTTTCTTCTTTGCTTTCTTCATTTTGCATCCGGGATAATACGTCTCCCGCCATGGCCGACCAGCCGGTCGCATCACGTCCGCGCTTCCGAACTCTCGCCAACGAGAGCAGCATCCCGATCGATGCCGAGGATCTGATTGTCCTGGCGCGCCGCTACACCGACCAGGGGATGTACGACGAGGCCATCCATCTGTACGAGATGGCGGAGAAGCTCCGGCCGGGCTCCATTCCTCTGCGAGTCAATCTTGCCCGCACCCGCGATCTGAAGCGGGAAGCGGAGCGGTCGCGTTTCGCCTCCATCCGGACTGAAGTGGATGCCAGTCGGTCCCGCGATGAAACGGACGCCTCGCAGTACGTGGGTCTGGCGCAGTACTACATTGCCAAAGATCAGACGACCAAGGCCATCGAGCTGCTGGAGATCGCCAAGCTGAAGACGCCGAACAGTTATCGCCCCTTCGAGATCCTGGGCAGGCTGTACTACTCCGAGGGGCAATGGGATTTTGCCCACGAGGAGATCGGTGCCGCCAGGAAGCTCAATCCATTCGACCGGGGACTGGCCGAGATCTCCGGCAGGATTCAGTTCGAGCTGAAGAAATTCGATGGGGCGCTCGATGACTTTGTGGATGCCTTTCTGCTTTCGACAGACCAGAAAGGAGAAGCGACCGAGCCGGTGCGACGGATGATCAATACGCTCAAGCGGATCTCCAACATCGACCCCAAAGATCTCAACCTCCGGATCAAGGATCGGGTCGAGCAGCTGCAGCTTTCCACCGACCGGCTGGAGTTGCGGAAAGAGAACCTCTTCCGGCTGGAGGAGGGAGGCAAAGACCTCAAGGACATCGTCAGCAAGATCAATCGCGATACCGAAAAGCGCGACAACTTGATCACCATCTCGGCCGATCTTCGCGCGCTCCAGGTCTTCAAGCACATGAAGGACGAGCAGCTTTTCCGCCTGTCGCGCCTGACGCGCGCGGAGGCGCTGGAGCCTGGCGGCTACGTCTTCAGGGCAGAAGACCGCTCCATGGATTTCTACGTGGTCAAGTCCGGCCGCATTGAGATCCGCAAGGACACGCCGTTCGGACCGCAGATCCTTGGGGCTCTCGAACCGGACACGATTTTCGGCGAGATGAATTTCATCGACCGCACCCAGCGCTCCAGCGACGCCGTGGCCGCCGAGAGCTCGGTCTGCTACATCTTCTCGTTCAGCGCGCTCGATCAGGTGATGGATGAGGATAAAGAGCTCGCGGTCGGACTGCACTGGGCGTTCTGGCGCTCGCTGACCGAGAAGGTGCGCGATGCGAACGACCAGCTGAAACTGTTCTTCCAGGAGGACGCCCGCAAAGGTGCCGGCCGCAAGCGCGCGGAAGGCAAGCGCGAAGTGCAGCAGGTCACGGTCAAGTCGGAGGACAAGGTCGACCTGTTCAAAGAACGAGGGCTGTCCGCCGCCGAAATGAAACTGCTGGCCACCTTCTCGACGGAGGAGCGATTCCGGGAAGGGTCGGTCATCTTCCGCGAAGGCGAGCGAGGGGACAAGCTCTACATCGTGCTCGATGGCCGCGTGCGGATCTCCAAGTTCATCCCCGGAGTGGGCGAAGAAGCGCTGGCCGTGCTCGATCGTGGCGACTTCTTCGGCGAGATGTCGCTGATCGACGACAAGGCTCGTTCCGCCGACGGGAAAGCGCACGAAGGCGACGCTACGGTGCTCTCCATCGACCGGGCTACGCTCAACGAGATCCTGTCGATGGACCCCCACGCCTCGCTGCAGTTCCTGAATCTGCTATGCCGGATGATCAGCCGCCGCCTGCGCGAGATCAACGACAAGATCGTGCAGTGGAAGTACATGTCCGGCGGGTTCTAGGAGCATCGCGGATGCGGAGACTGAACTGGATGCTTCTGGCGGCCGCGGGGTTCGCTTCCTGCCGCGACTCGATCACTGCCCCGCCGCGTATGGTGGCGTTCGAAACCATCCGGCAGGAGTGGAACTCGGGCCTCACGGCGCCACGGACCGACGTCATCCGCGATCAGCAGACCTGGCAAGCTGTGTGGCCCGCGCTCTGGGGGAGCTCACCGGTGCCTCCACCCCCTGTCGTCGACTTTACGCGGGAGTCGGTGGTCCTGGCGGCGATGGGGGAAACGCCCAACGCCTGCTTTCGAACTTACATCACGCAGATCGCCGCCGACAGCTCCCAAGCCGTGATTCAGGTGGAGCATCGCAAACCTCAGCCTTCGTGTGTTTGCCCGGCGGTCATTGGCCATCCGTTCCATGCAGTTCGTACCGAGCGGCTGGCAGCTGCCGTTCGGTTTGCGGTCCAGCAGGTCACCACGACCACGTGCAACTGAGAAACTCGTGATCATCGCCGGCTTCCTCCTACTCTTCCTGATTCTCTGGGCCATCTTCTACGCGGGCCTGCCCGCGCTCCGGCATCTCGGACGAGTGGCCGCAGCCTTCGTGGCGCGCTTCACGCGCGTCGAACGGATCTTCACCAGCGCCCAGAAGCGCTTTCGAAATTACATCCCGGTGGCGGTGATCGTCATTGCCGGCGCTCTGCTCACGGCATGGGTGGGCGACATGTTTCTCGACCTGGCGCTGCTGGTTCACTCGAAGAACTCGGCGCTCGAGCAGGTCGACACGAACATTCACGACTGGGCAGTGAACAGGCGGGGCGGCGAGGCCACGATGTTCTTTGTGGCCATGACCATCCTCGGGGGTCCGGTCGGCCTGGCCGTGCTGCTGACCAGCGTTGCGGTCCTGTTGGCCGTGAAGCACCGCTGGCGCTGGCTGACCTACCTCGCGGTCACCGCCGTTGGAGGCGGGCTGTTGAATCTCGGACTGAAACAGTACTTCGCGCGGTCGCGACCGGCTGTCGCGGAGATGTTGCGCAGGGCGCACGGCTACTCATTTCCCAGCGGTCACGCCATGGGATCTGCCGTTGCCTTCTCGGCCCTCGCATACCTGGCTATGCGCAGCGTGCGGGGTTGGCCGGTGAAGGCGGCGATCCTCTCGCTGGCCTTGACCCTCACCGCCGCGGTTGCCCTCTCCCGTGTCTACCTCGGGGTGCACTGGCTTTCCGATGTCGGCGCCGGCGTGACCGCAGGGCTGGTGTGGGCCAGCTCCACCACGATTGCCTACGAGACGCTGCGCCGGATCCGGATGCTCCGCGCGCTTCGCAGACCGGCGTCGATGACCGGCGTCGCACCCCTTCCGCCGCCGGCGTAGCGGAAGCTCGCGCGCTAGGCTAGGAGCCTGCGCGGCAGAACGTCTTGGAGCGTGATCTTGGCGGAGCCTTGGGCAACCAGCGCCGCCGGCCGTGCCGGCCTATGACTGGGTGACCGCGTCGATCGTTCGCGAGGGCGATCGCTGGCCGTAAAGATCGCGCACCAGCTGGCCGATGGAGACATTGACCAACGCGCTGCCCAGACAATTCTGCATCCGGGCGAAAAGGCTTTCCACGGCGAGCCGCTCACGCTCTTCCATGCGAATGCTGGGGATGGCGCGATGGTCGCCTTCGATCTGGCGTACAACTTCCTCAACCGCGATCCGATCGGGATCGCAGCCCGGAACGAAGCCGGCCCATTCTCCCCCGACCTCGGCGATCAGTTTTCCATCCTGCAGCCGCCGCAGCACCCGCAACATCTGTGCATCGGTCGTCCCGAACTGCTCCGCCAGGCGATAGGACGAGGGAGCGTCCTCGCGTTTATCGAAGCGGCGCGACACTTCCACCAGCGCCCGGATGGCGAAGTAGAGGTCGTAGCGCGGCTCGTCCTGGATCTGGTGCTCGCTCGCTCGCAGAAGGCCGTACAGGTTCTGGTACACGAAGCTGATCTCCACCCCGAGAAGGATGACCACCCACATCACTTCGATGGCGATCAGAAAGACGACAGCGAGTCCGAGGGTGCCGTAGATGAGGTTGAAGCGTCCCTTGAACAGGAACTGGGCGTACAGGCCGAATCCGAAACGCACCAGTGAAAAGAGGGCCGTGGTCACGATGGCACCGACGGCAGCCGCGCTGAACTTCACCTTCATCGACGGCACCAGCCAGAACAGCATGGCGAAGGCGATGAACAGGATCACCACGGGGGCGATGTTGAAGATGAGGTCGTCCTTGAACAGGACGCGCAGGTAGCGATTTCTCTGCAGCATCCCGGTGGTGGTGAAGGAGAAGCCCATCAGGATCGGGCCCCAGAAGAACAGCATGGTGAAGGCCATGATCTTCTGGCGATACCCACGGACGTTGCGCACCTTCCAGATGTCATTGATGGTTTCTTCCACCAGGAGGAACAGGCGGAAGGCGATGACGATGAAGATGATGACGCCGAAGGTGGAAGCGGCCTGCGCGTTCTCCGCGAACTTCGCCAGGTGGTAGGAGATCACCGGCGACTGGTAGGGGATGAAGTTGTTCAACATCGTGTCGATCTGCGTCTGCAGATTGGGGAAGAGCGAACGGAAGTAGCGCTGCAGCACCTGAGTGAACGCCACCAGAAGAGGGATCAGGGAAAGCAGGGTGGTGTAGGCGAGCGAGGCGGCGCGGTTGGTGCCCTGGATGTTGTAGAACTCGCGGGTCACTTCCCGGACAAAGAGAAAAAACTCGACGGTGAGGATGCGGGCCCGACGCCGGCCGTGCGCTTCCCTTCGATACAGAAGGACTGCGGAGTCGGTCAGCCAGGACCAGAACACGGTCCTGGATTTGGTCAGCCGGTGTTTGAGCTTCTTCCGGCGGTCGCCCTCGCGGCGGATCTGGGCCATGAATCAACTATACGACGCAAGGGTGGCTCACGGGCACAACCGCTCGCGGTCGGCCTGCTTCGAGGCTTCAACCGTGCCGCCTAGCTAGGAACCTGCTCGGCGGAACGTCTTGGAGCGTGATCCTGGCGGAGCCTTGGGCAACCAGCGCCGCCGGCCGTGCCGGCTAGAGCTGCGGCTTGAGGCGCTCCGCCAACCGCTCTTTCAGTCGATCGAACCAGGAGCGCCGAAACCACTTGCGCAGGGTGATCTCCTCGCTTCGCGCCAGATCCTCATGAAACATCGCCTCCATCTGCGCGGCGATGCCGGGATCGAAGATGTTGACGTTCACCTCGTCGTTGAGGCGGAAGCTGCGATCGTCAAAGTTCGAGGAGCCGATGGTGGTCCACAGCCCGTCCACGACCATCGTTTTGGCGTGCATCATGGTCGGTTTGTACTCATAGATTTTGATGCCGCGGCGCAGCAGCAGGTCGTAGTGCCAGCGGCTGGCGTGCCGGGCTACGGGCACGTCGATGAACTCACCCGGCACGATCACCCGAACATCCACGCCGCGTCGTGCGGCCCCCTCCAGAGCACGGATGGTGTCGCCATCGGGAAGGAAGTAGGCGTTGCTGATGAAAATCGACTTCCGGGCGCTGACGATGGAGATGATGTACATCAGCTTGACGGTCGAGCTGCCCTCGGCCGGCGACGACTTGATGACCTGCGTGAGGTGGCCGCCCTTCTTTTCCAGCGCTGGAAAGTAGTCCAGCCCGGTGAGCAGCTCGCCACGGCTCTTGATCCAGTTGTCCAGGAAGGCGGACTGCATCTGTGCGACCACCGGGCCTTCCACGCGGGCCACGGTTTCCCGCCAATGATTTTCCGCGTCCGCATCGCCAAGCCATTCGTCAGCGATTCCGACGCCGCCGGAGAATCCGATTTCGCCGTCGACGATCAGCAGCTTGCGATGGGTGCGATGGTTGAAACGGAAGAGCATGTACCAGCGAAAGGGGTGGTACCACTCGAGGTCGATCCCGTTGCGAGTCAGGAAATCGATCATCGATTGCGACATGGCGGACGAACCGACGGCATCGAGGATGATCTTGACGGCGACCCCGGCCCGCGCACGCTCAGCCAGAGCCTCCCCAAACATCCGGCTGACCTCACCGTCCCAATAGATGTAGAACTCCAGGTTGATGGTCTTCTTCGCGGCGCGAATGGCCGCCAGCATGGAGGGAAAGATCTGCACACCGTTCTTCAGAATCTCGACGCGGTTTCCTTCAGACAGGGGAGCGCCGGTCAGCGCGTGCATGGTCTGCAGGAAGGCGAGGTCCTCCACCGCAAACTGATGCTTCATGTGGTAGCGCATCGGCAGCCGGCGGCGGAAGATCGGCAGGGCCGGGCTTCTCGGATACCGCGAGGCTTTTCGCTTGCGGAAGAACATCAGCGCTGGTTGGCGATCCATATGATCGCACTGGCTACGCCGACCAGAACCAGGATGGCCAACGCAAGGATGATGAGCAGGATCAGCGTGGCAGCGCCGGCGATCGATCTCAGCGATCGTGGCGGACGGGTGCGATCGCGGTAGCGCAGCAGCGAGTTGAGATTCATCACGTTCTCTTCGAAGAGAAAATCGACGATGTCGCCGAGGAAGGGCACCGAACCGACGATCAGATCGAGCGCCACGTTGAAGACCATCCTGGTCACCCGGGCGATGGGCACGCGGTGGCGCAGCGCGCCGATGATGATCCAGCAGGAAAGCAGCGCGCCGATCGCATCGCCCACGCCGGGGATGAGCCCCAGGCCGGCATCGAGGCCGACGCGCCGGCCGGTGCCCGGAATGGCGATGGCCGCGTCCATGAAGTAGGCGAACCGGCGCAGTGCCACGAGGTCGGCAGGAAGCGCCGAATCGGGCTCGATCACTTCCGGGATGAGGACCTTGGTTGCAGCCACGCTCAGCGGTAATGCAAGAGCCGGGACATAAGGCGAAAAAGGCCCCTACAGGTTGTGCCAGTCGGTGTGGATGAAGGGCGCGTCCGCTCCCTTGTCGCTGCGCTGGTAGGTGTGCGAGCCGAAGTAGTCGCGTTGCGCCTGCGTCAGGTTCTGCGGCAGCGCGGCGGTGCGATAGGCATCAAAGTAGGCCAGACTCCCCGACATGGCCGGGACGGCCAGCCCGTTCATCTGGGCGTATCCCACCGCTCGCCGCCAGGCCGGCTGCGATTCCTGCACCCTGGCGTTGAAGTCTCCGTCGAGCAACAGGTTCGCCAGCTGCGGCTTCCGCTCGTAGGCCTGCATGATCGAGTCGAGGAAACGCGCGCGGATGATGCAGCCCGCCTTCCAGATCCTGGCCATCTCGCGCATGTTCACGCTCCACTTCCACTCAGTCGAACCGGCCTGAATCAGGGCCATACCCTGAGCGTAGGAGCAGATCTTGGAGGCGTACAGAGCGTGGTGGACGTCGTTGATGAACTGCTTGCGATCGCTGATCCTGGACATGCTTGAAGGTCCCTGAATCAGGCTGGACGCCTCGACCCTTTCGTCTTTCATCGACGAAAGCACGCGAGCGTCGATCGCGGCAGCGATGGTCGGAATGGGGACGGCCAGATCGAGCGCCACCTGCGCCGTCCACTTGCCGGTGCCCTTCTGCCCCGCTTTGTCGAGCACCTTGTCGACCAGTGAGCCGCCGCTTTCCTGATCCTTCACGCGAAAGATCCGCGCGGTGATCTCGATCAGGAAAGACTCCAGATTGGTCTTGTTCCAGCCGTCGAAAATCTCCGCCAGTTCCCCGGCATCCGCCCCCAGCCCTCGGCGCAACATCTCGTACGCCTCGGCGATGAGCTGCATGTCCCCGTATTCGATCCCGTTGTGCACCATCTTTACGAAATGGCCGGCGCCGTCGGGTCCGACATGGGTGACGCAGGGACCGGAGTCGCTCTTGGCAGCGATCGCTTCGAACACGGGACGGATGGCCTCCCACGATTCCTTCGACCCGCCTGGCATGAGCGAGGGCCCGAAGCGGGCGCCGTCCTCTCCGCCGGAGACGCCGGAGCCGACGAAATGAATCTTCTTTCCTTCCAGTCGTCTGGTGCGCTCCTGGGTGTCCTTGAACCAGGAGTTGCCGCCGTCGATCAGAACGTCGCCGTCCTCGAGGAAAGGGGTGATCTTCTCGATGGTGCTGTCGACCGGAGCGCCAGCCTTGATCATCATCATGATCTTGCGCGGTCGCTCCAGCGATTTCGTGAACTCCTCGAAGGTCTTGGTGCCCACCAGCTTCTTCCCCTGGTTGGCGCCGATGAAGCGGTCCACCCATTCGCCTTCCAGGTTCCAGACGGCCACGGAGAAGCCGTGGTCTTCCACGTTGAGCGCGAGGTTCTCGCCCATCACACCGAGGCCGATCATTCCGAATTGCGCAAGGGTCACAGGTTGCTCCTTTTCCCGGTGGTGGTCGGCAGTTCAGATTTCTTCAGACGCGCGCTTCGCGTTTGGTCAGCGCTTCTTTGACCGCGCCCTGCAACCAGCGAAGGCCTCCGTCGATGTCGTCGCCGAGGTCGATGCGCATGGCGCGGCGGTGGCGGCTGGCCAGGGATTGGTAGTCCCCAAGCGCCTGGGCTCTCGACAGCACGCCGAAGGTGAACTTCTCCTCCGGCAGAGCAACGTCGGGACCGGAGGCCACCAGCTGGATGAACACGCCGCCGTCTCCACCACCTTTGTGAAGCTGACCGGTGGAGTGGAGGAATCGCGGTCCGTAGCCGGTGGTGGTGGCCACATGCAGTTCGCTGGCGAGCGTTTCGCGGATCGACGAGATCATCTTGTTCCGGGAGTCGGTCTCCGCGATGTACTCGGTCAGCGCGACGTAATCGCCGCTCTTGACCCTGGACAGCAGCGCAGTCACGGCCTGGGCGGCTTCTTCCGATCCAGCCTTGACCGCTCCCTGTTCCGGAAGCTTGCCCGCCGAGTTGTACTCCTCGAGCAGCCGTTTGGTGTTGTCCTTGGATTCCTGAACGTTGGGCTGATCGAAGGAGTCGATGCCCAGCAGCGCGCCGGCAATGGCGGTAGCGAACTCCCAGGTGAAAAAGATCTCGCCGAGGTCGAGGGGCTCATTGAGAAGTTGATCGACGACGGGGTGACCGGCAGCGACGAGCTCTTTGAGTCGGGCGCTGTTGTCCGATCCCTTCATTCGCACGGAGACAAACAGGCGATCGTTTCCGTAGGCGCCCACCGGGAGGGCAGGCTCGCCGGCCACAGGCAGGATGCCCTTTCCCTCCTTGCCGGTGGACTCCGCGATCAGCTGTTCGATCCACAGGCCGAGCGTGTCGAGCGGCGCGGGTGTGATCAGTGTGAGTTTGTCGCGGCCTGCCATGGCCAGGGATCCCAGAATCGCCCCGAGCATCGCCGCGGGATTCTTCTTCAGCGAGGGGACGGCGGCAACATGCGCGGCGTGCAGTGCGCGATCGAGCAGCGTAGTCACGTCGACGCCGGCGATGGCGGCCGGGACCAGCCCGAAGTACGAGAGCGCCGAATAGCGGCCGCCGATGTCGGATGGGTTGACGAAGATCTTGCGGAAACCATCTTTCGCCGCGTCACTTCCGAGCTGGGTGTTGCCGTCGGTGACGGCAACGAAGTTCTCGCCAGCCCGCTCTCCCTTGACCGTTTTCACTCGGTCGTAGAAGTAGCGATGGAACATCACTGGCTCCGTGGTCGTCCCCGACTTGGAGGCCACCACAAAGAGCGTTCGCTCGAGCTTCAGACGGGCCTCGAGAATCTTCACCGCCTCGGGGATGGTGGAGTCGAGGACCGAGAGTCTGGGATAACCGGCCCGCTCACCGAACACACGGCGCACCACTTCCGAGCAGAGGCTCGAGCCACCCATTCCCAGAACGACCACATCGTCGAAGAGGCTCTTCACCGAATCGGCAAAGGCGGTGAGCTCGGAGGCGTGGCGGGTCATCTCCTCGACGACGGTCAGCCAGCCGAGCGCGTTGGCGATGATTTTCTTGTGTGCGTCGTCGCTCTTCCACAGCGTGGTGTCCTTCTTCCAGACGCGTTCGACGAATTTTTCCTTTTCCACACGCTGTGCGGCGGTGTCCACGGCCCCCTGCGCCGCTCCGAGGAAGAGCGTCTGCCGGCCGGCCAGGTTGCGCACGGCTTCGTCGCGCCGCGCCTCGATGGTGGCCATGAGCGCGGTGAAGGAATCATCGAAGGACTTCACCGCGTCTGAGGTCAGCGCGTCGGTGATGGCGCTCAGCTTGAATCCCTTCTGTTCGAAGGCCTTGATCACCCGCCGGGCCTCGTCGAGATTCTCCTCCAGCGACATGCGGACCCTTCCGTGGTCTTTGAACGCGTCGTAGGTTGCCGGCGGAATGGTGTCGACGGTGTCAGGCCCGATGAGCGACTCGACATACAGCACATCGCTGTACTTGGGATTCTTCGTTCCCGTGGACGCCCACAGGGGTCTCTGAACCCTGGCGCCGAGGTCGCGGAGCTTGCCAAAACGCTCTCCGCCGAACGCTTCTTTGAACAGCTGGTAGGCCAGCTTCGCGTTCGAGATGGCCACCTTGCCCAGCAACGACTCCAGTTCCTTGTCGCCCGTTTCCTTGAGACGCGCTTCGATCTGCTTATCGGCCTGTACGTCGATGCGGCTCACGAAGAAGCTGGCCACCGATCCAATATCGCCGATCGGCAGCTTCTTCTCCGCCCGCCGCTCCAGCCCGCGGATGTACGCCTCAATGACCTTCGCGTAGACATCGTTGGAGAAGATGAGGGTGATGTTGATGTTGATTCCGTTGAAGATCGACTCCTCGATTGCCGGAATGCCTTCCGGTGTCGCAGGAATCTTGATCATCACATTCTGCCGGTCCAGCCGCGCAAACAGGCGCTTGGCCTCGGAAATGGTTCCCTTCGTATCGCGAGCGAGCGTCGGGGACACCTCCAGACTGCAGAAGCCATCCAGGCCTCGGGTTTTGTCATAGACGGTACGGAAGACGTCCGCTGCGTCCGAGATGTCTTCGATGACCAGCTCGTCGTAGATCTCGTCTCGCGACTTGTTCTGCGAAGCGAGCCCGCTGAGCTGCGCGTTGTAGTCGTCGCTGCCTCCGATGGCCTTTTCGAAGATGGTTGGATTCGAAGTCAGACCGCGGAGATCGTCCTCTTTGATCATCTTCTGAAGCGCACCGCTGCTGACCAGCCGGCGCTCCATCTGGTCGTACCAGACGCTCTGTCCCGTTTTCACCAGTTCGTTGAAGGGATTGCCCATTGAGAACCTCCGTCAGGAAACGGGAAGCATATCGCCGGGAGGAGGGAAAAGAGGAAACCGGAAACCGGAAAGCAGAAACCGGAAAGTGTCAGAAGTCAGGCAAGCCTCGCAGCGGACGGAAGGGGCTACGTCTTCTGCTTTCTGCTTTCTGGTTTCTGCTTTCCTCCATCTGCTTTCTGGGTTTCAGGGCCCTCGTCGTCCACTCCGGCCCGTTTGATGGCGTTGGTGGCGATGCGGCCGATGACGATGCTGGCGACGATGGCGGCGACCGCTCCGGAGATGTAGACGATTCGCGTGATGTTGTTGGCCGGGGAGGTCGCCGCGCGGGTGGCCGCGCTGCTGGCGAAAACGAAGGCAGCGGTGGCGGGGATGATGCCGGCGAACGTGGCCAGGATGTAGGCGGGGAGTTTGATCGCCGTCAGCCCGAAGGCATAGTTGACGTAGGTGAAAGGAAACACCACGGCCAGCCGGACCAGGAGCACGATCCGGCCGCCCTGCTGGGCGATGGCGGCATCGAGGGCACGGAACTTCTTATTCTTGGATGTCCAGGCTTCGACGCGTTTGCGCAGGACGGTGCGCGCGAGCAGGAAGGCCAGGGTGGCACCGAGGGTCGCGCCGATGACCACCACGATGGTTCCGCCAACGAAGCCGAAGATGGCGCCGGCACCCAGCGTGAGGATGGAGGCTGGTACGAGCGAGACCACGCACAGGGCATAGATGAGGGCGTAGACCACGTAGCCCATTGCCCCCAGTCCGCGGACATACGTTTGAAAATGACGGAGCCAGTCGGCGACGGGAAGGAAGTGGAAAAGCAGCGCGATCGCTGCGAGGGCGGCCACCACGGCGGCGATCTTGATGATGACACTTCGACTCATGCGAGCACGCCCCCTCGTTCCTTGACCGTCCGCTACCAGCATCCTGCGCCCGGCGCAAAACGGTTTTCTATTGACAGCCTACCTCTGAAGATGCCGCTGCATGGTCCTGCGTTTCGAAAATGCCAGTGAGGAGACCAGATCCTACGAGAACAGCTTCCGGATCGATCTGACGATCAACACGGACGCTCCGATTCCTCCCATCAACAATCCCATAAAAATCCCGGCGATGGCACCGACCGCCATCTTCACCACGCCGCCTGCTCTCGACGGTGCAGGAGAGGCGAGAACGATCGCGGGGACGGCTTTCGGCCGCGCGGCTTCTTCCGCGTCCCTCTTTTTCTGGAGGGCGCCAGCCGCGGCGACGCTGCCTTCCGCTCTGGCGTAGACCTGGGTGAACTCGGCGCCGAAGAGAACGATCTGCGCGGAATAGTAGACCCAGACCAGCAGGACCACGAGCGAGCCGGCCGCGCCGAAACTGGAGCCGACCGCACTCTTGGCCAGATACAAACCGAGCGCAAACTTTCCGAGGACGAACAGAAACGAAGTGAAGGCTGCGCCCAGCCAGACGTCCCGCCACTCGATCTTCAAGTCGGGGAGGAGTCGAAAGATCATGGCGAAGAGAGCGGTGACCACCACGAACGAAACGACCAGAGACACGATGTGCCAGATGGCCTCCCCGCCCGGCAGGTGCTTCGCGCCGTATTTGCCGACGGCGGCGAGCATCGCGTCAACGACCAGGGAAACCAGCAGCAGAAAGCCGATCCCGAACACCATGGACGCGGAGAGAAACCGATCCTTGATCAGGCCCATGATGCCGGCAGGTTTTTTTGGCTTCACATCCCAGATGGTGTTGAGCGCGTCCTTGAGCTGGCCGAACACTCCGGAGGCGCCGAGGATCAGCGTGATCACGCCGATGATGGTGGCGATGGAGCCGCTCTTCGGTTTGCCGGCGTTCTTCACCATCTCCTGGACGGTGGCCGCCGTGGCCGGACCCATCACCGTCTTCAATTGATCGAAGACCTGCCCCTGCGCAGCCTGGTGACCAAACACCAGTCCGGCCACGCCGATGACGATCAACAGCAGGGGCGCCATTGAGAAAATCGTGTAGTACGAAAGTGCCGCTCCGAGCCGCGGGACTTTGTCATCGCCGAATTCCTTGAACGTCTGCTTCAGTAGCCCGAAATACTTTGTCATCGGCCGGCTCTCCCGCGGGATGGTCAGTGAGCAATGGATGTACCCGGGCCGGCACGGCCGGCGGCGCTGGTTGCCCAAGGCTCCGTCAAGATCACGCTCCAAGACGTTCCGCCGCGCATGCTCCAAGGCCGGCCGTGCCGGCCTAGGCGGTCGCCTTCATCCACTCGATGCAACGCTCCAGGCTCTGGCGCATCTCCGCCGCTGGAAGATGGATGGGACGCCCGTGTCCCGGCAGGACCCATTCGAATCGATAGTCGAGCAAACGCTCCATCGAGGCGATCTGCTCAGTCCAGGAGTACCAGCAGGCGCTGCGGAAGGCGTAGAGATGCCCCCGGCTCTCGCTCCAGGCAAGATGGTCGCCGGTGAAGAGGGTTTGATCGCCATCGAGGAAGACGGCGTGACCGCGCGTGTGTCCTGGCGTCGGAATCATCAGCAGTCCGTCGGCCACTTCCACGGGATCGTGCCCTGCCGGCTGCACCTCGATGGCGGCGGAGCCGGCGTGGATGTCATCGCGATGAAGCACCCGCTGGCATCCGAAGCGTTTCGCAAACTTCTCGTGATCGGCGACGTCGTCCTGATGGGTCAGGAGCATTCGGCGCACTCCGGCCATGGAGGCGATCTTCTTTGCCAGCGGTTCGGTGAAGCGCGGAGAGTCGATCAGAACGTTTCCATCGCTCCGCCGGAGCAGATAGGCGATGGCGCCGAAGGAGTCTTCGGAGGCGAAACCGCAGCGATAGACATGGCCATGGATGTGCTCGGGAAGATCATTCAGCGCTGCACGAAGATCCTGCCGGCGGACCGATCCGATCGAGGCGGTGGGACAGGAGATGAGGGCCTTCTGCGCTGCCAGCAGCTCCCGGTCACCTTCCGGTTGATGCATGACCGACGACTGATCGTTCGCATCGGAGAAAACGGTGGGCGCGAAGATCCGGCAGGCGTCGCAATCGATGCAGCTGGAGTCGACATAGAAATCTCCCGCGACATTGGTGGGGAGCCGGAGAGCGACCTGCGCCATGAGCAGAAGAACGCGCTTCGGTCGGGAGCCATTTCGAGGGCTTGGACCGCACAGACAACGATTGCCTGTGCGGTCTTTGAAGGTTGTGCTATTCGGAGACCGTCTGCATAGGGGTAACAAAAATCCATACGCCGGGTTTGGGTGTGTCGCTGTAAATCATGCGGATGCGCACCTCTTTTGCCCCGTGCGGAAAGCGGAACGAAAAGTCGAAGACCTCATTCAGGTGCCCTCGAAGGATTCCCTCCTGGAACGCGCCGTAGAAACTCTTCACGCGGGTGCAGGGCGCGACCTCGGTAAAAAACATCTTCCCGATCACATCTTTGCGCGAACGGCTGGCCAGCTGCTCTTCGGCCACGTTGTACGCATCGATAATCCCGTTGCGGTCCACATGGATCGCTCCGAACGGCAGGAGGTCGAGCTCGGCCGGAGTCAGGTTGGATGCCTCGTGCATGATCGCCTCGGGCTGAATCTCAATGCGTTGTGTGCTCACGATGATTTCCTTTCTTCCACGAACACCCACACCGTTTCGGTCGGTGCGCTGAACCACAGCGTCACGCGGACATCGCGTGGATTCTGTGCGAAGGCAAAGTGGTAATCGAAGGAGGCATTCAGCTCCCCGCGTTCGATGCCGGTCTGGAACCGGCCGTAGAACTCCTTGACGTTGGTGCAGGGAGCGATGTCACGAAAAAAGTGGGCGCCGAGCGCTTCGGGCGCCCGCTTGTTTGAGAGATTGGCTTCGTATTCGTTGAACTGAAGGATGGTTCCGGATCGATCGAGCTGGATGGCGCCGAAGGGAAGCGTGTCCAGCTCCACGCTGGTCAGGCCGTCGACGCGATTGAGGATGTCAGGGGGTCTCATGATGGAATCTCCTCCGGCTTGCCGAACAGATACCCCTGAGCGAGAGTCACTCCGAGGTCCACCAGGACATCGAGCTCCTCCTGGCGCTCCACTCCTTCGGCGATGATGCGGGTGGAAAGATCTTCGCCCAGACGGACCAGCGCGCCGACCACGCTGCGCCGACGGCGGTCCCGATCGATTCCGTCGACGAAGAAGCGGTCGATCTTGGCAAAATCGGGCGCCACCTCGATCAGCCGGCGAAGTCCTGCTGCGCCTTCTCCGAGGTCATCGACCGCGATCTTGAAACCGAGGGAACGGATTTCCTCCAGTGCCCGCTGCAGATCGTTTCCTCTCGCTACGGAATGCTCTACGACCTCAAAAACTGTCTCCTGCGGGGTGCGGACACCTTGAGGAAACTGCGCGAGGGTGGCCCAGAACTCATCGTGAGCCAGCATGGTCCGCGGATGGACGTTGATGAAGAGCAGCCCCTCGGACGGAGCCTGGGCGGCCATGGAGATGCAGCGGCAGTCGAGGTATTCGAGCACGTCGAGAGTCGCTGCCATGGCGAACGCCAGCGGCGGCGATTCGTACGGAGTTCCGCGAGGTCCTCGCATCAACGCCTCGTGACCGATCACGTCCGAGGTCGTCTGGAGATCGTGAATTCCATGCAGCACGATGCGAAGAGCGGAAGCACTGAAGAGCTGATCGATGATGGCGGTGTTCGCATCGTTCATGACGCGGAATCGCGGACGAACACCCAGGCGCTGTCAGTCTGCTCTGAATAGAACAGCGTGACCGTGACGTCGCGCGGCGCCATCTCGAAGTCGAAGCGGTAAGGAAAAACAACGTGGAGACTCTTCGCGGCGACCCCTTCCCGGAAGCGGCCTGCAAAGGTCTGCACGTTGGTGCAGGGAGCGACCTCGGTGAAGAAGTTGCGCCCGATCACCTTTCTGGGGTCGCGCCCGGTCAGGTCTGCTTCCCGCCGATTGAAGGAAAGGACCTTGCCCGTTTTGTCCAGCCGGATGGCTCCGAAGGGGAGTTGATCGATGTCGGTGTCGGACATCGCGGCGACGCCGGCGAGTTGGTCGACGGTGGTGGTTGCAGTGAGCTGCATGATGTTCTCCTCTGGATCTCTACGTTGCTTCGGGTGTTTTGGACGTTTTTGATGCTATAACAACGCCAGCTCGAATTGATAACCTATGTGGGAAATGGATGAAAGACCTCGCAGGAACCACGGCAATTTGTGGACCAGCACGGACGTAGCCCGCCTTTTCGGGGTTGGCGTCTCGAGCGTCAAGCGGTGGACTGACGACGGAGAGCTGGAGGCGGTGAAGACGCCGGGCCGTCACCGGCGCTACTCGATCGCTGCGCTGTACCGGTTCGCCTCCATCCGCAATCTCCCGACCGACGGATTGCCCTCGATGGACGAAGCGCGGATGCGCGTGGTGGTTCCTCCTCCGGCAGACGTCACCCTGTTCCAGGCGTTGCAGTCGGGAGACGCCGAGGCGGTGCGCAAGCTGGTGATGCCGCGAGTGAGCGATCTTGGGCAGCGAGCTGCATTCCTCGATCGCGTGGTGGGGGACGCGCTGCGCGAGATTGGGATCCGATGGGCCGCCGGTGAGCTCGGAATCGAGCAGGAGCATCGCGCCACGAACATGGTCAGCGAGGTGATCGACGGGCTGAGGCCGGGCAGCACTCCCGGAGCGGCGCTGGTCACCCTGGCCTGTCCTCCCGATGAGTGGCACGAGCTGCCGCTCAGGCTGGTCAGACTGATGTTCGAGTGGAGAGGCTGGCGCACCGATTTTGCGGGAGCGAATCTTCCCTGGAACTCGATCCGGCGAGCAGTCGACGAGATGCGTCCGGCCGTGCTGGCTCTCACGGCGCGAACGGCCGACCCGTTCCGCTACACCGATTTCGACCGGCTGGTTGCCCACTGCGCGTCGCTGGGGACGACGGTGATCGTGGGCGGAAGCTGGGCCCGCGGCGGCAATGGACGCGATAGCGCCTACCAGCGCTTCCGCACGCTGCGCGGACTGGCGCGGTGGCTGCGCCAGCCGGGAAATGATCCGCTCCGCCTGCGACCGCGCCGACGGTTCGAGGCGGCTGGGTCGCAGCAGCGCCACGCGCCCCACCCGTGAGGCTCGACAATCGGTCCAGTAGGTTCGGGTGTGAGAGCGGCCGCCTGCGGATTTTTTTCGTGACGTTCCCGTTTTAGCCATCCGCATGTTCGACAACCTGCAGGACAAGATGGATCGCGTCTTCAAGACGCTGCGAGGCGAAGCCAGCCTCAACGAGTGGCACATCGACAGCGCCCTCAAGGAGATCCGGGTCGCGCTGCTCGAAGCGGACGTTCATTTCAAGGTGGTGAAGGAATTCACCGCCCGCGTGCGCGAGAAGGCCGTCGGCCAGGATGTCCTCACCGCCTTCTCCCCCGCCCAGCAGGTCACCAAGGTCGTTCGCGACGAGCTCCAGCAGCTCCTTGGCGGCAACGAAGTCGGCCTGGCGCTGGTGGGCGATCCCGCCGTGGTGATGATGACCGGCCTGCAGGGTTCGGGAAAGACCACCACCTCGGGCAAACTGGCCCTCCACCTCAAGAATCGCGGCCGCCGGCCACTGCTCGTTCCCTGCGACGTCTACCGCCCCGCTGCCATCGAGCAGCTCCGCATCGTGGCCGGAAACGTCAAGGTCCCGTTCTTCGAGCTGGGCGATGTCCGCGAACCGCTCCAGATCGCGAAGAACGCCGTGCGCGAAGCGAAGACCCTGCTGTACGACACCGTGATCCTCGATACCGCTGGTCGTCTGCACATCGACGAGGAGCTGATGCTCGAGCTCGACGCGATCAAACGGGAGACCCGTCCCAGCGAGATTCTGTTCGTCGCTGACGCCATGACCGGCCAGGACGCGGTCAAGTCGGCCAAAGAATTCGACGATCGCCTGGGCGTGACCGGCATCGTACTCACCAAGCTCGATGGCGACGCCCGTGGCGGCGCGGCGCTCTCGATCAAGTCGGTGGTGAACCGACCGATCAAGCTGGTGGGCGTCGGCGAAAAGTACGCGGACCTCGACGTCTTCCATCCCGACCGCATGGCCTCCCGGATCCTCGGGATGGGCGATGTCCTCTCCCTCATCGAGAAGGTGGAGGCGGAGACCGACCGCAAAGAAGCCGAACGGCTTGCGCATCGGGTGGCCAGAGACAAATTCACCCTCGAGGACCTGCGCGCCCAACTCGTTCAGGTCAAAAAGATGGGGCCGCTGTCGCAGCTGGTGAGCATGATCCCGGGAGCGGGCAAGGTCAGCGAAGAGGACATCGACGAGAAATCGATCGTCCGGATGCAGGCGATTCTGGACTCCATGACCGCCAAAGAGAGGGAGTATCCCCAGATCATCAACGGGTCCCGGAAAAAGCGGGTGGCCAGGGGTTCGGGCACCTCGGTTCAGGAGATCAACCGTCTCCTCAAGCAGTACCTGCAGATGAAAAAGATGATGAAGACGTTCTCCAAAGGACTGGGAGCACGGAAGTTCGGCAAGATGATGAAGGGGCTTCCACCGGAATTCCTCCAATAGGGTTGCCGTTCGACGCCGTGGTCCGGTAGGATTGCCGGCCGCTCGGGGAAAAGACGCTCAATCATGGGCGTCTGGCAACAACATCACAGGTGGCCTCGGGCCGCCCCAAACGAAGCAAGGAGCCTTTTACATGCTGAAGATTCGCCTGCGCCGTGGTGGCGCGACCCACTCGCCTTTTTACCGGATCGTCGTTTCGGACTCCCTGCGGACTCCGAGTGCGGCCGTCCTCGAGCAGATCGGTCATTACGATCCCAAGAAGAATCCGGCTGACGTCAGGATCGACCACACCCGCGTGGAGTACTGGATGAGCAAAGGCGCCCAGCTGTCCCCCACCGTGAAATCGATCGTGAAGAAGAACAAAGCCACAGCGTAGTCGGAACTGCGCCTCCCGAAATGAAGAAGCTGATCGAGTTCGTGGCAAAGTCACTCGTTGATGACGTCGACGCGGTACACGCGCACACGTACGACCGCGGCGATCAGACCGTCATCGAGCTGGAAGTGGCCCAGCCGGATCTGGGAAAAGTGATCGGACGCCAGGGTCGAACGGCCCGCGCCCTCCGGACGTTGCTGGCGGCGGCCAGCCAGAAGTCGCGCCGGCGCTACATCCTCGACATTGTCGACTGAGCCGGGCACGGCAGGCAGCGTGGCACGGCCCGTCTCGGCCGCGCCGTTAAAAAGTCCCTCTGATGACAGCCAATCGACAAGACGGTGATGGTCCAGGGGGAGACGTGCCTGCACAGGGAATCGGCGATGAGCGAATCGCAGTCGGAATCATCCGGAAGCCCCATGGCGTCCGCGGTGAGGCCAGCGTGGAGCCCTGGACCGATTCGTCCGAGAGATTTGCGGAGCTGGAGACGGTGTTGCTCGTGTCGCCGGACGAAGCGCAGACCAGACCCTCCCGCATCGAAAGCACGCGAGTGCACGCCGGTCGGGCCCTGGTCAAGTTCGAGGGAATCGATACTCCGGAAGATTTGCAGGCAGTCCGCAACTGGACGATCGAAATCCCGCAAACGGAGTCGCGATCCCTCCCCGACGACGAATACTTTCTGCACGACCTGACCGGTCTCGCTGCAGTGGACTCCCAGGGGCTGGCGCTGGGGACGATCGTCGATGCTTACGAAGGGGGCGGCGGAATTCTGCTGACCGTCGAAACGACTCAGGGGAGATCGTTCGACGTTCCCTTTGCCGCAGCGATCTGCACGGGGATCGATCTTGCGGCGAAACAGATCGTGATGGCCCTGCCCGAGGGGCTCGATGATCTTGGGGCCGTGCCGGCGGTCGAAGATCAGAAGCGGGGATCGAAGTTGGGTCCGCGAAAATCCAACGCCCCCGACAGGGAGAAGGGCGCTCCGCAGTGACGGCAAAGGTTCGCGTCGACTTCGTCACCATCTTTCCGAAGATGTTTGAGCCGCTGCTCGCCGAGGGAGTGATCGCCCGCGGGGTCAAGCAGGGGCTGCTGGATGTGCGGGTGTGGGACCTGCGGAACTTTGCCACGGACCGGCACCGCTCCACCGACGACGAAGCCTACGGCGGCGGCCCGGGGATGGTGATGCTGGCCGAGCCGGTCCTGCGATGCGTCGACGCCATCATTGCCGAAGGGAGCGCCAGCGCGGTCAGCCCGCGAATCATCATGACCACACCTCAGGGACGGGTGTTCCGGCAGTCGGTGGCCGGCGAATTGTTGGAGGCGAGGTGGCTCGTCATTCTCTGCGGGCGCTACGAGGGGTTCGACGAGCGGGTGCGGGAGACGCTGCATCCGGATGAGATTTCCGTGGGCGATTTTGTGGTCTCCGGCGGAGAGCTCCCGGCGATGCTCATGGCCGACGCGGTCGGCAGGCTGGTCGAGGGCGTGGTCGGGAACAGCAGTTCTGTGGAGGAGGACTCCTTCTACAGTGGGCTTCTGGACTATCCGCACTACACGCGGCCCGAGGAAGTCCGCGGTCTGAAGGTTCCGGAGATCCTGCTGTCCGGTCACCACGAAAACATCCGTCGGTGGCGTCGGGAGCAGGCTCTGCAGGCCACGCTCACCCGGCGCCCCGATCTCCTGGAGAGCGTGGTCCTGGACGACGAGGCGCGAAGCATTCTGGAGCGGCTGCCACGCGAACCTTGAGAAGTGGTGAAATGCTCCAGGGGGCCGCGTGGTTCTACGGCAGGCGCGGCGTCCCTCCGGTCGCTGCAACCCCTTGCAGAATCAAGCAAAATCGGCGATGCTTGCGGGCTCGCTTCTAAAGAATCAGGAAGGTTTTCCATGGCTCAAGACATCATGAAACTGGTCGAGTCTCGCGAGACTCGCGACGATATGCCCAACTTCTCCCCCGGAGATACGATCAAGGTCCACGTGAAGGTCAAGGAAGGCGACAAAGAGCGCATCCAGATCTTCCAGGGCCTTGTCATCGCCCGGAAGGGTGGCGGTGCCCGTCAGATGTTCACTGTTCGTAAGGTCTCCGGGGGGGTTGGAGTGGAGCGCATGTTCCCTCTCTTCTCGCCGACGATCGATCGCATCGAGGTGGAACGCCATGGCCGGGTCCGTCGCGCGAAGCTCTATTACCTCCGGGATCTCCGGGGCAAAGCAGCCCGTATCGAAGAGAAGCGCAAGGGCTGACAAGCCTTCTGCGAACGAGCTCGTCGTTGAGCATCTCTTCGCGGAGTTGGCGCGCGTCGCTGAGCTTTCGGCGATCGAGCGCCGGCTCCGCGATTTCGGTTTTCGGGCTGTGGCCGGCACGGACGAAGTGGGGCGAGGCTGTCTGGCCGGTCCGGTCGTCGCCGCATGCGTGATCCTCGAGTCGGATCCCACGCTGATGGGTGTGAACGATTCGAAACAGGTGGACGCCCACAACCGGGTGTCGGTGTGCCGAGCCATCCTTCAGCGCGCCCGTGCCGTAGCAATCGGAGTGGTTGAGGCGCACACCATCGATCAGATCAACATCCTGCAGGCGAGCAAGGTGGCCATGGCTACGGCAGTGGAAAACCTTTCGGTGCGCCCTGACATTCTGCTGCTGGACGCCGTGACCATCGAGTCGCTGGAGATGCCCCAGGTGCCTTTGATCGGGGGAGATCGTCGCAGCATTTCCATTGCTGCGGCATCAATCGTAGCGAAGGTCTATCGCGATCTGCTGATGGAGTCGTATCATGACCGCTACCCCGTGTACGATTTCCGACACAATCGGGGCTACGGAACGGAAGGGCATCAGGCAGCATTGAGGCTCTACGGTCCGAGTCCGATTCACCGGAGATCATTCCAAGGGGTCGAGGAACCGAGATTGCTGTTCGGGCGAGACGGAGACGATGGCGGTTCAACGCGATAAGGTCATTGCCAGCGCAGAGAAGCTGGTCGCGAAGGGAAAGATCGAGCCGGCGATCAAAGAATACGAACGCCTGCTCGAAGACAACCCGAACGACGTCAACACGCTCAATCGCATCGGCGATCTCTGGGTCCGCATCAACCGGAACGACGAGGCCGTCAAGGTCTTCGGCAAGATCGCCGACCATTACTCGCGCGATGGCTTCTTCCTCAAAGCCATCGCCATCTACAAGAAGATCAACAAGCTCGATCCCTCCAAGCTGGAGATCTACGCGAAGCTCGCCGATCTTTACGCCAAGCAGGGACTGGCCATGGAGGCCAAGAGCCAGTATCAGGTTCTGGCCGATTACTACCTGAAGCACGGCGATCCCGGAAACGCGCTGTCGATCTACCGGAAGATCTCCGAGCTCGATCCGAACTCCATCAACGTTCACGTCAAGCTGGCCGATCTCTACTCGCAGAATAACCAGACCAAGGAAGCGCTGAACGAGTACGACCGTGTCGGACGCATGCTGCTCAAACGGGGCATGCTCGATGAGGCGGTGCAGGTCTTCAAGAAAGCGCTGAAGATCGATGCCTCCAACGTCGATCTGGTGGACTCGCTGGTCACCGCGCTGCTGGAAGCGAAAGATTACGAAAACGCCCAGCAGATCGTAGAGACCGCCCTCGGCGCCAACAAGAACAACCCCCGGCTTTTGTCGATGTGGGCTCGCGTCCTCATGGGCAAGGGCGACGTGAACTCCGCCCGTTCCGCTCTGGAAAAGGGTCTGGCCGCCGATCCGAACGACGTCTCCATCCGGGAGACGCTGGCCGACCTGTCGCTCAAGCAGAACCAGCCTGATCGAGCGCTGGAGATGATCCAGCCTCTGGTCGAGAAAGCCGTGCAGCGGGGAGAGCGCGGGGCTGCGGTAGAAATGATGAACCGGATCCTTCGTGTGGACTCCGGTCACGCGCCGACGCTGGAGCGCCTGGTGCAGATCTACACGAAGCTGAACGAGGAGACCAACATCCTGGCGTCCATGAACAGCCTGGCCGAGGCGCACATCGCCAGGGGTTCCTACGATCAGGCGTCGAAGGTCCTGGAGAGTCTGATCCAGCGCGAACCGCAGAACGCGCAGCACCGGAACAAGCTCGCCTTCGTGAAATCGCAGATGGGAGGGGGCGACAGCGCTCCCGCCCGCCCCAGGCAGGCCGATGTTCCCGCACACATTCCTGTCGCGGAAGTTCCCTCCGTCGAGAAATTCGACGATGGCGCGATGTCGATCGATCTCGATTCCTCAGGCCCCATCGATCTCGACCTGAGCGCCGACTTCTCCAGTCCTGCCCCTCCCGCCCCACCTCCGCGCATGGAGACGGCGGCCGATCCGGACGAGCGGAACGAAGACCTCGACTTCATCACCGAGCACCTGACCGAGGCGGAGGTCTTCGCGAAGTACGGTCTGGCCGAGAAAGCCATCGAGCATCTTCGCGCGGTCGTCGAGCGGGCCCCGAAGCATCTGCCCGGGCACGACAAGCTGTTTCGCATTCTCCTGGACGAGGGAGAGGTTGACGCAGCGCGTACGGCGGCCAGTCAGTACGTCGCGCTGCTGCACGACATCGACGACACAGCCACCATCGATGCCGTACGGAACGAATTCACAAGTCGGGGACACTCCTTCGGACCTCCGAAGAGCGCTCGCGCCGCAACGCCAACGGTCGAGCGTGCCGCTCCGCCGCACGTCGTCGCGCCCGCGCCGCCTGCAGACGACGAGATCAGCTTCGACCTCGAATCGCCGGAAGCTCTGGAGCTCGAAGACGAGCCCGCGGGAATCGAGATGGAGCTCGAGGCGGAGCCGGTCGCGTTGCCGGAGCCGTCTCTTTCGTTTGATGAGTTAGCGAGCGACGAAAACTCCCTCTCCTTCGACGATGCACCACTTTCGTTCGAGGAGACGGAAACCGCGGTCTCTCTGGACTCGATCCCCGTCGAACCTGAGCCCGAGCCGGTGGTAGAGGAAGAGGCCGTCCCCACCACGCTGGAACTGGAGCCGGACGATGAGCTCAACTTTGGCGACACGCTGAACGAGGCCCCGGCCGCGGAGGAACCGTTCTTCGGCGTCGAAGCGGACGTCGAAGCTGCCAAGGAGCCGGAGACCCTCACGCAGGAAGCGGTAGGCGAGATCGATTTCTACATCGAGCAGGAACTTTTCGATGAAGCGCGAACGAAACTCAATGCCCTCACGGAACGCTTCCCCAACCAGCCCGACCTGATCAAGCGGCGACGACGCCTCGATGCTGCGGCTGCCGCCGCGTCTGCCATCGCCGCCGCCGCAATCCCCGCCCCTTCGCGATCGGCGCTCAAGCCGGCCGCTGCGGTTCCCTCGCCAGCGGCGCCCAAGGCAGTCCCACCGAAGCCGGCGCCGGCAAAGGTAGCGCCGGCAAAACCAGCGCCTCCTCCGCCGCCGGTCACGCTGTCCCGAGACGAAATCGAGAACGAGCTGCTGGGCGCCTTGCCCGATGACGACGACGACGTCATCCCCATCCCGCCACCACCTCCCGCGGCATCGACTGTTCCGCCACCTCCGCTGCCGCAGGTGCAGGAGGAGAATCTCTTCGCGGATGAAGACAACTTCTTCGATCTCGCCGCCGAGCTCGAGTCGGAGATGGAGGAAGACTCCGAGCAGATCTCTCTCTCCGAGGAAGAACAGTCGCTCGAGGAGATTTTCAAAGAGTTTAAGAAAGGCGTCGAACAACAGCTCGACTCCGAAGACTACGACACCCACTACAACCTCGGGATTGCCTACAAAGAGATGGGCCTCATCGATGAGGCCATCGGCGAGTTCCAGCTCGCATCAAAAGACGCCAAGCGCGCCGTCGAGTGTGCCTCCATGCTCGGTCTGTGTTTTCTGGAGAAGGGCATGCCGCAGCTGGCCATCAAGTGGTACCGCAAGGGACTGGAAATGCCGGAGATCACCGAAGACGAGCACGTGGGTCTTCTCTATGATCTCGGTTCAGCACACATGGAAGTCGGCGATACTGACAACGCGCAGAAAGCGTTCATGGAGGTGTACGGCATGAACAGCAACTACCGCGACATCGTCAGCCGCATCAAGCAACTGGAAGACGCTCGCAAGTAACAGACGAGGGCCAGCCATCCATGAAACCGGCGATCGAATCGGTGCTGCGGTTCATCAATCTCACAACGTCCGGTCTGCTCGCCGGGTCTCTCGGATTCGGGGGCGCCCCGCTGGTTCCCGGTTGGAAGGAAGAGCTTCCCCGCGAGCGCATGCGCGTACTGGAGGCTTTGAAGAGTCTCGACTTCTTCAACGCCATCGGTCCGGTGGCCCTCGGGAGCGCCGTGACCCTTGCCGTGGCCGGCAGTCGTTCCACGCGCTTTCACCGGGCTCTGGACACTGCCGCCGCCGTCAGTCTGGCGGGAGTCCTCGCTGCGACGGTGATGGGTACGGTGCCCATCAATCGCCGGCTGGACGCAAAGGCGGCCACGGACTACGCAAGCGACGACTCGCAGTTGCTGGCTCGCACCTGGAGCCGGGCGCACGCCGTGCGGACCACGCTCGGTCTGAGCGCGTTTTTTTTAGCGGTCGCTTCCAACCTGGCGCCCCGAACCTCCCGCGCCGGAGCCTGACAAAAGACGCTCTGCGTTTCGGAGCAGGGCCCCAACGGGCCGCACTCCCGGTATCTCTGCCGGCGGATACGCGAAGCAGTGCCGACGCGTCCCTCGAACTCTCGATCACGTTGCGAAGTGATCGAAACCCCGCGCTTCCAGCACCTGGCCATCGAGCCGCACACCGGGCTCGTCGACCATGCGCCCGATCGCATACACCGGCCGCTTCAGACGGCTGCTCAATTCCGATTCCCGCATCGTCGATGTGAACAGCAGCGCGTACTCCTCGCCTCCATGCAGCACCGCATCAACGGGATGGATCCCCAGCTTGCCGCCGGCGGCGAGCAGGTCCGGGAAAATCGGCAACCTCGCTTTCTCGATGTCTGCGCCCACTCCTGACGCTTCGCACAAGCGTGCGAGATCAGAGGAAAGCCCGTCGGAGACATCGATGCAGGAGGTTGTGCTCTCCAGGCGCGCGAGCTCCAGCCCGAGGGCAATCTCCGGCTCCGGATCGAGATGACGCCGGATCGCCGCCGAGGCGAACTCGCGCAGGGCGTAGGGCGCAGAAGCATCCTGCGGCTCGCCGCCGGCGGTCCAACCGTGCTGCAGCAGGTGAAGCCCCGCGGCTGATGCGCCGATGGGGCGGCTGAGGTAGATGCGATCGCCACGCTGAGCGCCGCTGCGCAACAGGGCGCGACCCTGAACGTGACCGAACGCCGCGATCGACACGATCAATTTGTCGGAGCGAGAAAGGTCGCCGCCCACCAGGTCAAAGGTAAACCTGCGTGCAGCATCGGCCAGGGAAACCAGGAAGCGATCGAGATCGGGCTCGATCCACGGCGGGAGTCCGAGGGCCACCAATCCGAATGAGGGGAGCGCACCCATGGCGGCGAGGTCCGACAGGTTCACAGCCAGACTCTTCCGCGCGATGAACTCGACTGGTGTTGACCGCGTGAAGTCGACGTCCTCGATCAGCAGGTCTGTGGTGGCTACCTGCTCGCCGACGATCGCCGCGTCGTCGCCGATGCCGACCACTGCGCGGTCCTGCGGGAACAGTTCACGGATTCGGGCGACGATTGCGCGTTCGTTCTTCATTGGCTCGGCTCGCCGCGAATGGATGGACTGGCACGATCGGCAGCAGTTCCCGCGCGAAGCGTTCCTTGCCGTAGGTGATCGATTCCAGAAAGAGTCCGGATGGCGGGGCAGTGGGCTGGAAGGGCTCTGCGTCCGGGTGCAGTCGCTCGGCGAGGTCGCTTGCGTCGCCGTTGCCCCGTCCGATCTCCACAAGGAAGGCCATGATCTTGCGCACCATTTTCCAGAGAAAGTGCGAGGCCTCGATGCGCACCAGGATCAGGTCGCCGGCCACCACGCTCTCGCAGCGCTCCACGACCACGATGCGCGACTCGTCCTCCTTCAAGCGCTTGTCGGAGAAGGCGCTGAAGTCATGGCGCCCAGCGAGGACCGCGGCGGCAGACTGGATGGCCTGTGCGTCGAGCCGGTCCTTGATCCACCACACGAACGGCTTGGCGAAGGCGGTGCGCCGGGTAGCGATCTGGTAGAGATACGTTCTACTGGTGGCGTCATGCCGCGCATGAAAGCGATCGTCAGCGCGCGCGATGGCCAGCACGGCGATGTCGTGGGGCAGAAGATCATTCATCTTCCGCTGCAACTGCAACGGATCCGTTGCCCGGTGGGTGCGCAGATGGGCCACCTGCCCGGTGGCATGCACGCCGGCATCCGTCCGTCCCGCGCCGCCGATGTCCACCTCACCCAGCACATCCTCGGCAGCGCGCAGCAGATGTCCCTGGATGGTCTTCGGCGTGTTGCCCTGGGCCTGCCACCCGGAGTAGCGCGTGCCTTCGTATTCGATGGTCAGTTTGTAGGTCGGCATGTAGGTCGGCGTTAGCGTCGCAGTCTAGCCCGCATTTCTCACACCCATCCTGCTGCAGACGCGGAAACTGGCTCGTCTGCCTTCGTTGCGCTGAGTTGCGCTCTGAATCGCTCCTCGACGTACCGTCCAGTACGCCGTCGTCACGCTTCCTTCGCGCGCCTCGCATCCGAGCCACTTTGCTCGCCCTCGCGACGGACGGGTGTGAGAAATGCGGGCTAGGAGCCTGCGCGGCAGAAAGTCTTGGAGCGCGATCCTGGCGTAGCCTTGGGCAACCAGCGCGGCCGGCCGTGCCGGCCGAGGCTCTCAGCGGAAGTGCCGTGCTAGTCTCGCCTCCCCGATGCCCGCTCCCAGAACCTGGCAGACCCTTGGCGACACCTTCGTGGTGGTCTGGGACGACGGCCATGAATCCTACTACCCGCTGGAGGGACTGCGCCGGGCCTGCCCCTGCGCAGGTTGCTCCGGCGAGCCGGATCTTTTCGGCCGCACCGCTCTGGGGCCGGCCCCCCGCTACACCGCGCTCTCCTTCCAGCTGCGCAACGCAGTGCAGGTCGGCAACTACGCCATTCAACCGAACTGGATGGATGGCCACGAGCATGGGATGTGGACTTACGATCGCCTGCGCGACCTGTGCTCCTGCGATCTCTGCCAGGCCTCGCACCGCGCGGAGCCGGCCATTGATGAGACGCGGGAGACGCTATGAATGAAAGGCTGAAGGCGGCGCCAGCGATCAGCAAGAGCCGGCTGGAGTTTCTCTTCGACGGCGTCTTTGCCATCGCCATGACTCTCCTCGTCCTCGAACTGAAGGTGCCCGAGCTGGTCCATCGAAACTCGGTCGAAGAGATGGCGCGAGCGCTTGGCCATCACGCGCCCATCTTCGTGAGCTACCTGATCAGCTTCATCGTGCTCGGGATCTTCTGGTACCGGCACAACCAGCACTATCACCACTTTCGCGTCATCACGCGAGCCATGCTGGTCCTTCACTTTGTTCAGCTTGCCGCCGCGGCGTTCTTCCCTTTTTGCGCCGCCCTGCTGGGGCGCTATCCCACCAACTCGATGTCGCTGGTGGTCTACCTCGGCTGCGTGCTGGTGTACGCTTTTGCCTCGCTGGGGAACTGGCTGATTGCTGGACGGACCGGATCTCTTGGTCCCGAAATCACGCCGGAAGAGTTTCTGCGCGCTCGCAAGAGATTGTTCCTCTGGTGTCTAGTGGTCACGGCGTTCTTGACGCTCTATCTCGCGAAAGTTCTGGCAGTTTAGGGGCTGTCCAATGTCGCAGGACTGCTGAGAGTGAAGTCGTCCAGGAGCCTGTCCTCGGGAGCTAGGGAAACAGCGCGATGAGCCGATGAGTGGGCGATGAACGTGCGCTACGTGGTTCTTCTGAGCGGAGCGAACGGAGCGCCGGCATCCTTGCCGGCCGGTCCGCCGGCTTCCAGCCGGCGCTGTTCGGCGAGCTCCTGCGGGCAGGATGCCGGCGCTCCGAAGGCAGCAAGATTTCCCGAGAGCTGCAAGCTGTTCGCGAGGTGGCGTCCTGAACGCGATCTCGTTCTCAGGGATCAGCGTCGTGCAGCCCCGCGCTGTTCCGAGCCTTCTCCCACATGCTGATGTAGCTCTCGGCCGAGCGGAAGAGTGGGTCGAGGTACATCCCAACTTCAGCGGGCCGGGGGTGCGAGTTCGCCACGTCTTGCAGAAAGTCGGGAAGCATCCCGTAGTGGGCCACACCATCGAGGTTCACGTCGTAATCGCGGTTGCCGAACACCTGTCTGCGCAGCGGGTCGTTGCTGCCATTCATCCGCTCCCACTCATCCCAGACCGTCTTGACCCACCGATAGTGCTCCACGATGCCGGTGGCGTCTCGCCAGCGCGTCAGCTCGTGCGGGGTGATGTGATTCTTCACGCAGTACGCCGCGTAGCGCTCGTTCAGCGTTCCGCTGTCGCAGCCCAGCCCGCAGTCGGACTCCAGCTCCGTCTCGTTGCGGGACCACAGGCCCCAGGCGTAATTGATGATCCGGCCGCTATGTGTCGGATCGCCAGAGGGCTCGATCTCGCCATGCTGGGGCATGGTGCGCGGATTGCGCCCCGCGGCCCAGGCAGCGAGAGCCTTCCAGGCGTCTTCGTGCTCCCACGACTTGGCCTCCCATCCGCCGCCGTAGGGCGTCTTGGACCACGCGCTGCCCGCTGCTGGGGCGAAGCGGAAAGCCCGCCACTCTTTGATGGGAATGTCATAGCGCACGCCGTTGCGCTGCGCATCGACCTGCTGGAAACGGCGTTGGTCCCGGTTGGTCATCGTGTCGTGCTCGAGGCCGAGGAGGTACGCCGCATTCGGGCCGAAGCGCGGCTCGAGGGTGATCCGGTCGGTGGAGAGAGCCACTCCCTGGCCGCCGGTCATTTCCACCGCGTACTGATAACCCTGGGCCCAGGTCTTCGAAGATCCATCGCAGTCGTTGGGAACGGCGTGGCCCCAGCTCAGTCGTCGAGGCAACCACAGGATGGCGCCGGTGACACCTCCCAGGCGTGCAATCGTCTGAACCTTGGTGCGCGTGGCCTGACCCTCATGGCGCAGCGGCCCGATGATGGTCGTGTCGAAGAGGCGGAGATTGGCCGCATCGTTGTCGGCGAAAGGGAGGCGTGAGAATTCGCCGGGACCGGTGAAACCGAGGTCGGCGAAGTCTGTGTGCGACGACATGACGGGGTATGCCCGGGCCGTGGCCAGCTGCATCAGACGGTCCGCCGAGCGGGACGAAGCGTGATCGAGATCGATGAGCATGCCGCGCCCGGCCATCTCGGCGAAGAGAATCTCGCCGGCCTGCGTCAACCCCGCGGCGTTGATGTGGCCAAGTGGAGTGCGTTCCCACGTCGGGTCGGACTGACGATCCGGCCCGTCTCCGGTCATGATGGTCCGGCTGGCGATGCCGTCGAGGCCCCAGGAGTCCATGTCTAGGCGGTAGCGAATCCCTTGCGCTCCGCCGCTCACGACCGGCACGTTGCTTCCGGTGATCTTGCGATTCACCTCGTTGAAAATGCGCAGAAACATGGCGCAGCCGCCCCAGACACCGTTGACATAGTGGAACGGGCCGATCTGCCGCACTCCCTGGCGATAGAGGCGGGTGAGCTCGGCCCGGATGAGCGCACGTTGCTGGTCTGGATGGCTGTCGTCGGGCATGACCACGGCGCCCGGTTCCGTCCAATGATTGTTCGGAACGAAATTTCCGAGAACGTCGAGTTCGACGCCGAGGACCATGGCCAGCTTGTTTTCGGAGATGATCCGGCGCGCGTCCGCCGGTGTGAACGCAACCTCAACCCAGGTGCGGTTCTCCGGTCGGGCGGCCCAGGCCTTGAGGTCCGCCACCTGGACGTCCGCGCTTCCTTTGTCGTCCTCCGGTTGCGAGACCCCCAGCAGCGATCGCTTGACCGGGTGCGAGCTGAGAAGCCAGTTGTTGACGGCGAGCGCCGACATCAGGCGCAGACCACCGTCATACGCGCGATGGATCCACTCGCCGTACATCTGCTGCCCCAGCATCTGGTTGAACGAGGGGTAGCTCCGCATGTCCGGAAAGCCCATGCGCGCCGGGCGCGTGGCCTCGCGCATGGCCAGCCCGGCGACCGCTCCCA
>JBKJQB010000038.1:0-51113 GCA_046594105.1 Thermoanaerobaculia bacterium
GCTTCCAAGAAACTCCCAGGTTTTATGCGGATTTGCGAGTCCCGTAGGGACGATTGAACTTAGCCCAGGACTTCAGTCCTGGGTTTGATGCCCCTGAAAAGTGAGTCCCGTAGGGACGATTGAAAATGTCACAACGAAGCATCGTCAATCGTCCCTCCGGGACTCGTCTGGGGAAGCCCCTCAAGTCCCAGGACTGAAGTCCTGGGCTAAGTTCAATCGTCCCTACGGGACTCGCAAATCCGCATAAAACCTTTGAGTTTCTTGGAAGCTGGGAAGCAGCGCGATGAGCCGATGAGTGGGCGATGAACGTGCGCTTCGTGGTTCTGAGCGAAGCGAAAGTAGCGCCGGCATCCTTGCCGGCCGTGGCGTCGGCTTCCAGCCGGCGCTCACTGGGCGAGCTTCCGCGGGCAGGATGCCCGCGGCACGGCCGGCAGGGATGCCGGCGCTACGAAAGGCACCCAGTTCACCAGCATCGCGCCTTCTAATGAACCGTCCCCGGCGGCGCTCGGAAGACCAGCTACCTTCGGCGCTCCATTCGCTTCGCTCAGAACCGCGAAAGCACCTTTCTGGTTTCTCTTTTCTGCGTTTCTGGTTTGCCTTCTGCCTTCTGACCTTCCCATGGCATCATCCCCGTCCCATGACGGTGAAGGGTGACGCGAACGAGAAGTTGATCGCCTCGAACAAGAAGGCGCTGCACGATTACTTCGTCCTCCAGAAGCTGGAGGCGGGCGTGGCGCTGACCGGCACCGAGGTCAAGTCGTTGCGCGACGGGAAGGCGAACCTCAAGGACAGCTACGTCATCGTCAAGAACGACGAGGCCTTCATCCTGGGCATGCACATCTCCGCCTACACCCATGGCAACCGCGAAAACCACGATCCGGAGCGGACCCGCAAGCTTTTGCTCCACCGTCGGGAGATCGACAAGCTGCACGTTCAGCTCGTGGAAAAGGGCTTGACCATCGTTCCCTTGCGCCTGTACTTCAAAGGCGGCAGGGTGAAAGCGGAGATCGCCGTGGTGCGCGGCAAGAAGCTCTTCGACAAGCGAGCCACGGAGAAGGGTCGCGAACTGGACCGCGAAGCCGCCTCGGCGATGAAAGACCGCGGTTAGGTCGCCCGCCGCGTGAAGATTCGGTGCGCCGCCGCGCTGTGTGTCGATTCAGCCACACTCGTGCGTCTCAAGCGCCACACAATTCAAGGACTCCTGCCGCGGGCAATCCGGGTCAAGTTACTTGAAATAAAAGAGTTATATAACAAAGGTCACGACACATCACCGTGGCATTTCCCTCGCTCTAGAGACCGGTGACCATGTACGTCGAACGCAAAACGATCAACACCAACGTCAGCATCACCGGCATCGGCCTGCACTCCGGGATCTACACCCGGGTCGAGCTTCGTCCTGCGCCTGCAGGCAGCGGGATCACGTTCGTGCGCTCGGACCTCGGGGGGCTTCGGATCCCGGCAGTCCAGGCATCCACCACCGCACTTGATTACGCCACGACCGTGGGCAAGGACGACGTGTCGGTCGGAACGGTCGAGCACCTCCTCTCTTCGGTGATGGCTTGCGGGATCACCGATCTGGAAATCGACATCGACGGGCCGGAAGTCCCCATCGTCGACGGAAGCGCTCTCCCCTTCATCCATCTGATCGACGCCGCGGGCGTCCCAGGCCTGGGGACGGAGATTCCGGTGCTGAGGATCCGAGAGGTGATCGAAGTGACCGACGGGGACAAGAGCATCCGCATCGCCCCCTCCAATCGTCTGACCCTGGCTTACAAGATCGACTTCGCCCACCGCTCCATCGGCCGGCAGTCCTTCCACTTCGATTATCACCACGACAGCTTCCTAAAGAAGATTGCTCCGGCGCGGACCTTCGGTTTCATGCGCGACGTGGAGAAGCTCCGCGCTGCGGGCCTCGCGCGCGGCGGTTCCGTCGAGAACTGCATCGTGCTCGATGACGAAGGCGTGCTCAATGGCCCGCTGCGCTTCCGCGACGAGTTCGTGCGCCACAAAATCCTCGACCTGCTGGGCGACCTCGCTCTGGTGGGCCGGCCGATCGTGGGCGAGATCACCGCTCATCGCGCCGGACACGCACTCCACTCCCGTTTCGTGGAGAAGATTCTGCGGGCCGCAGAGAGGGAAGAGTCGCAAACGGATATCCCGCGGCAGCAGTTCGAAAACTTCGCCTGAGCCGCACAACTGGCTCAACCTCCGCTTGCGAGGAGAGGGGCCCTCTTCTGTCACTCGGTCGACCTTCTCCAAAGAGCGGTTCCGGCTAAACTGTGGTAAAAAAGCCACACCGTGATGCGGACCATTCTCAGCTTTCTTCTCATCGCGTTTGTCGCGGGCTCGGTTTCCGCCGCCGAACCGACGATCGAGCATCTCTCCGCGACGGCCTCCGGGCATGAGGTCAGCGTCCATTTCAGCCTGGCGCGCGCGTTCGAGCGCGAGCAGACCATCCAGGGTCTGCAGAGTGGCGTTCCCACCAGTCTGAGTTACGTCGTGGAGATCTTCCGCCGCCGGCCGCTGTGGATCGATGAGGGTGTGGCGCGCGCGCACATCGAGGTCATTGCCACGTTCAATTCAGTGACGCGCGAGTACCTGATGAACTACCGGCGTGACCGCAAGCTGGTGCGTTCGGAGACCTTCAGCGATCTCCCGTCGCTGCAGCGGGCCATGACCACCATCGGCGAGCCGAATCTGTTCGATATCGGTGGGCGCGCTCCCCACAAGTTGAAGGTCCGGGTCAAGGCCGATCTGATGCGCGGGTGGCTGCTGTATGTCATTCCCTGGGAAGTCTCCACGCGCTGGCGTGAGGAGCGGGTGAGGGTCGGGGAAGCGGCGCCATGAGCGTTGGTGGGTTTCTTCGCGCCTACCGCAAGGACCCTCGTTTCATCATCACGGTTCCTCTGCTGCTGCTGGCCGCGACGAGCTTCATCTACTACGCGGTGCAGCGGGCCAAGGAACTGTCGACCGAGGCGCTGAGCAGCCAGGTGCTGCTGTTCGTGCTGGCGAACATCAACGTCCTGCTGATCTTCGGAATCCTCTTCGTATTGCTGCGCGGAATCGTCAAGCTGGTGCTGGAGCGGCAGCGGGGGATCATCGGATCGCGATTCCGCACCAAGCTCGCGGTCGCCTGGGTGGCCACCTCTCTGATCCCGGTGCTGATCCTCTTCTTTTTCGCTACGGACCTGCTGCGGGTGTCCATCGATCGCTGGTTCAACACCCCGGTCCGCCGGATTCTGAGCAACGGCGAGGCCATCGCCCGGATGGCCGAAGACCAATCGGCGGAGATGGCTGGCGCCGCAGCGCGGGAGCTGGCCGCGACGCCCGCTGCCGATGACCCGTCGCAGGTCGATGCGATCCTGCAGCACGTCGAGGAGTTTCACCGTGTGGACATGGTCGGTGTCTACCGCGATGGGGTGCTGCTGAAAGTCGTGGCCAATCCGAGAAGTCCGATTCAGGAAGTGCCGGAGCCCCCCAGGAGATTTTTTGATGAGGTGTCCGCGCGGGGGCGAGCCGTCAAGATCGATGTCGGAGCCAGCGGAACATGGATCCGGTCGGCGGCCCGCATCGGCGAGGGTCGCTCGGCGGCGGTGGCCGGAGTCTTCATCCCTTTGACCATGAGCCGGTTGATCGACGAGTCAATCATCGCTCATAAGAATTTTCAGCAGCTCGATGCCCAGCGGCCGACGCTCAAGGCTTCCCAGACGTCGCTCTTCCTCGCGGTCACTCTGGCCATCCTGTTCGGGACGCTGTGGACCTCGATCTATGCGTCGCGACGGATCACCATCCCCATCAAGGCGCTGGCGGAAGCCACCAGCCGGCTGGCCGAGGGCGGTTATGGGCATCGGGTGGAAGTTCCGGCCACCGATGAGGTGGGAAAATTGATCGAGTCGTTCAACATGATGTCGACGCAGCTCGACGACCAGCGCACCGCGCTGACCCAGACCAACCGCTACCTCTCCACTGTCCTCGACAGCGTTTCGGCCGGTATCCTCGCCTTCACCGACAGCCGGGAGCTGCTCAGCATCAACCGCGCTGCCCTGAGAATCCTCCAGATTGTCGAGCCTCCTGCGAACTCAACGCTCGGCGGCGTCCTGACCGGCGATCTCACGCCGCTGCTGAACACCTTGGGCGATCTCATGGCCCGGGGCACTCCGACCCGCGAGGTCACCTTGATCCGCGGCGGCGAGATCCGCTATCTGGAGGTCTCGGTGTCGCGCCTCGGTGGGGGCGGTGACGAAGGATGGGTCGCCGCCTTCGAGGACTCCACGCAGCTGGTGCAGGCGCAGAAGCTGGCGGCCTGGAATGAGGCGGCGCGGAGGATCGCTCACGAGATCAAGAACCCGCTCACGCCGATCCAGCTCTCCGCGGAACGGATCGCCAGGAAGTACCGTCAGGGGGACGCCGACACACCGCAGGCCATCGAGGAGGGGACGAAGACCATCGTCTCCGAGGTCAGCCAGCTCAAGCGAATGGTGGATGAGTTTTCCCGCTTCGCGCGCATGCCAGCGGTGCATCTGCGGCACGCCCGCCTTTCGGAGATTCTGGAGCAGGCCGCCAGCCTGTATCGGGACCACAAGCCGGGAGTCACGGTGCGAGTGGAGGCCGATCCCGACCTGGAGTGGTTGCTCGATCCCGAGCAGATCCGTCGCGCAGTGGGCAACCTGCTCAAGAACGCCGTCGAGGCGACCGACTGCGGAGAGGTTCGTGTCTCGGCAAAGAGGGTCGGGAATCGGGTGATCATGGACGTCGCCGATCCAGGCCGCGGCGTGGCCGACGCCGACAAGGAGAAGCTGTTCCTTCCCTACTTCTCCACAAAAGGGCGAGGCACCGGCCTGGGACTGGCCATCGTCCACCGCATCGTCAACGACCACGACGGCCGGATCTCGGTCCACGACAATCATCCGAGGGGAACGCGGTTCGAGATCGAGCTTCCGGGATAGAAAGCAGAAAGCAGAAAGCTGAAAGCAGAAGCAGAAACCAGAAACCAGAAACCAGAAACCAATCCTCCTTCGTCATCCTGAGCGGAGCGGGGGAGCGGGCGGGAAGCGAAGGATCTGCAATCACGAAAATGCTCATCGATGACCATCGCGTTGTTGCAGATCCTTCGGCGTCTTCGCGCCTCAGGATGACGGGGCACGCAATCGCGGCGTTCCGTTCTGGTTTCTGGTTTTAAAACCATGGCGAAAATTCTGATCATCGACGACGAAGCAGCGATCCGGACGACTCTGGCCAGCATCCTGGAGGACGAAGGGCATCGGACCACGCTCTGTGACTCCGGAGAGGCGGCGGTGCCGCTGTTCGCCCGCGAAGAATTCGACCTGATCTTTCTCGATCTCTGGCTGCCCGGCATCGACGGCATGGCGGTCCTGGAGCGGCTGCGCTCGGCCGGAGCCCCGCCGGTCATCGTCATCTCCGGACACGGCAACATCGACAGCGCGGTCAAGGCCACCCGGCTGGGAGCGTACGATTTTCTGGAGAAGCCCCTCTCGCTGGAGCGTGTGCTGCTCACCGTCAACCACGCCCTCACGGACCGCAAGCTTCGCGATCAGGTCCGCGAGCTCAAACGCCAGTTCACCCTGGAGGAGTTGCTGATCGGCGAGAGCGAGGTGATGAAGAAGCTCGACGAGGACATCCGGAGCGCAGCACCCTCCAACACTCGCGTGCTCATCACCGGCGAAAACGGCAGCGGTAAGGAGCTCGTCGCCCGCTCCCTGCACCGGCTCTCCACCCGCGCCGAGCAACCCTTCATCGACGTGAACTGCGCCGCCATTCCGGAGGAGCTCATTGAGTCGGAGCTGTTCGGACATCGCAAGGGAGCATTCACCGGCGCCATCGACGATCGGAAGGGAAAGTTCGAGATGGCCGACGGAGGCACGCTCTTTCTCGATGAGATCGGAGACATGAGCCTCAAGACCCAGGCCAAGGTTCTGCGCGTCCTGCAGGAGCAGACGTTCCAGAAAGTGGGCGGGCAGCAACCGATCGTGGTCGACGTCCGGGTGATCGCGGCGACGAACAAGGATCTGGAAGCGGAGATTGCCGCCAGCAGCTTCCGCAGCGATCTCTTTTACCGTCTCAACGTGATCCCCATCGAGGTGCCGCCCCTGCGCGCCCGGGGGAACGACATCGTGCTGCTGGCCGAGTACTTTCTGCGCCGGTTTGCCGCGGAGTCAGCCAGCGAGAAGAAGCGCCTCTCCGCCGGCGCCGCCTCGAAGTTGCGCGCCTATCACTGGCCGGGCAACGTGCGCGAGCTGCGCAACGTGATCGAGCGACTGGCCATCCTGCACAAGAGCGACAGCATCGAAGCGGAGGACATCGTGCTGGGAACGCGCAGCACCCTTCCCGCCGAGGTCGATCCCGGCCTGACCCTGCGCGAGGCGCGCGACGAGTTCGAAAAGCAGTACATCCTCGCCCGCCTCCGGGAGTTCGCCGGAAACGTCAGCCGCACCGCCGACGCGCTCGGCGTGGAGCGCTCCAACCTCTATCGCAAGCTGCACGCGTATGGCATCACCGTGGAGCGGCCATGAATCCGGAATGTTCGAGCCGCGGCCGGAATAGCCTCCACCAGGGTGCCGTTAGCGGCGGTTGCGTCGAACGGCCTTGACAGTGGTGATGCCGCTGGCTAAAGTCGCTCTCGTCGCACGCGGGCATAACTCAGTTGGTAGAGTGCAACCTTGCCAAGGTTGATGTCGCCGGTTCGAGTCCGGTTGCCCGCTCCAAACGAACGCAATCAGGGGCCGCGAGCAATCGCGGCCCCTTTTTCGTTCCACTTTGATTTGGCGCGCGCCGATCTGGACTTCCAGGGTTACAGCGTCCATTTCCACGGAAATCGGGGATCGCTGCGCGGACGGAAGGCGTCGACGAAGTGCCGGAGCCGAAAGCGGCGGCCATCCCAGAAAAGGGAAACGACGTCGTAGCGGACATCGACCGGAGCGGGGATACGGCTCAGATATTCATCGACCAGAGCAATCAGCTGCAGTTGCTTCCTCCGATCCACCGCGTCGTATCCCTCTCCCGCGCTCAGGCTCTGGCGCGTCTTGACTTCGACAAACACGAGCGTCGTTCCGCGGCGCACGATCAGGTCGATCTCCCCCCTGCGCAACCGGACGTTCCGCCCCACGATGCGGTAGCCGCGCAGCCGGAAGTGCCAGGCTGCACGACGTTCGCCCAACGCTCCCAGCTCCGCCACCGGAATCGCTCCTCTCCTTGGCCACATCACCTCACCGAGGCTACCTCGGCGGAGCGCGCCGGCCGAGGAGTTCTACGAAGGGTGGACTGAACCTTAGACCGTCAGCCCTGAGCGAGGACATGGCGCGCTGCGCCAGTGAGTGATGGTGAGAAACGCCAGCCTCCCCCTCGAGAGTCCTTCTCCCCGCACACGGGGAGAAGGTCCGCGAAGCGGGGATGAGGGGTCCTGCTTCGTCCAGTGAGCTCCCCTCATCCGCCTTCTGCACCTTCTCCCCGTGCCCGGGGAGAAGGACTCTCGATGGAAGAGCACGGCCTTCGACGGTTTCTTACAAGGGTGGATTGAACCTAGACCGTCATTCTGATGCGCATGGCGCGGCGATGGAAGACCTTCCCGTCACTTCCGATGAAAGTGGCGTTCGATGTCGAGGTGCTTGATGTCGACGATGATGGGCCGGCCGTGCGGGCAGGCGTAGGGATTCGAGGAATCGAGGAGTTCGGCGACCAGCCTGGCCATCTCTTCGCCGCCGAGGGGCCGGTGCACTTTGATCGCTGCCTGGCAGGCCAGCGACGCGCAGATCCTTTCGCGGACGTGCTCGACGTGGGACGAACGTTCTTCGATCGAAGCCTCAATCAGTTTCTTCAGGAATCCGCTGACATCGTTTCGAGGGAGCTCGGACGGCGTGGCCGAGATGGCGAAGGTGTTGCCGGAGAAGCGCTCGATGTCGAAGCCTACTTCGCGCAACTCCTGGAGATGCGATTCCAGCACGGCGCTTTCCGACGCCCCTGCCTGGTGCAGGAACGGCGTGAGAAGCTGCTGCGTTGCCGGCGCGGCATTCTGCATCCGCGCCCGGATGCGATCGTAGAGAACCCGCTCGTGGGCCACGTGCTGATCGACCATGCGCAGCCCGATGGGGATGTCGACCACGATGTAACTGAGGCGGTACTGCCCGATGACGCGCCCCTGCAGGTCGCCGAGCTGCGGTTCGATCGACTCGACGTGCGGCGCGTCGATGGTTGCGGTCACGCCCTGCAGCGGCGGCTGGACCACGCTCTGCGTCTGGAAGAGCGGCGTGAACTGGGCAGTGAACCGGGGGCTGTCGTATCGTTGCGGGCTGAACAGCGTGGGTGCATCGGCCATCCGCATCAAAGGCGGATTGGTCATTGCGTCGAGCAGACCGCTTCCTTCCTCCGATCCGCCCAGCGCTCGCTTCACCCCCTGCTCCACTGCGACATGCACGCTTCCCGAGTCGCGGAACCGCACCTCGGTTTTGGCCGGATGCACATTCACATCGACGCCCTCCGGCGGGAGCTCGACGAAAAGCACTACCGCCGGGTGCCCGTCGAAGTCGAAGGCGTCGGCCGCGCGGTTGGCCGCATGCGAGAGTACGCGATCCTTGACCAGTCTCCCGTTGACGAAGAGGTACTGGTTTCTCCTGGTGCCGTAGCGCAGCCCCCGCGTCACGAACCCGCGGACCGTCACCGACTCGATGGTCATGTCGATCTCGGAGAGGAACGGCTCCGCGTCGTTGCCGATCAGCTGCAGGACGCGGTCGCGGAGGGTCGCTGCGGGGGAGAGATCGAGCACCGTCCGGCCGTTGTGCTCGACCCGGAACGCGCGCGAGGGATCGGGCAGCGCGTATGAGGAGACCACCGCGATGATGGAGCGGAACTCCGCGTCGGCACTCTTGAGGAACTTGCGCCGGGCCGGAACATTCTCGAACAGCTCGCGCACGGTGATGGTGGTCCCGCGGTCGCGCGCGGCCGGCCGGACGGTGCGCTGGCCGGTGAGCGGATCGCACTCCAGCTGCAGGGCCGCTTCCTCCCGGCCGTCGAAGGTGGTCAGAGTGAATCGCGACACGCTGGCGATGGATGGCAGAGCCTCCCCCCGAAAGCCCAGGGTGCGCACCTGGGTCAGGTCCTGGAAGTCGCGGATCTTCGAGGTGGCGTGGCGCTCGATGGCCAGCAGGGCGTCTTGGTGCGACATCCCGCAGCCGTCGTCGCGCACCTCGATCAGCTTGCGCCCCCCATTCTCCAGCACCAGATCGATGGTGGAGGCCCCGGCGTCGATGGCGTTCTCCACCAGTTCCTTGACCACCGAAGCGGGCCGTTCGACCACTTCACCGGCGGCGATCTGGTTGATCAGATCCGAGGGGAGAATCTCAATGGGGGGCACCCGCTAATTATAGAGGTTGCGGTGCGCGGCATCCTGCCTGCTTCGCGCGCGCGAGGCTGCTGGCGTCCGTGAAGCCGAGGTCACACCTGCAGCACGACTTTGCCGAATGCTTCCCGCGCTTCGAGGATGCGGTGCCCCTCGCCGATCTGCTCCAGCGGCAGCACCCGGTCCACGATCGGCTTCAAGCGGCCCGCTTCGACGTGCTTCATGATCTCGTGCAGCTCCCCCAGGCTACCCATGGTGGAGCCGAGAATGGAGAGCAGCTTGAAGAAGACCAGGCGCAGATTGACGTTGACGTCGCCGCCCGTCGTTGCGCCGCAGGTGACCACTCTCCCGCCGCGCGCGAGGGACCGCAGCGAGCGCTCGAAGGTGTCGGCACCAACATGCTCGAAGACGACGTCGACTCCGCGCTTCGCAGTCAGCCGGCGGACCTCCGTGGAGAAGTCGATCTCGCGATAGAGGATCGTTTCCGAGGCGCCGAGGTCGCGTGCGCGCGCTGCTTTCTCCGCGCTGCCGGCGGTGGCGATGACGGTAGCGCCCCACAACTTCGCGATCTGGATTCCGGCGCTTCCCACGCCGGAGCCGCCGGCGTGGATCAGCACCGTCTCGCCTGGGCGAAGCTGCGCACGCGAAACCAGCATGTGCCATGCGGTGAGCAGATCGAGCGGCAGCGCCGCCGCCTCGGCAAACGACAACGCTGGTGGTTTGCGGAGAAGATTGCGGATGGGAACCGCGAGGATCTCGGCACAGCCGCCGTCGCTCGACTCGCCGAAGATGCCGTAGGAGAGGCAGAGTTGATCCTGGCCGCTGAGGCATGCGACACAGAGTGTGCAGGAGTAGCCGGGAGCGACGAGCACCTCGTCTCCTGTTTTCCAGCCCTGGCTGTTCCCATCGATCGCCTCGACCACACCCGCTACCTCGGCACCGGGAATGATCGGAAGGGGGAAGCGGTGGCCGGGGACGCCGCGGCGAACCCACAGGTCGAGGTGATTGAGCGCGACTGCTCGCACGGAGATCAGCGCGCGCCCCGCTTCCAGCTGCGGAGCGGGGTGCTCTTCCATCACCAGTTTGTCGAGACCACCATGTTCCCGGACGACGATCGCTCTCACGGCGCGAATGATAGCGGGAGGGAAACCAGAAAGCAGAAAGCATCACCGGCCATCTCTGGTTTCCCTGCCCCTGGCCTGCCCCTTGCTGGATCGAGGGCCATGCGCCGGCTGGCAGCGTTCGTCACCATGATTGCCCTTCTCGGGCTGGTGCTGGTGCTCACCTGGCAGGTGCAGATGCATCGGAGTCACCGCGCTCACGACGACGAGCCGACGGTGGTGGAGGTTGCTCCGACCGCCAGTGGGCTGCGCTGCTGATTCGGCGGTCCGTCTCGTCAGTGCAACGCGGTCAGGGATCGCATAGATCGAGAGTTCGTTGATGGCTGGAGAATCAGACCACCTCCAGGCTCCGGCCGGCGAGCACTTCGGCTCGGCCTCACGTCTTGGAGCGTGATCTTGACGGAGCCTTGGGCAACCAGCGCCGCCGGCCGTGCCGGCCTAACGGATGGTGCGGACCGAGAAGCGGACCTTGTTGCCTTTCAAGCCTTCCGGCCCGTGCACCGTATGCGCGCCGATCACGCTGACCAGAACCTCGAAGTCGCGGATGGACAATGCGGTCTCGGCGCCCAGCCCCGCGTCGACGACGAAATCGCGCACGCGGGCCAGATCGGTGAACTGGTAGCCGACATTGCCGGCTCCCAGGTAGCCGATTCCGTACAGCGTGTTCCAGTGAAGCCTCCACGTTCGCATGTCCTTGTTGCGGAAGATGGGAACGAAGTACTCACTGGTGAAGTGGATCTCGTGCGTGCCGGTATCGAGATTGTCTTTGCCCGAGAGCGACCGCAGACCCTCCCGTCCGCTGAGACGGAACAATTCGTAGAGGGGGATGCTGTAACGCTCGAAGGGCTCGAAATCGGCTCCCCGGATCGTCGATTTGGTGAGAAAGGCGCCGAGGTGCGCGCGGGTGATGACGAAGGAGGCGGGGGTGAGATCGAAGCGGCGGATCGCCGCGGTCTCCAGCTTGGTGTATTTGTAATCGCCGGTGGCCAGGGATGTTCCCTCCGTCAGCGCGGCGGCGTAGCTGAACTTCTGGGGACCGAGCTCGCGGAAGGCAGTGAGAACCGGCACGATCCGGCCGCGGGCCTCACCGACGATCGAGTTGAGCTGTTCATCGAACTCGGTGCCGTACTGGTAGCCGAGTTTCACAAAAATGTTGTTCCTGCGGTTGTCGACGCGCGTCACATCACCAAACGTGAGACGGTCGTCTTCGAGCAACCCGAAGTAGCGGCGGTTGTAATCGCGGGGCAACTCCACCAGCAGGAGGCCACCGCGGACGCGCTGAAAATCATCATTGGTCTTCTTGCCGATCGCTCCAAAGCCGATGGTGTCAAAGACCCCGATGCGGTAGGTGAAGTGGTGCGCGTAGTACTTGTAGCGTAGGTAAGTGGCAATGTCCCCGTTCACGAACTTGTAGTCGATCTGGCTCTCGAAGAGCACGTTCCGGATCAGCTTTCGGAGGCGGATGCTGGCCTGACCCTCGGGAAGGTAGACATTGATGTTGGGGACCTCGTCGCGGCGGTCGCCGGCTGCGCGGGAAATGATGGAGGCTGGCTCGGGAGGGGTGGCAGGGGTGGACTGCGCGGTGGCAGAAAGGCCGCCGGTAACAATTGCCGCAAGAAAGATGCCGCAGACGCGTCGTTTCATATCGTTCGTTCCTCGGAGAGTGCGCCCGCTTGGAACGCCGCGACGCAACTTATGGTAAGCTCAAGGAGTTGAAGCGTTTACCACAAGTTGGGTGGATCGTTCTGGCACATGTTTTGTAGATGCCGCGGCATTGTAATACCGCACGCTGCAGCCTGCGCGAACTTTTAGGAGGTGTGACTTGTTCCGTTTCCGATTCCGGTCTCTGTTTTTGATTTGCTTCCTTCTCACTCCCAGCCTTATGGCTCAGGGAATGAGTGGCAGCACCAGCATGATGACGCGGGACGATCAACTCGCCCTCGTCGCTCCTACCGCGTCTGGTGAGACGGGCCTGTTCACGGTCGTCACCGCGGACACGCTCCGTCGTGGCGACTGGTCGTTTGGTGTCTATCTGAATGGATACCACCTCGAGGCTGCCCCCGCCGGATTTGCCATTCCTTCCGCTCGTCGCAACCGGAACATGGGGTACTCCCTGACCCGGTTCAGCGCCTCGGGCGGATACGGGATCACCGACCACTGGGAAGTGACCGCGTCTCTTCCCTACGATCGCATCAAGAACAGCGGTGGCGATCGGGCCGGTTTCATCAATGGCTACTTCTATCAGGGCAAGTTCAGCGACAGCGGCCTTGGCAACCTGCACGTGGCCACCAAGTTCGGCTTCGGCGCGTCGCCAGCTTCCCGCTTCGCCGTTTCACTCTTCACCGACCTGCCCACAGCCAGCAAAGACAGCGGCATCGCCAAGGGTGGCGCAGACTTCGGCATCGGTGGTCACTACACCGGCGGACCGGCTTCGCTGTCGGCGGCCTACGTCATCAACAGCCGTCGCAGCGCCAAAGACTCGAATTTTCCTCTCTTCGCTCCCGACCGCGTCGAGCAGCCCAATGAGTTCCGCCTCGACGGCGGTCTCAATGTGCCCATCAGCATGTGGCACACCACCAACTGGATCAGTGAAGTCAACAGCACCTGGTACAGTGGCGGCGACCACAAGCAGCCTTCGCCCGTGTTCCTGAGCACCGGCCTCCGTCACTGGTTCGGTGACAGCGGATGGGCTCTCAGCCTCGGCGCGCGCTGGAACGCCGCGAAATTCAGCCGCAATCACTCCGAGTGCCGCTTCAGCGAGCTCGCCGACTGCAGCCTCAGTGGCCTGGCCGGCCTGACCTTCGCTCCGCTGCACTTCGCAACGGTGGCACCGCCCCCGCCGGCTCCGATTCCGGTTCCGCCGCCCCCGCCGCCTCCAGCGCCGGTTGCGCCCGTGGAAGCACCCCCGGTCACCCCTCCTCACGTGCCCAGCGAGCTGCGCACCGATGAGATTCACTTCGAGCCGGGCTCGGCCCGCCTCACCAACATCGCCAAGGCCATCCTCGACGATGTCGCTCTTCGCATGAAGCAGGAGCCGACTTCCACCGCTGTCGTCATCGGCTACACCGACGACCGTGAGAAAGCCGGACCGAACTCGGACCTCGACCGTCGTCGCGCCGAAGCCGTTCGCGACTACCTGGTCAGCCGTCACGGCATCGACGCGTCCCGCATCACGGTCGAAGGCCGTGGGTCGCGCGAGCCGGTCGGCGACAACACCACCGCGGAAGGCCGTCTGCGCAACCGCCGCGTGGTGATCCGCCTGATCCTGCCGTAATCCCAGGCTCCATCGATCCCCGAAGGGCAGCCGAAAGGCTGCCCTTCTTTTTTGTTCGTTGGGAATTAAGGGGTTGGTGGGAGCGCAGTCCGCCGGTCAGGGCAACTGGATCTCAGGCTCTTCGTGTGCGCGGTAGAGGATGGCCAGCTTGCCGATGTCGCCCGCGACCTCCGCGCCGACTGCTTCGGCCAGCTGGACGCTGAGCGACCGACGCTCCGCGGAGTCGTCCACCTCGATGCGCACCTTGATCAACTCGTGCGCCTCGAACGATCGCCGCGTTTCCGCGATCACTGCCTCGCTCAATCGCCCTTTTCCAATCCGGACCACAGGGGCGAGGGGATGGGCAAGGCCGCGGAGATACTGGCGTTGGCGGGAGGTGAGAGGCATCGGGGCGATGGTAGCAGAGCGCCGGGATGACCGGACCGGTTGAGTTGCCGAGGCTGGGACTCGTCGAATGACACGCTCGCGTGTCATTTGCAATCAAAGGCGGCAGAGTGAACGTGGCCGAGGCGAAAATCGTGGCGGACGCTTTGCGAACCAACGCCGCCGGCCGTGCCGGCCTCACGGTATCGAAGGCAGTCAACGCGATGACGGGAGTGGGGTTGGCTTCGGGGCGTGGATTCGAACCACGATAGCTGGCTCCAAAGACCAGCGTCCTACCATTGGACGACCCCGAAAAATCTGCAGTTCCGGCGACGATGACTCCGCCGAGTTCCGTTAACGGCATGGAAAGCCGATCATTCCCGCCGCGGTGCGAGAGTGTAGCTCAGAGGAACCGCGCGGCCGCCGCGAGCGCGTGATGCCCGGTCACCAATGGCATCTTCAGTTCTTCGCTTTCGCGATCGGCCCGACCATCGCGGACGTCGCGCGGAGGTAGTCGGCCGGGGCCAGGAGCAGTTGCGCTCCACGCATTCCTGCGGAAACGGAGATCCTGTCGAAGAGCTCGATGGTCTCATCCGCGAAGAGGGGATAGGTCTTCTTCGCGGCGAAGGCGGTCACTCCACCTCGGATGTATCCAGTCAGCGGCTGCACCTCTCGGAGCGGAACCGGCTCGACCTTGCGGTCGCCGCTCAGCTTCGCCAGCGCCTTGAGGTCGAGTTGCTGATTCCCGGGGACCAGAGCGAAGAGCACCCCCTGACGGTCGCCGCGAACCACCAGGGTCTTGAAGACCTGCTCCTCGGGCAGGCCCACCTTGCGAGCTACGCTTTCCGCGCTCAGATCCTCTGCGTCCACTGCGTACTCGCGTAGTTCGTAGCAGATTCCCAGCGAGTCGAGGAAGCGAGCGGCGTTGGTTTTCATGGCCTGGCGACCGGTGATGCCATCGGCCGAACGGCAGAATGTTTCGTTAAAGGCGGTTTACGGCCGGAAGAGCTGCCGCCGCTGATTTATGCGGTCTTTCGCGCCCCATGCGTACTTGTACTCCTCGGCGCCACGAAGGAAGTCGAAGGTGTGCGCGCCGGCGAGGACGGCCTGCTCGACTGCATGCGCTACCAGCAGCGTCCCGATGCTCAGCCGTTCCAGTTGCGGATCGTAACCACTGAGGTAGTAGTAGACGGTGCGTCCCAGCGAGAAGCCATAGAACACGGCGACGATGCGGCCGTCGAGACGGATGGCGTACATCCGAAGCGCGTCAGTTTCCAGCATGCCACGGGCGACCTCGCGATGAAACTGCTGCACCGCGTCGTCTCCGAGCACGCCCTCCAGGTTCTTCTGCTGCCAGCGAGCTTTGTGCAATTTGTAGAGCGCGGAGAGAAATTCGTCGAGGGTCTCGGGCGTGGCGGTTTCGTAGAGCACTGCGCCGCTGCGCTCGAGAGCGCGACGGTAGTACCGGATCTTCTTGCGGAAGTGCGGAGAGGTCAGGTTGTGAAGGTCCTCGTTCGCCTCGGCCAGTGAGAGGATCGGACAGGGATCCTGGTCAAAGGTCTGGTCGCTCCAGTCCCGGGGAATCGAGGCAACCAGGAGCGGCGAGGAAGGGCGAAGCTGCTGGAAGTCCCAGGCCTGACAATCGAGCCATCCGAGTTGATCAACCAGGGCATCGGCGCTTCCCACCACGTCGAGGTAGTCGGTGATTCCGGTCCCCAGGAGCAAGCCGAGGCTCTCACCGGAGTCCCCGTCGCGGAGGATGGTGAGAGGGGCCAGCGATTCGAGCCGTACGCCGTCCCGGCCGGTGATCACGACCAGTTCATCGGAACCGAATGCGCGCCACCACGGAAGGAGCCACATCGGCGTCTGGAAGGGCGTGGTGCCGGGCGCGCGGCGGCAGAGATCCAGCCAGTCGGCGGCGAGTTGTTCGAGCTCGGAGAACTCGCTGATGACGTCCATTTTCATGCGGCGCGGAATTGTACGCGGGATTGAGGAGGTCAGTCCTCCGAAGCAAGATGGCCAGACCACGGGAATCGCAGCGGCACGCGGACATCCACTACAATCCCGCTCATGCGCCGAACCGTTCTCATCCTTGGGCTCCTGGTGTGCTCCCAGGCCCAGGCCCAGAAAGATCCCGTGACGCGCAGCTGGAACCAGCCGGTCGCGCCGTTCCGCATCCTGGCAAATATCTACTACGTCGGGGCGTCGGATGTGGCGTCGTACCTGATCGCGACGCCCAAGGGCCACATCGTCATCGACGGAGGCCTCGAAGAGACCGGGCCGATGATCATGCGCAACATCGAGAAACTGGGGTTCAACGTGGCCGACATCCGCATCCTTCTCAACAGCCACGCCCACTTCGACCACGCCGGCGGCCTGGCGGCGATCAAGACAGCGACCGGGGCGACGCTGATGGCAGGGGAAGGGGACGTTCCGCTGCTGACCGGCGGCGGCCACGACGACCCGCAGTTCGGCGACACTCTGCTGTTCCCGGCGGTCGTTCCCGATCGCTCTCTGCACGAAGGCGATCGCATCGCGCTGGGCGGCTCGATTCTCTTTGCTCACATCACGCCGGGACACACGGCGGGGTGCGTCACCTTCACCATGACCGTTCGCGAGCGCATGAAACCTTACAACGTGATCTTCACCGGCAGCCCCAGCGTTCCCTCCCAGTACCGGCTGGTCGGGAACGCCCGCTATCCGAACGTCATCGCCGACTACCGTCACACGTTTGAAGTCCTGAAGTCTCTGAGCGGCGACGTCTTTCTGGCGGCCCACGGCAGCCAGTTTGATCTGGCCGGCAAGACGGTGAGGATGCGAAAAGGGGAGAAGCCGAATCCCTTCATCGATCCGGAGGGTTACCGGAAGTTTATCAACTCGATGGAGCAGACCTTCGAGGCAACGGTCCGGCAGCAGACGGCCGCGGCCGAGTTGGCCGCTGATCGGGCGCCGATTCCCGCAGTGTCAGGGTCCTCTGCATCCACTCCTCCCACGACTGCCACACCCTCCCGACCGCCGGCCGTTCTGCCGGGTGCGTCCCCACCGCCGGTCAAGCCTCCCCGTGCGGACTGACGAAGCGATCACCATTGACGGCGGCCACTTCCGGATCGAGGGACGCTCGCGCGCCGGTCATGAGACGTGGTTTCGTATTCGGGAGTGGAACGTCGGGTTCGACATCGGCCGCTGTCCCGATGCCCTGGTGAGCGTTCCGCAAATTTTCATTTCCCACACCCATCTCGACCACAGCGTGGGCATCCCTTTCTATGCGGGACAGCGCCATCTCCAGCGCCTTTCCGGCGGAAAGATCTACGTTCCAGCGGAGACGGCTGGAGACGTTCGTGAGCTGCTGGCCGTTCATGGCCGGCTGACCGGGGGACCGTTTGACCAGGTGGAGATCGTCGGGCTGGCCGAGGGCGACGTGGTGAAGGTGCAGAAGACTCATGAGGTGCATGTGCATCGGGCCACTCACCGTGTGCCGGCCAACGCCTACGAGGTCGTGGAGATCCGGCACCGGCTGAAAGAGGAGTTGGGCAGCGAGCCGGAGGATGCGATTGCCGCGCGGGCCCGTGCCGGAGAGACGGTCTCCGAGGAAATCCGGATCCCTCTGCTCTTCTACACCGGCGACACCGATCGGGAGATCTTCGAGCACAACCAGGCGATGTTCCGGGCGGAAGTCCTGCTCATGGAGTGCTCCTTTGTGATCGATGGTCATCAGGAGCGGGCAGCGCGCTATCGCCACATCCATTTCGACGATGTGGTGGAGGTGGCCGAGCGCTTCGAGAATCGACTGATCGTGCTCACGCACTTCAGCCGGCGTTATGCATCGAAGCAGATCCGCGAAGAGATCAGCCGGCGCTGCCCGGCAATCCTTCGCCATCGCATCCGGCTGCTGCTGGCCGATCCGGATCAGCGACTGGAGCACGCCGGTGCGTTGTGAACAGAGCGTAGAAGACCTGCGGTCAGGCGGCCGCTTCTGCGCGGCAGACCGATTTCAGGGATTCGCACCGAATTTGCAGTCGGCACTGAAGATTGAGAAAGGGCTCCCCGCACTGATGCCGGTCCGCCGTACGCGTTTGTACGTTTCCACGATCCTCCTCCTGATCCTGACGATTCTGAGCGCTCCGCCGGCGGAGGCCGCGAAGCGTCGCCGCACCGCGCGCCGGGCACCGGTGCGGCGGGCAGCGGGGCCTCCGGCCGACGCGGCAGTGGGAGGGACTCTGGTCGAACGGCTTGCGTCGCTGGTCAACGGCACCGTGGCCCGCAGCTCGGAGGCGAGCATCCAGGTGGTGGAGGTCGACAGCGGCAACGTGCTGGTCGAGCACAATCCGCACACACCCCTCGCCCCCGCATCGAACATGAAGATTTTCACCACGGCCGCGGCCATCGACCTGCTCCATCCTGATTTTCCATTGACCACAACGGTCTATACGCGGGGCGCAGTCGATGCCAGCGGGTCCCTCAATGGCGATGTCAAGATCGTCGGGCACGGCGACCCCACCATCGGCGGACGATTCAACGACGGCCACGCCACCGCAGTGTTCGACGAATGGGCCACCGACCTCAAACGCGCCGGCGTGAAGAGCGTGCGCGGGGACCTCATCTTCGAGTACGGCTACATGGACACCGAGTACATCCATCCCACCTGGCCTGCAGACCAGCTGATCAACTGGTATGAGGCGCCCATCTCCGCCTTTTCCATGCAGGAAGGCTGCGTGGAAGTCCGGGTCAGCGCATCGAAAGCCGGAAAGCAGTGCGTGGTGCAGCTGGAGCCCCCTTCCTCGCTGCTCGCGGTCCAGAACTCCTGCGTGACCGGGCGCGGCATGCCCTTCATCACCCGGCTGAGGAACTCGAACACCATCATCGTCCGCGGGGGCGCCCCGCCGAACAAGGGACCGACGCAGGTCTACGTGACGGTGGAGAGCCCCATCCAGTATTTCGCCTCGGTGGCCCACGAGACATTCGGGAGGAACGGGATCAACTTTCAGGGGAAGATCGTGCTGGCTCCACGCGACGCGCGTTCCGACTGGAAGGCCGTGGCCCAGCACACCACGCCGCTCAACGTGGTGGTCTATGTGATCAACAAGAAGAGTCAGAACCACTACGCCGAGCAGTTGATCAAGATCATCGGGGCCGAACAGAAAAAGGAAGGAAGCTGGTCTGCCGGGAACGCCACCGTTACCGAGTGGCTTACCGGGAAGCTGGGGGTGCCTGCGGCCGAGTATCACCAGGCTGATGGCTCCGGGATGTCGCGTGACAACCGGGCCTCCGCCAACGCCTTCATCCATGTCCTTCGCTACATGTGGAAGAGCAAGGACCGCGAGGACTTCGTCAGCTCACTGCCGTATACCGGGGATCCCGACTCGAAGTTCGGTCACCGGTTGCGGACCCCGCCCTTCGCCCGCCAGGTCTACGCGAAGACCGGTTACATCGTCGGGGTGGTCGGCCTGTCCGGCTACGTGCATGGCGCGAGCGGAAAAATCTACGCGTTTTCGTTCATCTTCAACCGCTACCACGTGGGCGTCTACGCCGTGTACCGGCTGCAGGACGACATGCTCAAAGAGCTGATCAGGAACGGGTGAGAAGCCGTTCACCGATGAACTCGATGATTCCGGTCATCCTGAACTCGCAAGATTGTGGCGGACGCTTTGCGAACCAACGCCGCTGGCCGTGCCGGCTATCCCTTGATTGGCAACCGCTGGCTGGCCGGCGCGATCTGCAGAGTGAATACGCCGGTCGGATTGCGCAGGGTGGCCATCGCCTGGAAGCCGGGAAACTTCACCACCGCCCCGATGACCTCGGCGGAGTGACCTGCCGCGAACCGGGACACCGCCTGGTCGATGCTGTCGGCATCCAGCGCGTGGAAAGTGACCGCGCCGGCAAGGTCGGTCACCGGCTGCCCGATTCCGTTGGTGAGGTGCCGCTGTTCGATGGTGAAGCGCATCATGGTCGTGGGTGCCGGTGCCCTTGCAATTTCGATGCGCAGTGGCCTGTTTTATACTCACTTCACGGGGGCTAGCCTATGAGCGACGAGCGTGTACTCAGCGAGATTCCGGTCATTGGACGCATCGACCTTCATGAGATCGCGCGACGGGAGCCGCTCCCCTCGGACCGGTTTGCCGACCCCCTGGCTGTCGCGCTGACCTTCGATGACGTCCTGCTCAAGCCGGCAAAGTCCGACATCCATCCGAACTTCGTCGATGTCACCACCCGCCTCACCCGCGACATCCGCCTGAACATCCCCATTCTCTCTTCCGCCATGGACACGGTGACCGAGGCACGACTGGCCATCGCCATGGCCCAGCAGGGCGGTTTGGGGGTCATCCACAAGAACATGCCCATCGCCGCGCAGGCCGAAGAAGTCGACAAGGTCAAACGCTCCGAGGCCGGCATGATCGTCGACCCGGTCACCATGAGGCCCTGGCAGAAAATCTCGGAAGCGCTGCAGGTGATGGAGAAGTACAAGATCTCCGGCGTCCCGGTCACCGACGCCAACGGCAAGCTGGTGGGCATTCTGACCAACCGCGACCTCCGTTTTGAGACCCGTTTCGACCTGCCCATCTCCGAGCGCATGACCAAAGACAGCCTGATCACTGTCCCGGTGGGAACGACATTGGAACAGGCCCGGGAAGTCCTTCACCAGCACCGGATCGAGAAGCTGCTCGTCGTCGACTCGAACGGGGATCTGAAGGGATTGATCACCGTCAAGGACATCCAGAAGGCCCGCCGGTATCCGCAGGCGGCCAAAGATCCCCTCGGCCGGCTTCGCGTCGGTGCGGCCATCGGCGTGGGCAAGGAGGGGCTCGATCGCGCGCGGGCACTGGTCGACGCGAAAGTCGACGTCGTGGTCATCGACTCCGCCCACGCCCACTCCGCCGGTGTGATGGAAGCGATCCGCCAGTTCAAGAAGCTCTTTCCCGGCACGCCGCTCATCGCCGGGAACGTGGCCACGTATGAAGGGGCACGCGACCTGATCGAGCTCGGCGTCGACGCCATCAAGGTGGGCATCGGCCCGGGGTCCATCTGCACGACGCGGATGGTTGCCGGAGCGGGAGTGCCGCAGATCACCGCGGTGATGGAGTGCGCACGTGCCGCCGAGAAATTCGACATCCCCATCATCAGCGACGGCGGCATCAAATTCTCCGGCGACATCACCAAGGCGCTGGCGGCCGGTGCGAGCTGCGTGATGATCGGATCGCTCTTTGCAGGAACGGATGAGGCGCCCGGCGAGACCATCCTTTATCAGGGCCGCACCTTCAAGGCCTACCGTGGGATGGGATCGATCGGAGCGATGCAGGCCGGATCGAAGGACCGCTACTTTCAGGAGGAGGCGGACGAAGTCGGCAAACTGGTTCCCGAGGGCATCGAAGGCAGAGTCCCGTACAAAGGATCGTTGTCGGCGATGGTTCCTCAACTCGTCGGCGGACTGCGCTCCGGAATGGGATTGACCGGATCCCAGAACGTGGAGGAATTGCGCACCAAGGCGCAATTCGTCCGCATCACCGCATCCGGCTTGCGTGAATCGCATGCCCACGACGTGATGATCACGAAGGAAGCGCCGAACTACCGTCTGGACACCACCGATTGACGACCTCAGGCACGGACCAGCAGACATGACCGAACCGGAGATCGACGACTTTTTCATCACCCTTCGCCAGGACGGCGACGGCGGAAAGCATCTCTACTTTGTGAGTCGGGGGCGGGGAGTGCTGGCCGGATTTCCGTTCTGGGACCACGCCGATCGCGACCTGCGACACTTCACACTGGAGGACGTGCCCTTCGGGACTGAGGAACGCCCCTTCCAGGATGAGGACGAGTCCTGGCGGATCTTGATCTTTCAGCGCGATCAGCAGGTGGTGGTCTGGGAGGGAGATGACCCTTCCAGCGAGATCTATTCGCGAACGTTTCAGCTGGATGCGGACCGTTACTGGTCGGCATGGTCCGAGGTGATTGCGGAGTTTCACCCGGTGCAGTCGCTCGAGGAAGTCCTGGCCAGCCGGGCGCTGGCGGAAGACACCACGCCTCCGTCCTGAGGCCGGCTCGGCCGGCGGCGTTGGTTCGCAAAGCGTCCGCCACGATTTTCGCCTCAGCCCGCGTTCACTCGGTCACCTTTGAGTTTTTCTCTCGGTTAGAAGGTTATTCCTACTAGTTGGCACACTGATTGAGTCTAAGACAGCAGAGGATCGACCATGACCAAGAAACAATCCCTGACCATCAGCGCAATCGCCGTTACCGGAATCACTGCCTCAGCCGTATGGATGGTTGTCCAGCACTCCGGTACCGGGCAGACCGGCTCCCGCAGTGCTGCTCGTGCTGAAATGATGGCTCCGGCCCCTGCGCCGGCCCCCGACCCCTCCTCGGTCGAGTCCGCCATCCAGAAGGAAAATCTTCCCATCGCCGGACTTTCGGTCCGTTCGGTGGGCCCGATCGTCATCCTTCGTGGGAATGGAAACGCTGAGTCCGCTGCCAAGGCGGAGCTCGTCGCCAAGTCGATGGGTTGCACGCGGGTAGCGAACCTGATCAAAGCAGAGAAGGGAACCAACGACGAGAACATCCGTCGGGAGGCGGAACGTCAGCTTGCCAACACACGCGCCCTCGATGGCTGCACCCTCCGTGTCAGCTGCCAGAATGGCATTCTGCGAGTCAGCGGCAACGTGCAGTCTGAACTCCAGAAGGACACAGCGCGGATGGTGCTCAAAGGCGTAGGAGCGAAGGAAGTCCGCATCGATCTCTCCGGCGTCTAAAATCTCACTCAACGATCGAAAAGGCCGGACGCGAGTCCGGCCTTTTGTTTTGCAGCAGCCGGCCACGAAAAAAGGGGCAGCCTCGCGGCTGCCCCTGGGGTGGTGGATGAGATTGAGCTGATTACGCGAGCTGAACGTTGGTCGCCTGCAGACCTTTCGGTCCACGGGTCACTTCGAACTCAACTGCTGCGCCTTCGGCCAGGGTGCGAAAGCCATTGCCCTGGATTGCCGAGAAGTGCACAAACACGTCCTCGCCGTCCTCGGTGGTGATGAATCCGAAGCCCTTGGCGTCGTTGAACCACTTTACGGTACCGTTTTTCTTGTCCATGATGAATCTCCTTTCCGTGCTGCCAGGAGATCGAAACTTTGTTCTTCTCTCTTAGGCAAACAGCGTAGTCGTCGAGCCCAACGAGGCCTCCTCACATCATTATTCCGGGTTTTTCCACGATTTTTGGTCGGGAGCAAGTTCAGGACGAGACAGCAGCGGCGACCTCAGCGATAGCGGTGAGCTCCTCTTGCGGCGCGTGGGTCATGCCGGCAGGTTCGATCCTGCCGCGCATCCGGCACGAAGGTGACGAATTGTACGAGCAGAACAACCGGGACGTCTGTGAGAAGCTTCGCGTGATGACCATCTCTGAACTCGCAAGACGCGCTCTGGCAACCACCGCCCTCCTGATGACGGCCTGCGCGACGGCCACGTCGGTCCCGGCGAAGAACGAGGTGGCCGCCTTCATCAAGCCGGATGTCCAGCACGTGATCGTGGTGGTGCTGGAAAACAAGAACGCGGACGACGCGCGACGGCAGCCCTTCCTGGCTCGCATCGCCAGCGAGGGAGCGCTGCTCGATTCCTATTACGGCGTCGCCCATCCCTCCCAGCCGAACTATGTGGCCTTGATCTCCGGCTCCTTCGCCGGCGTTGCCGGAAACGGCAACGTCACCCTCGACCGCCCACACCTCGGCGACACCTTGACCCGGGCGGGCGTGACCTGGAAGTCGTACGCCGAGGGATATCCAGGCGGGTGCAGCCTGGTCAAGACGAGCGGCAAGTACGCGCGAAAGCACGAGCCTTTTCTCAGCTTCGCCAACGTGCAACGGAACGACGGAGGGATGTGCGAGCACATCGTCAATGCCGATCGCTTCTTCGAGGATGTGAAGGGCGGAACTCTGCCGCGTTTCTCGCTGTTCATCCCCGATCTCGATCACGACGCGCACGACCAGCCGCTGGCGTTCGCCGATCAGTGGCTGAGCCAGACCTTCGGCCCGATGATGACGGACGACTTCCGCCGTTCCACGCTGCTGATTGTGACGTTCGATGAGGCTGATGGCCACACCCGCCCCAATCACGTCTACACGGCGCTGTGGGGAGCGGGCGTGCGACCCGGCTCGGTCTCCCACGACGTGTACGACCACTACGATCTGCTGCGAACCATCGAGGCGATCTTCGGCCTCGCGCCGCTGGAGACTGCGTCGCCATCTCGCCCCATCTCCGGCATCTGGAAGTGAACAGCGGGAAATGAGCGCGGCAGCGGTCGGCGTATAGTCGGAGCACCCGTGGACCTGACCAGAGGAACTCGTATCGGCCCATACGAGATCATCGACCCGCTCGGTGCGGGCGGGATGGGTGAGGTCTGGCTGGCCACCGATCCGCGGCTGCAGCGGAATGTGGCTATCAAAGCCCTTTCCAGTGCGGTCAGCCGCGACCCCTCGGCTCTGGCCCGGTTCGAACGGGAAGCGCGCTTCTTGGCCGCGCTCAATCATCCGAACGTGGCATCGATCCATGGTCTGGAAGAGGTGGGCGACGAACGGTTCATCGTGATGGAACTCGTTCCGGGCGACACGCTGCAGGCGCTGATCGCACGCGGGCCGCTCCCGCTCCGGGATGCTCTGCGCATCGGTGCCGAGATCGCATCGGGGCTGGAGGCCGCACACGACGCGGGGATCATCCATCGCGACCTCAAGCCTGCCAACATCAAAGTCACCGCGGACGGGCGCGTCAAGATCCTTGACTTCGGGATCGCCCGCCCCTCCGCTTCAGAGACTGCCGCCACCGACACGCAATCGCCTACGGTGGCGGGAGCGCAACTCACCGATGCAGGCTCGGTCATCGGGACGCCGAGCTACATGAGCCCCGAACAGCTCCGCGGCGATGCCCTCGACCGTCGCACCGACATCTGGTCCTTCGGCTGCGTCCTGTTCGAGATGCTGGCGGGCCGGCGTCCGTGGGCAGGGGCCACCTTCTACGACATCGTCGCCGCCATCGAGACGCGAGAGCCGGACTGGAGCCTGCTCCCGGCGCACACTCCGGAACCGGTGCGCCACATCCTCCGGCGCTGCCTGCAGCGCGATCCGCACGAGCGCCTCCGGGATGCTGCCGACCTCAGGCTGACCCTCGAGGATGCGCGCGCCGGTTTCACCGCCACGGCCGTGAAGCCGGTGGCCACGCGCCGCGGCTCATGGGTGGTCCCCGCTGTGGCGATTGCCTTCGTCGTGACGATTGCCCTGCTGGTGATCGATCTCGCCAGACGTCCCTCCGCGGTTCGGGCAACGGCGGAACGTGCCCCATTTGCGTTGTCACAGGTGACCAGCGGCGCGGGCATCGAAGAGTTCCCGTCGTGGTCTCCCGATGGGAAGCAGCTGGTGTACTGCTCCGGCGTCAGCGGCGTCCGCAAACTCTTTCTGACGCGTCCCGGGACCTCGCAGGAGACCCAGCTCACGTCAGGTTCGTTCGATGACATCCAGCCGGCCTGGAGCCGTGACGGGAAACAGATTCTCTTCGTGCGCGGGCGTGAGGCGGGAAAGCGCCTCGAGCCGACCGATGTCTTCGGGCCGTACGAAGGAGGGGATGTGTGGACCATCGATCTGGCCACGCATGGAGAGCGGAAAGTTCTGGAGAACGCCTTCAACCCTTCCATGTCTCCGGACGGCAGCTCGATCGCCGTCGATGCCTCGTGGGCCGGACCTCGCCGGATCTGGATCGTCAACGCGCGGGGACTCAATCCGCAGCAGATCACCAGCGACCCGTCGGAAGCGGTGGCCCAGTTCGCGCCGCGGTGGTCCCCCGATTCAACCAGGCTGGTGTTCCAGAATGTGGAGCGGACGAAGTTCGACATCCGGGAAGTCCAGGTGTCCACGCGACAGACCTCCTGGATCACCAACGACATCTACATGGATGTCACGCCGGTCTGGTCCTCTTCCGGCAAGCACGTCTATTTTTCCTCCTTCCGAAGCGGCGGCATGAACATCTGGCGGGTCGCGGTGAACGGCGATGGCGCGCTGGCCGGTCAGCCGGAGCAGGTGACGTCCGGCGCAGGGCAGGACGTGCAACTGGCTGCGGCGCCCGCCGGCGATCGGATGGCTTTCGCCACGCTCCGGCAGAATGCCGACCTCTGGCGCATGCCGATCGGCGCCAGCGGCACCGCGGCCGGTCCGCCCGAGCCGCTCATCGCCACGTCGCGTGAGGACAGCCGCGGCGCCTGGTCGCCCGACGGCTCACAGATCGCCTTCAATTCCGATCGCGGCGGATCGATGAACATCTGGCTGTTCGCGTTGCGCGATGGCGCCACCCGGCAGCTGACCAGCGGTCCGGGCGGTGACTTCCAGCCCAGCTGGTCGCCTGACGGCGGAAGGGTGTGCTTCTTCTCCGCCCGCGGCGGAAGCCCCGACATCTGGGTCAGCGAGCTCTCCTCGGGGAAACTCACGCAAATGACGCGCGGAACTTCGCTCGACATCAATCCGGCATTCTCTCCGGCCGGCGACCTGATCGCCTACCAGTCCGATGCCGGCGGACGACTGGAAGTGTGGGTGGTGGGCAGTGACGGCAGAGGGGCCAGGCAGCTCACCACGGTCGGGGTCTCAGGCCATTTCCTTCGCTGGACCAGCGACGGTTCCGTGGTGTTTCGCTGCCCGTGCGGCGGCACGAACCAGCTGATGAAAGTATCGCTCAAAGGTGGCGAGCCTCAGGCGATGGCCGCCCTCCCCCCTGGCGCGGGAGGACACATCTCTTTCTCTCCCGACGGCCTGGAATTGATCGATGTGATCGGTCACAAAGTGATCTGGCGCATCGGTCTGACCGGGGCCCCGGTGAAGCTTTTCTCCTTCCCCGATGCCGATGTGCGCATCGATTACCCCGTCTGGTCGCCCGACGGGAAGTGGCTGCTCTTCGATCGATTCCGTCCGGAAGGGGGAGACGTCTGGATGATCGATCACGCCGACTAGGAGGCTGCGCGGCAGAACGTCTTGGAGCGTGATCTTGGCGGAGCCTTGGGCAACCAGCGCCGCCGGCCGTGCCGGCCTAGGAAGCGGAACTCGTCATCACCGCGATCACGCATGGCGCGCGCTCAAACGAGAGGCAGCGTAAGCATGCGTCAATTTCTTCCGCCGGATGTCGGCCTCGCTGGAACGAAAACAGGCGGCCCCGAAACGAGGCCGCCCGCGGGTTGACTGCATGACTGGGTGACTACCAGAGCAGCCGCAGGGCCAGCTGCACCTGACGAGGATCTCCGACGCCGCTCTGCACCGTACCGTCGAAGTTGAAGATCAGGTTGGTCACTTCTGGGCGTCGCAGGTTCTTGCTGTTCATCACATTGAAGACGTCGATGGCCGGCTCCACCGCAAAGGCTCCGTAGCGGAAGAGCTTCGAAAGGCGGAAGTCCAGCGAGGAGTATTTGTTGTCCTTGCGCCCCAGGTTGCGGCGGGTGACCGAGCCGTTGGCGTTGATGCGATCCTGCGGCGTGTTCGCGTCCGCGCCTGACGCGGTGATCGATTTCGGCTGCGCCGATCGGTACGAATACCGCGCGTTCAGGTCGATGCCCATCGGCGCATTCCACAACAGCCACGAGTTGAGCCGATGGCGCTGGTCCCGATCGGAGTAGCCGTACTCCGCATCGAGATCGGTGATCTTGGCGTAGCGGAACGAGAAGGGGTCGCGCTCGTTGTCGTCGTCCGACTTATCCTTGGAGTACGTGTAGTAGGCCTGCCACTGCAGGTTGCTGGAGGGCCGCTTGGTCAGCCCGAGGGTTACGCCGTGATAGAGGCTGCGCGCGCTCGACTCGATGGTGGTGAGCGTGTTGATCCCGTTCGCGCCGCCGGGGGCCAGACCGCTGCCGAACGGCGAGCCGAGGAGAGGATCGTTGCGATTGACGAACCGGGTGATGTGCTCACCCTTGGCGTAGTTGTATTTCACCAGCGCGGCGTAGTTCGGAATGACCTCCTGCTCCCAGGAGATGCTCGCGGACTTCGTGCGCGGATTCTGAAAATTCCTGTCCACCACGAACACATCGGGCAGGAACGGAGCGCCGATCTGCGAAGTGGGAATCAGATTGGGATACGCGGGCACGGGACCGAGGATTCCGGTCAGCGCGCTGTTGCGGAAGATCGTCTGTCCCCGGCTTCCGTTCGTGGAGCGTGAGGAGGCCAGCGTCAGTCCGGGAACGCGGCCGTAGAAGATGCCGGCGCTGGCACGCAGAACGCTCCGGCCGTCGCCGTTCGGATTCCAGGCCATGCCGAACCGTGGCTGCCACATCTTGCGGTCCGACGGAATCGTTCCATCGGAGGGGAAGGTCTGGCCCTTGACCGTTTTGCCGATGAACGGCGCATAGAAGACCTGGTCCGGCGGCGTGATCGCATCCGGCTCGATCTGGGCCTCCCAGCGCAATCCATATTGGACGTTCAGATTCTGCGTGACCTGCCAGCTGTCCTGCACGAAGACGGCGGGCTCGGTCTGGCGAATGCTCTGGGTTCCCGCTTCCTGAGCCGTCAGCCCACCGACTCCGGCCTGCTGCAGAAAGAGGAGCACCGGACCGGTGACGCTGCTGCCACCTCCGCAGATGCCGGTGGCCGATGAGGTACCGTTGGAGCATTCGACGTACTTCGGATTCTGCAGGTAGTTCAGGAAGCCGTCGGTCGAGCTGAAGATATAGCGTCCGTTGGCGAAGCCTTCGAAGGTCTGCACCGCGTTGACGCGGTTCAGCTCCAGGCCACCCTTGAATGAATGCGCGCCACGGAGCACCGAGACGTTCTCGTTGAACTGGATGCGCGTGTCGTAGTACTTCACCGGGATGAAGAAGGGCTCGCCAAAACGGTAACCGCGACCAAAGTCGAAGGCGGTGTCCGGGAGCGGGCGGCCCTGTCCGGTGATGAGCGGTCCGCCGTATGGCCGCGGGCGATTTTCGCGCGCCAGCTGGAAGCGGAACTCGTTGAGCAGGGAGTTGGAGAGGCTGCTGACCAGCTGGCCGGTCACGGCGTGCGACGAGTCGCGCTCCACGGCGTTCGCGCTGCGACCCCAGGAATCGACATCGAAGGTTCCGTTCTCCTGGTTCGAGTACGTGTCGTTGTAACGCAGGGTCATGGTGTTGCGCGCGCTGGCGTTCCAGTCCGCCTTCACCAGCAGGACGCGGGCGTCATTGGTCCGGCGGATGGAGCCGTTCTCCTCGGGAGAGCCCAGCTTCGCCAGCGCATCCACGACGCGCTGCTCAATGCGGCCCGGCAGCGTCTGTTTCGTCGAGCGTGCTTTCTGGTAGTCCAGTGCGCCAAAATAAAACAGGCGGTCCCGAATGAACGGGCCGCCCAGCGTGAATCCCGTCTGGTACTGGCGGGCGTTGAATTTCGGCGCCTGACTGCCGTCCGGGTTCTTGGGGTTAGAGCTCAGGCTGTCGTTCTTGCCGACCAGGTGAGCCGTCCCTTTCGCTTCGTTCGTCCCCGATTTGGTGATGACGTTCACGAAGCCGGACTGCGAGCGGCCGAACTCCGCGTTGGCCCCGTCGGCCACCACCACCATCTCTTTGATCGCATCCAGGTTGAAGGTGAAGGCAGGCCGTTGTCCTCCGCGCTGCTCGCCGAAGAAGGGGTTGTTGAAGTCGGCGCCATCGACAGAGATGTTGTTGGAGATTCCCTTCTGTCCGTTGATGGAGAGCTCGTCTCCGTCCGGTCCCTGGACGATGGCCACGCCGGGAGTGAGCTTGGTCAGCTCCAGAAAGTTGCGGCCGTTGTTCGGCAGCTTCGACATGGCCTTGTCATCGATCCGTGTCGATCCTTCGGTGCGCGCTGTCTCGATCAGCGGTGCGGCCGTGGTCACCACGATCTCTTCCGACATGGCGGCCTGCTTCAGACGCAGGGGAAGGGACAGCGTCTGCCCCACCGCGAGGTCGATGCCTCGGGCCACCGCTCGCGCGAATCCCTCCAGAGATGCCGTCACCTCGTAAGGCCCGAGCGGAAGGAGCACTCCGCGGAACCGGCCGCCGGAATCGGTGATGGACTGCTGCTGAAAATTCGTGGCGGTGTTCCGCATGGTCACCGTCACCCCCGGCAGCGCGGCGCCGCTCGGATCGGTGACCGTGCCTTCGATGACACCGGTGGTGGCCTGCGATTGCGGCCATGCGGCCACGGGCAAGAGGAGAAGCACGAGGAAAAGGACTGCGCGGACCGGCGCTGGACGAGTCATGAAGCCTCCCGTTGAATTCGTTGGACGGGGCCACGATATGCCGTCGGATCAACCGAGGTCAACGGCTGTAATCGAGCAGCCCTGTCTGGAAGACCATCTTCCACTGGCCGTCGACCAGCGTATACGCCTTGCCCGCGCGACCCTTCCAGTGAAAGTCCCGCCCGCTGGAATCGCGCCACAGCGTGTCGACGTCGACCACGGCAAATCCGCCATCCTCTTCCGCCGAGACGAGGATCTTCACGATGGTGCGTTCGTTGGAGATCAGCTCGTGCGTGTCGAACAGGCTCTGCCACCCGCGCAGCCACCGTTCGCGATCGTAGCGTCCCTGCACCAGGATCCAGTGCGAGGGATCATGAGTGGTTGCATCGGGCGGCCACGGCCACACCATGTCGGGATGAAAGATCTCCACCAGCGCTTCGGCGTCGCGCTCGTCCCAGGCGCGCGTCTCCCGATCCACCATTTCCCGGATCTGTTCTTCGGCGGAAGGCATGCAGAGCTCCTGAGGAGGATGGTACCGAAGGAGAGGGCGCGAGTGAAGCGCGCAACGGCTGCGGGTCCGAGCGCACCAATCAACGCGAAAGGTTGGGTCACGGAACGCTCCGTGACCCACCCCTCGATCAACTTACTTGTCGTTGTGCAGTTCGACGAATTCGTACACGTAGTTGCCGGTTCCGGCAGCGTCCGAGAACTCGTTGATCACCACGCCTTTGGCGCAGCCTGCGGCGGCGCCACTGCCGGGATTCGCGGCGGTCGTCGCGCCGACGGTCCAGTTGGACGCGGTTCCGGCGGATACGCAGGGATCGATGCGCTTCAGATCCTGACCTGCCGCGGAGGACATGGCGATGGTCGCCCCGTCGATGACCGTGCCGCTTCCATTCTTCAGCGTGTAGGTCTCACTTCCGTTGATCTGCGGGAAGGCGCCCGCTCCGTCGATGTAGATCACGTTGGTGGCCAGCGTGACGCCCCAGAAGGTCTGGAATGCGGCCTTGGTGGCCTGCCGTCCGATCACCACGTATCCGTTTGCGGGAATGCTCGTTCCGGCAGGGATGGTGAAGGTGATGGCAGCATTGGCCTGGGTCACCGTCCATCCGGAGATGTCGGTCGCCGTGGCATTGCTGACCGTCACGCTCACCGCGGCCGAGGAGCCCACGTTGTTCGCAGCGTCATACGCCTTGCTGGTCAGCGAGTGCGACGCGTTGGTGCTGGCGGTGGTATCCCAGCTCCAGGCGTACGGCGACGTGGTGTCGGTGCTCTGGAGCGCGCCGTCGAGATAGAACTCCACCTTGGAAACGCCGACGTTGTCAGATGCGCTTGCGGTGACGGAGACCGTTCCGCTGACTGTCGCACCAGCCGCGGGAGCAGTGATGGAGGTCGTCGGAGCGGTGGTGTCACCTCCACCGGTGGTGCCGTTGGCCAGCCAGGCCACAGCGTTCGCGGTGATCAGACCGTTGTCATAGCTGGGATCGTTGTAACCCAGGTACGTCGTGTGGCCGCAGCCGTTGGTGGCGTCCTCGTCGATCGAGGAGTCGCCCATGGCGGCGATGCGCCCGGTGCCGTACGTCGAGGTGGCGAAGGTCACGCCGGTGGTGGTGTCCTTGGTGGAAGTGGTACGCCAGATGTGTCCCTTGGCGCTGCCTGCCAGGGTCATGGAGGTCGAGCCGAAGAGGCCGAGGCCTTTCGTCGATGAGGGGACGCCATAGGCGCCGGCCCAGACGATTGGCGAGGTGGTGTCGGCGGTGTAGTTGACGTCGGGGTGATCGTCGAACCATCCCAGTGTCCTGTCAGCCGAGTTGGCGTTGAAGGTGATGCCGAAGACGCTAGGGCTGCCCATCAGATCGTTGAAAATCTCAGGCGCATCCCATCCGTCGTTGTTGCGATCGGCGCCGGCGTGATCGGCGATCATCAGAAAGCCCCCGCCGTTCTGCACGAAGCTGCGGATCGCCGTGATCTCGGCAGCGGTCAGGCGGATGTTCGGTTCAGGAAGCACATATACGTTGTAGTTCTTGAGGTCCTGCGCGTTGGTGAGGTCGTTATAGGTCACCCGGGAACCGATGGGGAGGCTCTCGACATGGAAGCCCTTCTTGACCAAATCGACGCCCATGGCGGAGAAACCGCCTGACCAGAACGTCTCCGCGGTGGAAGAGGTGATCCCCGCCTGATCGGGAGTGGGGTAGCGCTGCGCGGTGCCGCAGGAGTCTTCATCCAGGGTCCAGTCGGCGTTGCCGGCAGTCTGCGCGTGCATGGCGTCGAAGAGGATGGATTTCTGTTGCGCGTGAGCATTTCCGGGGGCGAGGAGCAGGGACAGACCGAGAATCACCATGGGCGTTCGCAGATTCATCATTCCTCCAGTGCAGTTCGAGTCGATTCACAAGGGTAACGCGACGGATGTGCATTTGGGATGCAAATCGCGTGAAAGGGACGAGGAGGCGCGATTGTAGCGACCGCCTTCGCGGCCGCCGCGGATTGGTTGATCGCGCGAAGGCGCGCTCCCCAATCCAGCCCCGCGCTCGGCGCGGGGAACCGGACGGAGACGCAGTCATTGCGGCCGCGAAGGCGCCGCTACAACCTCATTTCCTGCGTGGTAGTCTCGCCCCTTCCCAAAACCATGTCCACGTTGATCGAGGAGTTGGCGGAGGTCTGCGGCAAAAACTTTCTCGACGAGAAGATTCTCCTCGTTCCGACGCTGGCCATCGGGCATCAGATCGCTGACCGGCTCGCGGTGGAGCGCACCTCCTGGGTGAATCTGCGCAGTGAGACGGTGCGCACGCTGGTCGATCGGGTGATCGGGTTCGACATCATCGAGTCGGGCTTGACCATGCTGTCGCGGGCCCAGGCCCTGGCCCTCGTCGAACAGGCTTGCGATGAGGTGTTGACCGAGGACTCGTACTTCCACGCGCTGTCCGGCCAGCCGGGTCTCTACCGCGCCGTGCAGTCGACGCTGGACGACCTGCGCCACGCGCACGTGCGGCTCGGCGATGTCTCCGGCGAGCGATTCGAAGACCGCCGCAAACGCGAGGAGCTGCAGAACATCCAGCGGCGCTACGAGGAACTACTGGACGAGAAGCAGGCCATCGATCGCGCCACACTCCTCCGCAAAGCGACCGAAAAGCTGCGCGCGAGCGGCGATCGCAAACAGTACGGCTTCGTCGAACCCACCATCTGGCTTCTCCTCGATGGCATCGACCTGACCGCCGCGGAGGACGACTTCGTGAGACTGCTCGCCGGCGGCGCGCTCCAGACCGTCGGGAAGGAGACCGCGTATCAGCTTGCCGAGGAAACCGTCACCTTCGTGCAGGCCATCGGCGAAGAGAACGAGGTCCGCGATTGTTTCCGGGAGCTCCTCCGCGATCGCAACACCCTCGACGACGCAGAGCTGATCTACACGCATCCCATCTACCTCCCTCTGGCTTACGAGCTGGCCAACGAATACGACGTGGCCTGCACCTTCGCCGAAGGAGTGGCCGCGTCGTTCACGCGACCGGGTCAGGCGGTGCTTGGGTTTCTGCAATGGCTCGGCAGCGACTTCGACGCGCCGACGCTGCGGCGCCTGGCTGCGTCGGGCGTTCTCAAGCTGAAGAACGAGGAGCTCTCCTCGAGTGCGCTGGCGCGCAGCATCCGCGAGGCGGCCATCGGCTGGGGCCGGACCCGCACTGTCACCCAGCTGGAGAAGCTCCTGGCGCAGAAGGAGGCAGCGCACGATGAAGAGGGGGAGGCGGAGTGGCGCGTGCGCGACGTCGCTCGCGTGAAGGCCTCACTGGCCTTCGCCCGCACCATCGTCGACAGCGTTCCAACACCCGACGCCGACGATTGCGTTCCGCTGGCGTCGGTGGCCGAAGCCGCTTCCTCATTCGTGCGGCAGTTCGCCTATACCGGCAGCGAGCTCGATTCGATCGCCAAAGTGGCGCTCCACAAACTTCTGCTGGAGCTCAGCGAAGTCGGCTCCTCCTGCGCTCCGCTCGCCGTCTGCGCCACCCGCCTCGGCGACGCGGTGCAGACCCTCCACGTTGCCGCCAGCAATCCGCGCCCCGGGCATCTCCATGTGAGCAGCCTGCAGCTCGCCGGCTACGCCAAACGTGCCCGAACGTTCATCGCCGGCGTCGACGACGCGCGCTTTCCCGGACAACCGCTGCAGGATCCGGTGCTGCTGGATGCCGAGCGCGTTTCCATCAACGAATCGATCGCTCCCGGACGCCTGCCGTTGATCGCCGAGCAGTCCCTCGAACGCCTCCAGGCCTTTCGTCGATTGCTGGCGCGCGTGGCGCAGCGTGAGGGCTCGCTGCGGATCTCCTACTCCTCAACCAATCTCCTGGAAGGTCGCGAGCAGTTCCCCGGCGTGGCCATGCTCGACCTCTTCCGCCACGTCAGCGGCAACGCCGAAGCCGACTACCGGACGCTGATCGACGCCGCGCACCAGCATCGCGCCAGCTTCATCCCCGGGAAACCGCCCGCCAGTGAGACCGAATGGTGGCTCGCGCAGGAATCAGGCCCATCGACGGAAGAATCAGGCAACTCGCCAGCAGCCCGCGAGACACTCACCGCAGCAATCCGCCTTGCCTACCCCTGGCTCGCCGACGGAGCCTTCGCGGAAGTACAACGAGCCTCCGACCTCTTCACGAAATACGACGGCAGGCTCAACCCGGCCCCCGAGATCCTCGATCCTCGAGTCACCGGCACCGTCGTCTCCTGCTCGCGCATCACCCTGCTCGCCGAATGCCCGTACAAATATTTTCTCCAGCGCGTCCTGGGGATCCAGCCGCTGGACGAACTGCAGCGCGACCCGTTGCAGTGGCTGAACGCCCTGGAGTTCGGCAGCCTGTTCCACGGGGTCGCCGAAAGCTTCATGAACGGACTGAAGGGTGCGCTGCCGGCGGAGGCCCATCAAACGATGTTGCGCGCGATCGCCGACGAGGCGCTGGCGAAGGAGCTGGAGCGCGTGCCGCCACCCAACGACGCGGCCTACCTGCTGCGCCAGCGAGAGTTGCATGCGGCCTGCGACTTCTTCCTGAAGAGCGAGATCGAGCGCGGCCAGTCGGTCAAGCCGCTGGCCTTCGAATTGCCGTTCGGTTTCGATGAGGACAGCCTCTGCGCGCTGGCCAGCCGCGCGCCGATCGAGATCGTCACGAAGGGCGGCACTCTGAAAATCCGAGGACGCATCGATCGCGTCGACGAGCTCAGGGATCGCTCGCTGGAGGTCTGGGACTACAAAACCGGCGGCACCTTCAAATACAACCGGCCGGGAAGGCTGTATGCCGGCAGAGTGGTGCAGCATGCCGTGTACGCGCACGCCGTGGAGCAGGTCATGGAGCGCCACGGCGATCCGCGCAAGATCGCGCGGTCCGGCTATTTCTTTCCCACGGAGAAAGGGGGAGGCGAGCGGATCTCCCGCGAGGGGGACCTGAGCGAGCTGACCAACCTCCTCTCACTGCTCTTCGACATGGTTGCGGACGGAGCCTTCCCCCATGCCGGCGAAGAGGCCTGCCGCTTCTGCGACTTGCAGGATCTCTGTGATCTGGAAACCTCGGCCGCTCGGATGGAGCGGAAGATCGCCAACCCGGCGAACAACTCCGCAGGCCTCGAGGCGTGGCGGAAGATTCAGGGGATCCCGTGAGCGCGAAGCCGAAGAACCTCGCGGATGCCGTGGCCCGCGCGCGCATCTCTGCGGAGCTCGACCACACCTTTCTGGTGGAAGCGGCCGCGGGCACCGGCAAGACTACCTCGCTCGTCTCGCGCATGGTGGCGCTGGTCCGCGAAGGGAAGTGCTCCGTCGATCAGGTGGCCGCCATCACCTTCACTGTCAAAGCGGCTGCGGAACTGCGCGAGCGCTTTCAGGAAGCGCTGGAGCACGAGCTGCGGATGGCCAGTGATGCCGGTCAGCGCGCGCGCCTGCAGGTCGCGCTGCGCGACTTCGCCACCTGTTTCGCCGGCACCATTCACGCCTTCTGCGCCCGGCTGCTGCGCGAGCGCCCGGTGGAGGCCGGTCTCGATCCCGGCTTCGAGGAAGTCACCGAGGAGGAAGCCGCGGGATTGCCGCGCGACTTCTGGGAACGGTATGTCCAGCGGCTGTACGCGAGCAGCGATCCGCGCCTGCTGGCGTTGCACGACACGGCGGTGAAGCCGAACGAGCTGCACTCGTTCTTCGGGCGCCTGTGCGAGTACACCGACGTCGAGCCGGTCAGCGCGGAAAACGCCACGCCGCCCGACCTTGGTCCTGCGCTGGGGGCGACGCTGCAGTTTCTCGCACAGGCGGAGAGCGAGTTCCGTCAGGACACCTGCACGGACGAAGACGCGTTGAAAGTGAAGTTGAAACAGATGATCGGCAAGCGCCGTTTCCTGCGGCCGGGATCGCCAGGCTCGGTCATTCCGTTCCTGGAGTTGACCGAATCGGAGTCCGGGCGGAAGCAGGTCTTCAAGCGATGGTCGCTCGACAAATGGCGTGTGGAAAAAATCCGCGACGACTTCAACGCTCTGGTGGCCAGCTCGATCGCCCCCACGCTGCGCCGCTGGCGCGAATACACCCACGCCTTGATCCTCAGCCTGATGAAGCCGGCCGTCGCCCAATTCGCCGAGGAGCGGAGGGCCGCCGGCAAGCTGACCTTTCAGGATCTGCTGCTGAATGCGCGGACGCTGCTGCGGGAGCACCCCAACGTTCGCAGGTACTACCAGCGTCGCTTTCCCTACCTGCTGGTCGACGAGTTCCAGGACACCGATCCGATCCAGGCGGAGATCATCTTCTACCTCACCGGCGTCGAGGTGGAGCAGACCGACTGGCGCAAGCTGACGCCGAAGCCGGGCGCGCTCTTCATCGTCGGCGATCCGAAGCAGTCCATCTATCGCTTCCGCCGCGCCGACATTGTCACCTACCTGCAGGTGCAGAAGCAGGTGGAGAAAAGTGGCGGCGAAGTCCTGCGCCTGAACACGAATTTCCGCTCGGTGCCGGAGATCTGCACGCACGTGAATGACTTCTTCCGAACCGTCTTTACCGGCGATGCGGTGAAGCAACATCGCCAGGCCCCGCACGTCGATGCCATGGCCCATCGCCAGTCGGCGGGGCAGGCCGGCGTCTACTTGCTGGAGACGCAGGCGGCAACGAACGACGTGGTTGCGCAGAACGAGGCATCGTGCATCGCCAGGTGGATCCGCGACGCCGTCGACCAGCAGATGCCGATGGCGGATGATGGCGGCGTCGTGCGGGGCGCGACCTGGTCCGATTTCCTTTTGCTCTCCCGGAACACCACCAGATTGCAGACGTACGCGGAGGCTCTGGACGCGGTAGGCGTGCCGTTCGAGGTCACGGGCGGAAAAGCCTTCGCGAAATCGGAGGAGATCGCGTTGCTCCTCCCGTTCCTGCGCACCGTGATGGACGGCGACGACGCCGTCTCGCTGGTGGCCTACCTCCGCGGCCCGCTATGTGGCGTCGACGACCAGGCCCTGTTCGACTACAAACAGTCTGGCGGCAGGTTCCGCGTGTACGCCGCATCGCCAGTCGTGCCGCCGGCGGCCAGCCGGCGGGCATCGCCCAGCGTCGCCGTACCAATCAATGACGGGAAGGCGGACGCGCAGTTCTCAGCAAGTGCCCGCCGGCAGGATGCCGGCGGACCGGCCGGCAGGGATGCCGGCGCTACGAAAGGAAGACAGCGCAGCGATGTGATGAGAGCCAGCGCTCAGGCCACTCTCTTCCCTGCCCAGAGCCCGCTCACCGCGGGAGAGAGTGCGCGAAGCGCGGAGGAGGGGCACCAAGCGGAAACCATCATCGACCGGCGCATTGCTGAGGCTCTGAGGCTCCTGCGCGAGGCTAACGAGTGGTCCCGCGCCCTCCCACCCGCCGCTGCCATCGGCCGCATGCTCGAACGCCTCGGCCTCACCGCCCTCGCCGGCTCACTCCCGCGCGGCGAGGTGCGCAGCGGCAACCTGCAGAAGGTGCTGACCCTGGCGAGGAGGCTGTCGGCAGACGGGGCATCGTTCGGCGACGTCGTCGAAGAGCTGGCGCGCATGGTGGAGGCCGAGAAATGCGAGATCGAGGAAATGTCGATCGAGCCGTCGAAGGGCGACGCCGTGCGCCTCATGAACGTGCACCAGGCCAAGGGCCTCGAGGCCGGCGTGGTGTTTTTGATCGATCCGAATGACCTGCCGGACTGGCCGATGGCGATGCACATCGATCGCGAAGGCGACGTGGCGCGCGGATACTTCCCCATCCATCCGTCGAAGAAGGAACCCAAAACGAAGAGCTGGGTCGTTCCGAAGCCACTGGGAATGCCGCCCGATTGGGGGGCTCGCGAGCCGATCGAGAAGGACTTCACCGCTCGAGAAGAAGAGCGGCTGCTCTACGTCGCAGCGACGCGCGCGAAGAACCTGCTGGTGATCGGCGTGGAAGCGAAGAGCGGGGGCCCGTCCGGACCATGGAAGCGACTGGCCGCCGGGTTGCGCCGTCTCTTTCCTCACGGCGAAGCGAAACCGAAGCCGGCCGCGCCAGCGACCGTGCTCGAGGACTTCGCCGAGGGGCGCAGGTATTTGCAGGAGCGCAGGGAGAGCGCGCACCAGGAAAGCTACGCCGTCACTCTGGTCACCAAGGTCGCCCACAGCGACGGGAAGAAACTGGTCAAGCACGAAGAAGGCTACGGCCGGGGCACGAGCTGGGGCCGCGTGCTGCACCGCCTCTTCGACGCCATGCTGCGCGATCCGAAGATCGACATCCGCCGTCACGCCACGAATCTATTGAAGGATGAAGAGCGCGAAGTCGCTGAGCTCGAAGATGTATTGCGCGTGGTCGAAGGCGTGCGCCAGTCGGAGATCTGGCGACGGGCCATCCAGTCCGACCAGCAGCTGATGGAAGTCCCCTTCGCCCTCAACCTCCCCGCCGCCGCGCTGGGCGAGCCAGGCAGCGGAAACATCCTGCTCCACGGCGCGATCGATTTAGTGTTCCGCGAGAAAGGGGAGTGGTACGTCGTCGACTACAAATCGGATTCCACCAAGGGCCGCCTGGAGGCCCTAATTGAATACTATCGCCCTCAGGTCGAGCACTACGCCCGGTACTGGCAGCAACTCACCGGCCAGCCCACCCACCCCGGCCTGTTCTTCGTCGACACCGCCCACATGGAATGGCTCGACGGTCCATCGAGTCCCTCGGTCGCCTCCGCGCCCTGACTCTTGCGGTTCACACCGTTGATAGACTCGCGCGCATGCGCGGCTTCGTCGCCAGTACCGACTACGAGTGGTTCACCTTTCTGCGGTCGATTGCGCCGCCTGTGGATGAGGTGAACTTCTGGCGGCCGGGGGCGGACGCGGGGTTCCGGGCGTTGCGGCCGGGCGAACCACTCTTTTTCAAGTTGAAGGTTCCGTACAACGCGATCGGCGGATTCGGGTTCTTTGCGCACTACTCCCGGCTGCCGGTGTCCATGGCGTGGGAGATTTACGGGCAGGGGAATGGCGCTCCGTCGTTTCCGGCGATTCGCGAGCGATTGCTCCGGCTTCGGAATCGCTTCGACATGGACGCCAATGCAAAACAGGACTTCTGGATCGGCTGCATCCTGATCAACCAGCCAACGTTCTTTGCTGACGATGACTGGGTGCGGATGCCGGATGGCTGGTCCTCCACCATCGGTCAGGGGCAGGGCTACGATCTCTCATCCGGCGAGGGACGTCGCATCTGGATGGAATGTCTGGCGCGGGGTACCTCAGGCCGCGAGCGCGGCATGTGGCTCACTCCTGATCCCGGCATCGTGGCCGAGCAGTCGCCGTTCGAGACGCCCACCGTGGTCTATCCGCGCCTCGGGCCGCGCAGCTTTCGGGTCGCGGTGCTCGACTCGTACGGCCGGGGGTGTGCGGTGACCAGCGAGCGGACGCTGCCTGCGCTCGAGGCGGTGCATATCCGCGACTACCAGGATCTGCCGTCGCATTCGATCAACAACGGGATCTTGTTCCGCGCGGACATCCACAAATTGTTCGACGCGGGATATGTCACGGTCACGCCGGATCATCGGTTCGAGGTCAGTGGACGGATCAGGGAAGAGTTCGAGAACGGCCACGAATACTACGAGCTGCATGGGTCCTCGATCCGCCTGCCGGAGAACCCGTTGCATCGACCGGCGGTGGAGGCGTTGTGGTGGCACAACGAGCAGCGGTACTTAGGGTGAGGTCCGGACCGGATCGTCGGTAGCGGACCAGCCAGGTCGGCGTCACACGTCTGGTGGTGCGCGCCAGCTTGACGAGGGCATTCAGACTAGGTCAGACTAGGTCGATGGCCGAGACGGTGAATATCTACGAAGCGAAAACGCGCTTGTCGCAACTGGTGGACCAGGCTGCAAAGGGAGAAGATGTGATCATCGCCCGGGCTGGCCGGCCGGTGGCCCGGCTGGTGGCCTTCCGAACGGCGGAGAAGACCCGCAGGCCGGGACGCCTGCGGGGGCGCGTACGGATCGGCCGCAACTTCAGCGCGCCGCTCCCGGACGATCTCTTCGAAGGCGGGAAGGAGTGAGGTTGCTCCTGGACACCCACATCCTGTTGTGGTGGGTTGCCGGCGATCGAAAGCTCCCGAAGTCTCTTCGCAGTCACATCGCCTCCCCGGAGAATGAGGTGTGGGTGAGTGCGGCGGCATTCTGGGAGATCGCCATCAAGCTGCGTCTCGGACGGATCAAAATCGATCTTCAGGAGCTGAGAATCGCCGTTGACGCCGATGGCTTCCGCGATCTTCCCGTGCAGATCGCTCACACCATTCGACTCCTGGAGCTTCCCGACTCACACCGGGATCCGTTCGACCGAATGTTGATCGCCCAATCGCTCGTCGAAGGGCTGCGACTGGTCACCGGGGACGAGGAGATCCTGGCCTACGCCGGAGTAGCGGGCTTCGATCCGCTCACCGCGTGAGGGCGTCCGGTTTGACTGGCGTTCCAGTGGAAGGGAGTTCCTCGTGTCGAGCGCGCCGCGCGCCGCGCGCCGTCACGCCGTTCGCATGGGTTGATGTTTCGCCAGTCGTTCGTGTTGCGCGGGCGAACGTCGCGCCGGCCGCTGATTACCCGCGTTCGAAACCCCGGGTAGCGCGGCTCTGGCGAGCCGCTTACCCGGGGCTACCTTCTGGCGCCCTTGCCGGGGCGCGATTCGCTTCCCGTTACTTTCCCAGCTCGTAGAGGTACTCCACGAACGACATCACGGCGCCGTCGTAGCCCTGCACGTTCGGGGTGGTGGACTCGATGATGTAGTACTCGTCGGGGCCGTGGGCGCCGCTGCCGTGGCCGAGGCCGAAGTGGCCGGCGGGGAGGCTGAGGGGCGGGTTGGTGAAGACGTAGCCGGGGTAGGAGCCGGCGTTGCGGGGCCACAGGACGGGATCGATGCCCGCTCGCTTGAGCACGGCGATCTGCGACTGGATCAGTGGCGCGGAGGCGGCGGTGCTGGTGGGGTCGTAGCCGCCACTCACGTTCACCTCGATGTCGGCGAAGCCGCGTTTGATGAGATGCGCTTTCAAGGCGGCGACGGCGTCCGCCATCTTCATGTCGGGCACCAGGCGCATGTCGATCTTGGCCACGGCGCGGTGCGGCAGGACGGTCTTGCCGCCCGGGCCGGTGTAGCCGCCGACCAGCCCCTCGATGTTCACGGTCGGCTGCGACTCCAGCCGTTCGTTCGCCTCCAGCCATGGAAGGTCGTCAATCCAGTGCTGCACGCCTGCGCCCTTCATTGCCTGCGCTTCGCTGCGCCGCTTGGAGGCCACGGCGATCATCGCTTTCTCTTCCGGGTTGAGGGGACGGGGCGTCGGATAGCCCTCGATGGTGATGGTGTTGCCGTCAGCGGAGACGAGGGTGTCCAGGGCCTTGACCAGATGCCACGCCGGGCTGTCGACCATGGCCTTCAGCGATGAGTGGATGTCCTTTGCCGGACCGCGGCCCCACTTCTCGCCGCTGGAAACCAGTTCCAGTTCGGCGACGCCTTTCGAGCCGAGGCTGACCGTGACGATGCCGTCGCGATCCTGCATCGTCGAGGGCATGAAGACGCCGGTGGTTTTCCGCAGCGCGGCTTCTACTTCGGGCCGATGGACGAGCTGACCGATGTGCGGCGAGCCGATCTCTTCTTCACCCTCGGCGACCAGGACGAGGTTCACCGGCATCTTCTTCCCGGCGCCACGGATGGCATGCAGCGCCGCGAGAAACGCGGACTCCGGCCCCTTCTGGTTGACCGCACCGCGGCCAACCATCGCTTTGCCCAGTCCGGGCTTGTCGACCAGTCGCGCTTCCAGCGGCGGGGAAGTCCATTCCGCCGGATCGAACTGTTTGACGTCGTACATGAAGTAGAGGCCGACGGTGCGCTTCGCGCCGGCATCGAGCGTGGCGAAGACGCCAGGCTTGCCGTCGGTGCTGATGACGGTGACCTGCTGGAAGCCGGCCTCGCGAGCGAGCTTTGCCATGTGCTCAGCGCCGGCCGGATAGTTGCGATTCTCAGCGGCGATGGAGGGGAGGGCGATCCACTCCTGCAGACGCTTGACCGCTTCGTCGTGCCGCTTGACGACCTCGCGCTGGATGTCGGCGTGGTCGTTTTTCGCGGCGTGAGCGGTGAAGGTTGCGCTTGCTGCGAGGGCCACGGCGATAGTGATGTGTTTGATGGTCATGAGAGCGCTCCGATCAGTCTTGAATTTCGCGAATGGTATCCGCATTCGATCCGATCGGAATGCGTTCATGATCGGGAGCCGTCACGCCGCTCTCATGAGTGGATTTCGCGATCTGCACGCGCTACGCGGCCTCGTTGTGTCGACGGGCGGCCGGGACGGCCGCGCCACACGGGACTTCAGCAGTCTGGCGAATGTTGATCGACCCAGGAGGACTTGGCGCCGCAAGGTGTGGCGCGGCCGTCCCCGGCCGCCTCTCCTGTCGATTACACCCGAAAAGCGCGGCGCAGTTCATGACGGACGAACCAGAGTCCAGAAGGTGGGAGGATGAATGCCGCTACGGACTGTCGCTGCCAGAACAATTCTCATGACCACTCTTTCGACGCCGCGTCCCTCGGCTGATCTGATGGTTTCGTTGAGGCGGGGCAAGGAGGCCCTTCATGCCGCGCATCGCGCGCTTCCACTTCACGAGAAAGTGCGCATGGTGATCGACCTGCAGGGATTCTCGCTGGCGGTGCTCGCCCTGCGCCGGCCGCTTGAAATCCACGAGCGTCAGTGGCCGGTGGATGACGACAACGCCGCCGCTCGCGTTGACAACTCGGACTGAGGGATGCGTTTGATTTGCGGGGTCGCTTCCCGGGTCCAGACATTTCCCCGCTGACGGCGTTCGAGGCTGGGCTCTTCCATTCAATCGTAAACCTTCGAGTAGCCGCCGAAGAGCGCGTTTTATGTGATGCCGCTGGCGATCTCGCCGTCGGGCCAGCAGGCGGTGCGAGATTTTTCGCCAGCAGGGATGCCGGCGACCCGAACGGCTGCATGGTGATCCGAGGTCGTGGAAGTGCTGGCTGGGCGACAGGGAACTGTCCGCTTGCCACGCCTACTAAGATGCTTCGCGGATGAATTTTACGGAGCTGGTGACCTGGGTGCGGGGGACGTTGAAGGATCTGGACTCGAGCCGGTACGACCGCGATCGGGTCGGACACCTCCGTCGTCTGCACTTGACGTTGAGCAAGAACGGCGCGCAGCCGTCGCACTGGAAGGACTGGCATGCCCTGGCCTGCAAGTGCGCGGAGCTGATCGGACAGCCGGCCCCTCCCACCCCCGACGTGAAAGTTTCGCACTCTTCATCGAAGGTCCCCCGCGAACGCACCAAAGCGGTCCGCGAAGAGGGTCGCTTTCGAGGAAGGAAGGGCGGGGCGAAGAAGAAGGCGAAGCGGGCCAGGGTACCGAAGGCGGCGGCGTACGAGATCAGTCCTCCCTTCCGGCAGGCGCTCGATGCCATCGCAGAGGGGACGCAGGTTCTCTTCGTCACCGGTCGTGCCGGGACGGGGAAGTCGACCTTCATCCGGATTCTGCGAGACGAGTTCCCGGAGAAGAACATCGTGGTGGTGGCGCCCACCGGCATCGCCGCGCTGAATGCCGGCGGCCAGACCATCCACTCGTTCTTTCACTTCCCGCCGACCATGCTCGATCCGGCGGAGATCACCAAAGACGATGAGCCGGAAGTGTTCGAGAAGATCGACATCCTGGTCATCGACGAGGTGTCGATGGTGCGCGCCGACCTGCTCGATGCGGTCGACGCCTCGCTGCGCATCAACCGCAAATCGAAGGAGCGGTTCGGCGGTGTTCAGGTGGTGCTGGTGGGCGACCTCTTTCAGTTGCCGCCGGTGCCGCCGCGCGGCGACGACGCGCTGGTGTTGCGCAATCGCTACCACTCGTTTCAGTTCTTCGGAGCGAACTGCCTGCGCGGTCTGGCCATGACCTCCATCGAACTGAGCCACGTGTACCGCCAAACGGACCAGGCCTTCATCGCGCTGCTGGGCGATCTCCGCACCGGCCGCAACGTTGCCGCGGCCTGCGCGGAGTTGAACCGGCAGTGCGCCAACCAGTTGCCGGATGGTCCGCATCTGGTGCTGGCGCCGAAGAACGATGCCGCCGATCGCGAGAACGCTCGCAGGCTGGCGGAGTTGGCGGGGCGCTCGCGGACGTACACGGCCACGCTGGAGGGGAACTTCCGCGCGCGCTCAGACGATCGCCTTCCCGCGCCTCACGAGCTCACGCTGAAGCCGCAGGCCCAGGTGATGTTCACCAAGAATGACGCCGAGCGGCGATGGGTGAACGGGACTACGGGAACGGTCCTGCGACTGACGAAGAGCACCGTGGAAGTGGAGCTGGAGAACGGCGCGGTGCACGAGGTGGAGCCGGAGCGATGGGAAAACATCCGCTACCAGTACGACTCCAGCGAAGACCGCATCATCGCCGAGGTGGCCGGAGCCTACGAGCAGTTCCCGCTGATGCCGGCGTGGGCGGTGACCATCCATAAGGCCCAGGGTTTGACGCTGGCGCGCGTGCACGTCGACTTCGGGTCGGGTGCGTTCGCGGAAGGGCAGGCCTATGTCGCATTGAGTCGCTGCCGCCGGTTGCAGGATCTCTCGCTGGCGCGGCCGCTCCGGGTGGGAGACATCAAAGCCAGTGCGGAGATTGCGGAGTTTTATGCGGGGATGGGAACGACGATGCCGAGCTTCGCAGATGTGATGGCGTTGCCAGCGACCGGGCAGGAAGGAGAGGGTCTGACCGATCGGGAAACGAGGCTGCTCGCCGAGCATCTGGAGTTCTACCGCGGGCTGGTTGATGGAACGCGCAAGCCGTCCACTTCCGCGCAGGAGCATTTCGTTGCAGTTGCCCGCGGTCTGGTGCCTGCGGAGAGCGAGCATGAGCGCGCATTCTTGAAGTGGCGGAGCATGCAGGGCTGATCCGGTGCACGCTGGCCGTCACGCCGTTCGCAGAGGTTGGGACGCTGCTTTGAAGCGATGAAAGTGGGCCGTCGCAGCTACGACATCGTCGTCCACTTGTGGGCGAGCGAGAGCTGGGTGACGTCGGGGGGCCACATGGAGACCGGAAGGTAGAAGAGGCCGTCGCCCAGGCGGCGGATGCTGCGGCTCAGCTCCGCCAGGGTGCGGCAGGTGGCAGGGCTGGTGCGGATGGCCGCCCGGTCGACCGTTTTTCCGGTTCGCTCGGCGATGCCTTCGTAGACGCGGATCTCGTCAAATTGCTGGTTTGTATTCACGGCAAGGTCTGGAACCACGTTTTCGCGAATGATCTTCCCTCGGCACCGTTTCGGTCAAGAGCTCCCATCCCCGGGGGGCGTCTGCGCGGCTTCTGATGAGACCGTCGAAGGCCGTGCTCTTCCATCGAGAGTCCTTCTCCCCGCGCACGGGGAGAAGGTGCCGAAGGCGGATGAGGGGATCTCACTCGACGAAACAGGACCCCTCATCCCCGCTTCGCGGACCTTCTCCCCGTGTGCGGGGAGAAGGAAACTCGATGGGGAGGCTCGCTTTCTCACCATCAATCGCCGAGGCGAAAATCGTGGCGGACGCTTTGCGAACCAACGCCGCCGGCCGTGCCGGCCTCACTTCCCGCTCTTGACCTCTTTGAGCAGTAGCATCAGGGCGGTGGTCATCTCGTGAATCGACTGGATGACGCCCGCTTCGAATCCGGTCGGCGCCTCGCCGGCGGAGCAGCCACAGTGGTTGCACGGCGCGCCGCGGCCGCCGTCGTGCTGATCGAGCGGATGGCCGCAGGCGCAGGAATCTTTGTTCAGTTGCATCGCCCCTCCATGTGTATTTCCTGCATCGTATCGCTCCATTCGGGAAGCATCATCACCTTCTGACCGTTTGGTGATGGCGTGCGCCGGCTCCTGCTCCTCGCGACTCTCACCATTCTCTCCTGCTCCCTCCACCCGCATTCGACCGTCCGTGCAGCGAGGGCGGCCGCGGGCGATGCCGGTCGTGCGGAGGCGCGGTTCGACGCGCCGGATGAGGCGGCTCGTTACTTCAGCGAGAAGCGCGGCATCGACGCCGGGTTCGACCTCAACGCCCACTACCTGCAGGCCCGCCAGCGACTCGGCCGCATGCAGGCCATGACCCTCGGCGACGCACCTCCCTCCCGGCGCATCACCGCGGAAGCTGCCGCCAGCGACCCTCGCGGTGCCTGGCAGTTCCTCGGACCGGGCAACGTCGGCGGACGCACCCGGGCGCTGCTCATCGATCCGACCAATCCCTTGATCCTGTACGCCGGAGCGGTCTCCGGGGGCGTCTGGAAAACCATCGACGGCGGGGCCTCATGGTCCGGCGTCGGCGACTGGCTTCCGAACCTCGCCGTCAGCACGCTGGCCTTCGATCCAACAGATCCTCACGTGCTTTTCGCTGGAACGGGCGAGGGCTATTTTCGCGAGGATGTGCGGGGCACCGCGCTTCCCATCCGAGGAAACGGAATCTTCGTCAGCCGCGACAGCGGGGCGAACTGGCAGGCGCTGAGCTCCACCGGCGGAGAGGATTTCTACTGGGTCAACGACCTGATCGTGAGTCCGCTGGACTCGGCGCGGATCTACGCGGCCACGCGCACCGGCGTGTGGCGGTCCCTCGATGCCGGCGCAACCTGGAGGCGCGTTCTTCCCACCAGCGTGAAGGGCGGATGCCTCGACCTCGCGCTGCGACCGGGCACCGGAGGCGACGCCATCTTCGCTGCCTGCGGCACGTTCGAGCAGGCCACCATCTACCGCACATTGAACGGAGAGCGCGACGATCCATGGAGCAGTGTGCTCTCCGAAAAGGGCATGGGCCGCACCTCGCTCGCCGTCGCTCCGTCGCAACCATCTGTGGTCTACGCGCTGGCCGTAAGCAACGTGCCCGGTCCGAGCGGTGACTACGAGCAAGGGCTGTTCGCACTGTTCCGTTCCGAGGCGGGTGGCGACTCCGGAACCTGGGTGGCCCAGGTCCGCAATGACGACCCGGCGTATCTGAACACGCTGCTCCTCACGAACATGGCCACCGCAATCAACGGGTCCTGCACCGGACCGGCCCACGGCAGTTTCACCAACATGGGATGGCACTCCAACGTGCTGGCGGTCGATCCTCTGGATGCCAACCGGGTGTGGGCGGCCGCCGTGGATCTTTTCCGCTCCGATGACGGCGGCCGCACCTGGGGACCTGCCTCGTACTGGTGGACGCAGTCGAACATCTCGTCATTCGTCCACGCCGACCAGCACTCCATCACCTTCGATCCCCACTACGACGGTGCGGGCAATCAACGGATGCTCATCACCAACGACGGCGGAGTCTACGAGACGAACAATGCGCGCGCCACCATCGGCACAAGCCTTTCCGATGCCTGCGAACCGCTGCGATCGAAGGTCGCTTTCCGTTCGCTGAACCACCGATTCGGGGCTACGCAGTTCTACCACGGAGCGGTCGCGCCCGACGGCCTGCGCTACTTCGCCGGGGCTCAGGACAATGGGACGGTGATGGGGGTGGATGGTTCGGGAGTCGATGCCTGGCGGGGACTGTACGGAGGCGATGGCGGCTACGTGGCCATCGATCCGGTCGACGGCACCATGTTCGTCGAGTCCCAGAACGCCAATCTCGCACGCCTGCGTACCAACGACACGCGCCGCATCCCTCCTCCCTCCGATCAGTTTCTCTTCATTACGCCCTTCACGCTCGATCCGAATCAACGCCAGCGCCTATGGCTGGGCGGAGGGCGCAGGCTGTGGCGCTCCGAGGATCAGGGAACGGGTGGATGGACCGCGTCGAGCGCGCTGTTCTCGTCGCAGATCAGCGCCGTGTCCGTCGCGCCCGGGATGCCCAATCGCGTTCTGGCCGGTCTGAGCGGAGGGGCCATCGCCCGCCATCCGTCGGCCACCACGACAAGCTCCGATTCGATCTGGACGTCCTCTACGCCGCGCGCCGGGTTCGTCTCTTCGATCACGTTCGAGCCGTCGAATCCCGACATTGCCTACGCCACCTACGCGCGGTTCGGAGGAACGCACGTGTGGCGCACCGCCGATGCCGGCGCAACCTGGACTCCGCTCGACGGAATCGACGATGGCGTTCTCCCCGATCTCCCGGTCCACTCCCTGGCCATCGACAGCAGCACCCTCTACCTGGGCACCGACCTCGGCATCTTCGTCTCCTCCGATCGCGGCCAGCATTGGCAGCCGGAGTCCTCGTTTCCACGCGCGATCACCGAGACCGTGGTGCTGGGACGAGGGCCCCGGGGACGGGCCCTCTACGCCTTCACGCACGGACGTGGAGCCTGGCGCGTCGATCTGGCAGCGGAAGCGACGCGAAAACGAGCGGCACGAAGGTAGACCGCGGCTACAACGAATCGGCGATGCGGCGCGCGATCATGGCATAGCCCTCATCACCGGGATGGAACCGGTCGAGGGAGAGACGATCGCGGAAGGCGAAGATGTCGGAGGTCTGCACGATGACGACTTTCGGATCGCTGGCGAAACGCTCGATCAGCTTCGCGTTCCACCGGTTCACGAAGGGCGTGAGCATCGTTCCCACCGGAGCGGTCACAAATGGATTGTAAAGACCGATGATGAAGATCCGCCCGTTCGGGCTGGCTGACCGCACCACGCGTTCGCTTTTCTCGAGCTTCGTCAGCACCTGATCCATCACCGCTTCCGGATCGCGCGGCGGTGCGTTGCGGAAGTTGCCGTCGCCCCACAGATCGTTCCCGCCGATGGACACGATGATCACGTTCGATTGCGAGAGGAGCCGGCGGATGTTCGCACTCTCGAGTTGCTGCAGCAGATCCTGCGTGCGCGCGCCGTTCACCGCCACGTTGACGAGGTTTCCCGTCTTGATCTTGCGCCGGCGGAGCTCCTCGACCAGACGGCCGCCGATGCCCAGCCCCGACTCATCGCCGGTGCCACGGGCCAGCGAGTCTCCCAGGATCATCGGCGCGATCGTCTCGCGCGGTGCGGCATCCGCTGAAGGGCGGCTGACAATGTTGACCGGAACCCCGGTGTCGCCGCGCAGAAAGGAAAGGAACCCGCTTGCGAATGCGGCCGCAGCAGCAAGGGCCACGACCAGCGGGAGGTACCAGAAAAACAAACGGCGCATCGGGCCGGAGGCTAGCACACGAGAGGATCGGAGGCGGGAGACGGGAGATCCCGAACCGTCATCCAGAGCTGAGGAACGGCGAAGCGAACGTAACGCCGGCATCCCACTGCCGGTCAGTTCTTTCTGACCGGCCGCCCGCGGGCAACAACGAAAGCGTTTCGGGATCAACGCTGCGTGACGTACTCTCGCAGCCCGCCACCGCCACCACCCTCATGTCCGAATCCGTCATCACCCTTTCCGCAACCCACCTGACCAAGGTCATCGGAAGCCGCACCATCGTCGATGACGTTTCGTTCGATATCCAGCAGGGAGAGGTCTTCGGTTTCCTCGGGCCGAACGGCGCCGGGAAAACCACCACCATCCGCATGCTGGTCGGACTGATCCGGCCCACCGCCGGGACGGTGCGCATCTGCGGCTACGACATCCGCCATCAGTTCGAGCAGGCCATGCGCTGCCTCGGGTGCATCGTGGAGAACCCCGATCTCTATCGCTTCATGACCGGCCGCGAGAACCTCGAACACTTCGCGCGCATGCTGGGCGTTCCCCTGAGCGAGATCGAACGCGTGGCCGCTCTGGTCTCCCTCGATCAGCGTCTCGACCAGCGCGTGGGAACTTACTCCCTGGGCATGCGCCAACGTCTGGGGATCGCCCAGGCGCTGCTCGGCGATCCGCGCCTGCTCATTCTCGACGAGCCGGCCAACGGACTCGACCCCGCCGGCATCCGCGAGATCCGCGGGCTGCTGCGAAGCCTGGCCGCCGATCGCGGCATGAGCGTGTTCGTCTCCAGCCATCTCCTTGCCGAGATCGAACTAATGTGCGACCGAGTGGCCATCATCCATAAGGGCAAGCTGCTGCGAACCGGAACCGTGAAGGAGCTCATCTCCAGCCAGCGGGAGATGGAGTTCCGGGTGGACGATCGCGGGCGCGCTGCCACCATCTTTCAATCGAGCGGATTTCCCTTCCGATCCGAGGGCGATCGCTTCTGGCTGTCGATGGACGAGCAGGAGACGCCGGCCCTGATCTCGCAGTTGACCGCGTCGGGTGTGGCCATCTTTCATGCACAGAAACATGTGCATACGCTCGAGGAGATGTTTCTCGAAGCCACCGGCGGCGAGAGTGTGGACTGACGGACGAAGCGAACGGAGCGCTGGCATCCTTGCCGGCCGTGGCGGCTTCCAGCCGGCGGTTCTGTGCGAGAAGATGGAGACCCCTCATCCCCGCTTCGCGGACCTTCTCCCCGCTGCGGTGGGGAGAAGGGACTCGATGGGGGATGAGGGGTCTCCATCTTCTCGCACAGAACCGCCGGCTGGAAGCCGCCACGGCCGGCAAG
>JBKJQB010000092.1:0-5268 GCA_046594105.1 Thermoanaerobaculia bacterium
AAAAACTGGTCCAGGCATTTTGCCGGTAGCGGCAGCTTCCACAGCGTTTCTGTCGCCCGCTACTCGGGCTCACTTCTGACTGGGCTCCGCAATCCCCCGGCTGGCGCCGGGGGCTACATTCTCGCGCCCGCTGACGCGGGCTGATCACGGACAGATTCGAGGTTCTTGGAAGATCGCATGGCGGGCCGCATCACCTTGTGGGTCTTCCGGGCCATACCGTCGCTCCTTCTTACGGTAAACCGCCCGACATAATCCGTGGTCCAGTTTTCGGGGAGCAGACCAGGAAGCCGGCGGACCGGCCGGCAAGGATGCCGGCGCTCCGTTCGCGCTTCCCGTGATTACGGCTTCTGCGGCTGCAGCCAGGCCGGCCGGGTGTCGGTCTTCTCGCCGTCGGTCTGGTCGGCGACCTTGTCGGCGGTGACCAGTTGCTTACGGATCGTTGCGAGGATGCGCTGGTCGGCGGCGGTGGCCAGGTCGAGCAGGTGCTGGCGCTCGCGGAAGCCGTTGAAGGCGACGACGAAGCGATCGATGCGGAAGGCCACCGTGCGTCCGAGGTAGCGGTCCTCTCCCGTGAAATTGTCCTCCCCGAGGTTGGGGATGGGATCAAGGAGCTTGCCGTTCTGCACGTAGAGGTTTCGGAAGCGATCGAGGATGTCTCCCGCGGCTTTCTTGTCGGCGGCGGGGAGAACGATTCCCTCAATCATGTCGCCGTCGATGTTGAACTTGGCCTGGAACGAATTGGCCAGGTACGCCTGCCCCAACGTCGGTTCGGCCGAGTAGCGCTCGCTGCTCGGAACGCGGCCCTTGTCCGGGAGGAAAGCGAAGACGGCCGGCTTGCCGGGTGCAGGCGGCATGCGGTCAGCGACGAAGCTGGCCAGTTTCAGCAGCGAGTCTCCCGGACCGGAACCGACCACCCGCACGCAGAACGAGCCACGCCAGATGTTGATGGAGTGCGGCTTGGCAAACGATTCGTTGGCCAGGCTCAGGAGCGTGTACGAGCCCGACTTGTTCATGGAGTAGGCCCCGAAGGCTTTGACGAAATCGGGGAAACGATAGATTTCCACCGTGGCGAAACCGGGATGCCCGATGCCGCTGTACTTGCCGATGGTGGTGTCCAGGACTTCGTATCGCAGGTAGCGACTGGAATCGGCACCGAGGTAGGAAGTCAGTCGATCGCCGGGGATGACGATGGGATCCTCGTCGAGCTTCCAGATCTGCGCTTCCTGCTGGCGCGGCAGAAACTGCAGGCTGGGAGACTCGATCGTGGCGAAGCTCTCCTCAGGGGGAGCAGCCGGAGCGAGAGGGATTGCCTGCGGCCGCCGCCCGTCGCATGCCGCCAGCCCCGCTGCGATCAGGAACGCGAGAGCGATTCGAGGAACGCCGTGGTCACCCGCACGCCAGCTCCCGTCGCGCCGCGAACCTCGCGACCGGTCTCCTGTTCCATGTACGCCGTGCCGGCGATGTCCAGATGCGCCCAGGATGAACAATCCACGAACTCCTTCAGAAACATTGCAGCGCTGATCGCCCCGCCCCATCGACCACCCGAGTTTTTCATGTCCGCCCATTCGCTGCGGATCAGTTCCTTGTACTCGTCCCACTCGGGGAGTCTCCAGAGGCGCTCGCCAACGTGCTCACCGCTCTCAATCAACTTCCGAGCCAGCTCATCATCATTGGAGAAGAGCCCGGCAGCCTCGTGGCCCAGCGCCACCACGCAGGCGCCGGTCAGGGTGGCGTAGTCGATGATGTGATCCGGCTTCCTCTGCGATGCGAAATGGAGGGCATCGCCGAGGATCATGCGGCCTTCGGCATCGGTGTTGACGATCTCCACCGTCTTGCCGCTCATCATGGTGATGATGTCGCCAGGCTTGTAGGCCTTGCCTCCCGGAAGGTTCTCCGTGGAAGGGATGACGCCGGTGATGCGAACGGGAAGCTCCAGAGCGGCCGCGGCCTGCATGGTACCGATCACGGCCGCAGCGCCGCACATGTCGAACTTCATCTCCTCCATCTTGTCGGCAGGTTTGATGGAGATGCCGCCGGAGTCGAAGGTGATCCCTTTGCCCACCAGCGCCACGTGCTTCTTCGCTTTCTTCGGGGAGTACTCCAGGACGATGAAGCGAGGTTCCTGCGCGGAGCCCTGGTTGACGGCGAGCAGCCCGCCCATCTTCATCCGCTCGATCTCTTTCTTCCCGTAGACCGTGGCCTTGAACCCCGCTTCCTTCGCCACTTCCTCAGCGCGCTCTGCCAATCGGGTCGGCGTCATCAGGTTCGGCGGCGCGTTGCCCATGTCGCGCACGGTGCGCACGCCCTCGGAAACAGAGATGGCCTGCCGCTCCAGCTCCCGGCTGCGCTTGGCGTCGATCCCTCCCGGCGGGACCAGGATTGCCTCGATCGGCGGCGGTGCCTCTTCGCGATGGGTGGTGTGGTAGGTGTCGTAGCGGTAGTCCGCATGGGCCAGGGCGTCGGCGGCGACGCGCGCGGTGTGCTCGACATCCAGGTCCCGGAGAGCGTGAGGCAGGACCACGGCAATCTTGCGGTCCCGCTGCTTGCGGGCGATCTTCGCGATTGCGTAGAGGGCAGTGCGCAGGGCTCGGATATGAAAGTCCTCGCTCTTGCCCACGCCAACCAGCGTGATTTTCCGCGGCTCTCCGGCCAGCAAGGTGATCGAGTTGTCGCTGCGGCCGGTGAAGCCGGCGCCTTCGATCGTTTTCCTGGCACTGGCGTCGACGGCGCCCAGCGTGGGCTTGCGGTCCTCCGGAACGAGGATGAAGAGGTGGTCGACTTTGGAGAGTCTCGGCTCGGGATTGATAGTGACGTCCATGAGGGCGGGATTGTAGCGCGACGGGGGTAGGGCAGGAGCTCTTCAGGGCCACCCACCGCTGAGAAGCAAGGGGCGAGCGTGCATTTGGCCGGACTCATGCACAGCGAGGACTGCATGCCGTTCCGAGTTCTGGTGGTCGATGACGAGACCGCGATCCGCGAAGCTATCCGCATGACGCTGGAGTACGAGGGCTACAAGATCGACGAGGCCCGCTCCGGTCAGGATGGAATCGAGAAAGCTGTGCGCACGCCGTATGACGCCATCCTGCTCGACATCAAGATGCCGATCCTGGACGGGATCGAGGTGTTGGAGAACCTCAAGGAACAGAAGGTGGTCACGCCGGTGATCATGGTCTCCGGCCACGGCGACATCCAGACGGCCGTGGAATGCACCAAGCGGGGAGCGTTCGATTTCCTGGAGAAACCGCTCAACCGCGACAAGCTGCTGCTCGCCGTTCGCAATGCCGTCCGGCAGCAGAAGCTGGAAGAAGAGAACACCGAGCTGCGCGAGAAAGCCGACCGGGACTACCAGATGGTCGGGCAGTCTGCGGTGATCACCGAGCTCAAAGCACAAGTCGATCTGGCCTCGCCAACCAAGGCCACCGTCCTCATTCAGGGAGAATCGGGAACGGGCAAGGAACTGGTGGCGCGGGAGATCCATCGCCGCTCCTCCCGTTCGAAGATGCCCTTCGTCCAGGTGAACTGCGCGGCCATTCCGGAGGAACTGATCGAGTCGGAGCTGTTCGGGCACGAGAAAGGTTCCTTCACCGGCGCCGTCCGCAAACAGACGGGGAAGTTCGTGGCCGCCGATGGCGGAACCATCTTCCTCGACGAGATCGGCGACATGTCCCTGCGCACCCAGGCAAAAGTCCTCAGGGTTCTGCAGGAGGGGGAGGTGGAGCCGGTCGGCTCGGCCACCGTGGTCAAGGTCGACGTCCGGGTCATCGCCGCCACGAACAAGGACCTCACCGAAGAGATCCGCAACAATCGATTCCGCGAGGATCTCTTCTACCGCCTCAATGTGATCCCCATGCGCACGCCGCCCCTGCGCGAGCGCAGAGACGACATTCCCCTGCTGGCCCAGCACTTCGCCTCGATGTTCTCCGGCGAGTACAACCGACATCCGAAGAAATTCACCGCCGCCGCGCTCAAGGCCCTCCAGGATGCCGGGTGGCGCGGCAACGTGCGCGAGCTGCGCAACATGATCGAGCGGCTGGTGATCATGTCGCCGGCCGAATCGATCGACATCAGCGATCTCCCGGCCGAATTCTTCCGCGCTCCCGGCGACATCATCGCCACGGCCATGCGCCTCTCCACGCTGCAGGACTTCAAGGACGAGGCGGAGAAGGGCTTCATTCTGGCCAAGCTGCGGGAGAACGGCTGGAACGTCTCGCGCACCGCCGAGGCCATCGACACGCCTCGCTCCAACCTCTACAAGAAGATCGAGCAGTACAACATCAAGCGGGAGGGCGGCGGGGCGGCCCCGGCACCCGACGCGCCCGAACCGGAACCCTGACCAGCTCGGGGGTTGATGAAATGAGGCTGCTTCCAGGGTCAGGGTTCGAGGGTCGGGCGTGGGCCGATCGAGCAGCGGGGCTCATCGTGTTCCGCTCACAAACGACCTCCCCCGCACCACCCTCCCCGCATCCCGGCGGAGCTCGATGACCATCGGCATCTTCGACTCGGGCGTCGGCGGGCTCACCGTTTTCCGGGAGATCGCTCGTGCTCTTCCCGACCGGCCGCTGATCTACCTCGGCGACTCCGCGCGGGTTCCCTACGGCACCAAGTCGGCCGACATCGTCACCCGGTATGCCCACGAGGCGGCCAACCACCTTCTCCAGCGAGGGATCGAGATGCTGGTGGTGGCGTGCAATACGGCCACCGCTGCCGCACTCCCTTCGTTGCGTGAGCGGCTGTCCATCCCGGTCATCGGGGTGGTCGAGCCGGGAGCGCGTGCCGCCGTCGAGCGGACCCGCGGGCGCGTCGGCGTCATCGCCACCGAGGGAACGGTCCGCTCCGGGGCGTACACCCGAGCCATCCACGCTCTCGATCCGAAGGTGGAGGTCATCGAGGCGCCAGCGCCGCTCTTCGTGGCTCTGGCCGAGGAAGGATGGGCCAATACGCACGTCGCCCGCGAGGTCGCCGAAATCTATCTGGGCCCTTTGCTCGATGCGGCAATCGACACGCTGGTTCTCGGCTGCACGCACTACCCCATTCTTCGCGGAACGATCGAGAAGGTGTGCGCCGGACGGGTGGCCATCGTGGACAGCGCGGAAACGACTGCACAGTTCGTTGTGCAGGCGCTGCAGGCGGTCGCGGAGACAGCAGTGCAGCAGCCGAGCGGCCACCTGCACACCTTTCTGGTCACTGACGCCGAAGAACGCTTCCGCCGGATCGCCTCCGATTTTCTGGAGACGGAGATCGAACGGTTGGAACTGGTCTCGCTCTAAC
>JBKJQB010000292.1:0-9668 GCA_046594105.1 Thermoanaerobaculia bacterium
CTTCGAACAGCGCCTTGGCCGACTCCAGCGTGGGAGGGTCGCCGGGGCGCATGCGGCGGTAGATCTCGATGATGGCCTGCTCGAACGACTTCGCGGTGTCCTTGCGAACCGTGTTGAGCAGGATGTCGGAGACCAGATCCCATTCCGGGAAGATCACTTCGGTCTCGGCCACGCCGTGCTCGCGCACGACATCAGCCCAGTCGGCGGGAACGTTCTCACCAGCTTCGAAGAGGACCTCACCGGTGTTGACGTCGACGACGTCGGTGAGGAAGACCGCTTTTTCCATCGCCGCGAAATCGACCTTGGCTGTGGCCTCGTTCGATTTGGTGAGCGCGTCGGCCATCTTCTGGTCGAGCTTGACGCCGGCAAAGACGGTACGGACCGTGCGGCGCCCACGGATGGAGTGGCGCTCTTTCGCTTCTTCCTGATCGAGCACGCGCTTGTCGAAGGTGAGCGTGACGTGCTCGCCGGAGACTTTGGCCCGGATGGGAGTGTAGAACTGGCGAAGGATCTCTTCGTCAGTGGTCAGACCGAGGGCCCGGAGGAATACCGACCCCAGGAACTTCCGCTTGCGATCGATGCGGACGTAGAGGATGTTCTTCTGGTCGTACTCGAATTCCACCCAGGAGCCGCGGTACGGGATGATCTTGGCCAGGAAGGTGTGCGCCGATTCCTTGGTGAAGAAGACGCCGGGCGAGCGGTGCAGCTGAGAGACGATGACCCGCTCGGTGCCGTTGATGATGAACGTGCCGTTGTCGGTCATCAGCGGGATGTCGCCGAAGAAGACTTCTTCTTCCTTGGCATCGCGCATGTGCTTCACGCCGGTGTCAGGATCCTTGTCGTAAACGAAGAGGCGGAAGGTGACCTTCAGCGGAACGCTGTAGGACATCCCGCGCTCCTGGCACTCCTCCACCGAGTACTTCATCTGCAGATCGACGGGGTTGCCGCAGATCTCGCAGATCTCAACGCGGTTCTTGTTGATGACGCCGCACTTCTGGCAGTTGACCGTCTCTTCGTGCGGGTGATCGGTGATGATCTTCTCGCCGCAGTTCGCGCAGGTCATGCGCAGGTGCTCCAGGCCCTTGAGCTGGCCGCACTTGCACTCCCAGTTGCCGATGGCGAACTTCACGAAGTCGAGTGAGCAGGTCTCCCGGAAATCCGAAAACGGGAAAACGCTCGTGAACACCGACTGCAGTCCGGTGTCCTCGCGCTCCTCGGGGAGGAGGTTCATCTGCAGGAATCGGTCGTACGACTTTCTCTGGACATCGATCAGATTCGGCAGCGCCATATAGCTGCGAATCTTCGAGAAGTCATGACGAACCGGTTCCTGTTTCGGCATGGATCCGTTCATTCAGGTGGCTCCTTCTGGGCTGCCTCAACGGAAGGACACAGGAATCGACACAGACACCGAAGGACGGAGAGGACAAGACCGCCGTGAGACGGGGCTATCCACAGCCGGCGAGGGCGAAGAGTCGGTTCGGGTGTGCTCCCGAGGAATGTGCCGCAAACGAGGTTGCTGTTGGCAGGCCTCACCGCAGGCGACGCGGCGAGGAGCTTGCGTGGGGTTTTGAGTCGATGTGGAGAAGGCCGCTCCCCCCCTCTCCCGACTCGCAGACTTTTATTGATGCGGAATGAAAAATTGAGAATGCCTGCGATCGATCAGGCTTCTGAATTCGTCATTCGAACTGATTCCTCAGACGTTTACCACAACCAAAAGGTATTCCGGGCAGGGAAAGTTCCCCGCCCGGAACCCTGGGTAGGCGATTACTTAACGGTGACTTTGGCGCCAGCGTCTTCGAAGACCTTCTTGATCTTGGCGGCCTCATCCTTCGAGACGCCTTCCTTGATGGTCTGCGGAGCGCCCTCGACGAGGTCCTTCGCTTCCTTCAGGCCGAGGCTGGTGACCTCGCGGACAGCCTTGATCACGTTGATCTTTTTCTCGCCGATCTCCGTCAGGACGACGGCGAATTCGGTCTGCTCCTCAACGGGAGCGGCTGCTGCTGCGCCACCGCCGCCAGCCATCGCCATCGGCGCTGCTGCTGCTGCGGAGACACCAAAGCGCTCTTCCAGGGCCTTGACGAGGTTCGCCAGGTCGAGGACCGACATCGTCTCAATCTGCTTCACAAAATCTTCAGTCGAAGTAGCCATTTCTCAAGCCTCCATAAAATCGTTTCTGTCAGGGTCAATTTCGTGCGCCCTCCCGCGGGAGAGCGCGAAGTCGTCTAAGTGTTTGCCTCGGCGGGGGCGCTGCTGCTGTCGCTTCCACGCTGTTTGGCGATCTGGTCGAGGACCACTGCAATGTTGCGGATGTTCGCCTGGAGCACGGTGGCCAGCCCACGGATAGGGCCCTGCATCACGTACAGAAGCTTGGCGATGAGCTCTTCCCTGGTCGGGAGGTTGGCAATCGCCTGGATCTGCGTTGCGGGGACCACCAGTCCGTTGAGCAGCGCGCCCTTGAAGCGGACTGCCGGCACGTCCTTGGCGAATCTGGTGAGCGTCTTGGCCAGAATGACGGCGTCGGTCGCGTTGAAGGCGACGGCGGTCGGTCCAACGAAGTGCTCCTTGAGCTTGGTCAGCGGCGAATCCTTGACCGCGATGAGGGCCAGGGTGTTCTTGACCACCAGATACTCCGACTTGTTCTCCCGGAGCTGGCGGCGAAGTTCGGTCACCTGAGGAACCGTGATGCCCTTGAAGTCGATCAGGAAGACGTTGGTGGCCTTGCCGATGCCCTCGTTGAGTTCGGAGATCGCTGCTGCTTTATTGTCGCGATTCATGCTTCCTCCTTACTCAGCCTTCGCCTCAGCCACGGACGAGTCGATCTGAATCGACGGGCTCATGGTTGAAGAGATGTAGATGGTGCGGACGTACTTGCCCTTGGCTGCGGGCGGCTTGGCCTTGCGCACGGCGTTGATGATCGACGATGCGTTGTCGGTCAGCTGCTCGTGGGTGAAGGCGATTTTCCCGACCGGAACGTGGATGATCGAGGTCTTGTCGACCCGGAACTCCACCTTACCGGCCTTGATCTCCGTGATGGCTTTGGCCACGTCGAAGGTGACCGTTCCAGTTTTCGGATTGGGCATCAATCCGCGAGGACCGAGGACCTTTCCGAGCTTGCCGACGGAACGCATCATGTCGGGAGTGGCGATCACTGCATCGAAGTCGACCCAGCCACCCTGGATCTTCTCCACCATTTCGTCGCCGCCGACCATGTCAGCACCGGCTTCGGTCGCCTCGCGCTGTTTGTCGCCGGCAGCGATCACCAGCACACGTTTCGACTGCCCGGTTCCGTGCGGGAGCACGGTGGTTCCGCGGACCATCTGATCGGCATGCTTGGGATCGACACCGAGAAGCATGGACAGCTCGACCGTCTCGTTGAACTTGGCGTACGCGATCTGCTTGAGCAGTGCGAACGCCTCGTCCAGCGCGTAGGGCCGCTGTTCGACCTTCTCGGCCGCTGCACGATACTTCTTGCCGTGTTGGGCCATTCATCCTCCGTAGTGCAGACGGTCCACCGCGAAGTGAACCTCCTACGTTGTTGTTCGATGCCCCGGCCACGCGCCGGGGCGTTGGAAAACGACCTAGCCGATCTCGATGCCCATGGAGCGCGCCGTGCCCTCCACGGTCTTGATGGCGGCCTCCAGCGAGGCGGCGTTCAGATCGGGCATCTTGGTGCGGGCAATCTCCTCGACCTGCTTGGAGGTGACCTTGCCCACCTTGGTCTTGTTCGGAATCCCCGAGCCCTTCTGCAGACCGGCCGCTTTGAGCAGCAGGATGGCCGCAGGAGGCGTCTTGGTGATGAAGGTGAAGGAACGATCGGAGAAGACGGTGATGACCACCGGGATGATCAGCCCGTCCTGCGCCTGGGTGCGGGCGTTGAAGGTCTTGCAGAACTCCATGATGTTGACGCCCTGCTGTCCGAGGGCCGGGCCGACCGGAGGAGCGGGGGTGGCCTTGCCGGCCGGAATCTGGAGCTTGATGTAGCCAGTGATCTTTTTCGCCATGATGAGTTCTCGATATCTCTTTACGTTTATTCGCTATGAATGAAGAACATGATTTCGAATCAAGAATGGAGAATCAAAAAGCCAGCCGTTGAACCTGCTCTTCATTCCTCACTCGAAACTCTGGACATTTACCGTTTCTGCGCCGCCGCTCCCGGCCCGCCGCCCTCTTCGCTGGGATCGAACCGGGCCACCTGCAGGAAGTCGAGCTCCACCGGAGTGGAACGCCCGAAGATGGTGACCATGACCTTGAGGGTGTTGCGATCCAGATTGACCTCTTCCACCACACCGGTGAAGTTGCTGAACGGCCCGTCGATGATGCGGACGTGCTCGCCGTGCTCGTAGACGTGTTTCGGTTTCGGCTTTTCCTTGGTGGTCACCACCTGGGTCAGGATCTGGTCGACCTCTTCCTGCGTCAGCGGAGTGGGCTTCTTGCCGGTGCCCACGAACCCGGTGACCTTCGGGGTGTTCTTCACCAGATGCCAGGCGTCGTCGACCATCTCCATCTCGAGGAGGATGTATCCGGGGAAGAACTTGCGCTGCACTTCCCGCTTCTTGCCGCCCTTCATCTCCACCAGGGTCTCGGTGGGAATCTTGATCTCGCCGAACTTCTCCCTCATCCCCAGAGCGTCGATACGCTGAGTGAGGTTCTCCCGCACCCGCTCCTCGAATCCGGAGTAGGTGTGGACGATGTACCACTGCTTCTGACCGGCGAGTTCAACCATGGGCTAGGTACCCGCTCCGAATCGGGTGAAGAGGAAGTTGATCATCTTGTAGAAAATGACGTCGCAACCCCAGAGGTAAACCGCGAAGACGAGCGTGGCCACGATCACCACGACCGTCGTGCCGACGATCTCGGGACGAGTGGGCCAGGTGACCTTCTTCATCTCGGAAGAAGTCTCCCGGAAGAAGTCGCGAGTAGTGATCCACCAGTCGCGAGGCTTCGTCACGATTGCATTTTCTACCATTCGACCCCACGTCCGGATCACCCTGCTCCGGCGCTTTGGTGGCGTCGGGCCTCGATCCAGTCCTTGTAAATCTGGCAGGCCAAGAGGGACTCGAACCCCCAACCTGCGGTTTTGGAGACCGCTGCTCTACCAATTGAGCTATTGGCCTGAATTGCCGCAAAAGGCTGAAAAAGCTCAGCTTCTACTCGATATTCCCTGCTGGAGTTTCCGGATGCGTGAACGCGCCCGGGTGAATTCCGGAGACCCTTCGCGCTTTGCGCTCAGGATGAGTGTCCGCGCCGCTGCGCGGCGCTTCCCTCACTTCGACTCGCGGTGGACCGTGCGCTTGCGATCGTGACGGCAGAACTTCTTGAGCTCCAGCTTCTCCGTCATGGTCTTCTTGTTCTTGGTCGTCGAATAGTTCCGACGCTTGCACTCGGTGCACTGCAACGTGATGATTTCTCTTCCCGACCTTGCCATGACTGCTCCTGAATGATCAGAGGCCGTGACCAGCGCCCGGACCGGTTGCCCGACCGCTCGTCACGAACCTCTGAGGTGATCGAATCGAATGGAGCCCTCTACGAGAGTTGAACTCGTGACCCCGTCCTTACCAAGGACGTGCTCTACCCCTGAGCTAAGAGGGCCTGTTCGCTGCCAACTGCGTTGACCGCCTTACCGCTTGAAACTTCATGCTCTACTTTTGGAGCGGGAGACGGGATTCGAACCCGCGACCAACAGCTTGGAAGGCTGTGACTCTACCAACTGAGTTACTCCCGCCTGAAAACCAGAAACCAGAAACCAGAACAAAACCCCTTCTGATTTCTGGTTTCGCTCTTCTGGTTTTCTGTGGTGGAGAGTGGAGGATTCGAACCTCCGTAGGGCAAGGCCCGGCAGATTTACAGTCTGCTGCTTTTGACCGCTCAGCCAACTCTCCGCGTTCACCGACACTTGGAGCTGGCGACGGGGATCGAACCCGCGACCTGCTGATTACAAATCAGCTGCTCTACCACTGAGCTATGCCAGCACCGAAACCATTTCAAAGACACAAACAGCCATTCACCAATCACAACAGAGGAGAGCCGAGACGGCGGCGGCTGAGGAACTGCGGGTTATAGCAAACAGCCCAACGGGACGCAAGTGCGAAGATATTTCCCGCAACCGGCTGCCCCGGCGAGGGTTCGGGCCCGCTTGCGGCCTCACCTCTCCACTCGAGGGACCGCCTTCCGCTGGAGCTGGTAGAGCATCATCGAGTAGCCCACCCGGCCGATCGGCTGCGCCCCGCTTTCCGACAGAAACCTCCCCCACGCCGCCCGCGTGGCAGGAACCCAGGCCGCTCCCTCCAGATTGGTCACGCTCATCGCCAGAACTCCCGGCACCGCTTCGCCAAGGCCCAGTTCCGCTTCCGAGCCGTACCCACCCAACAGGTTGCGGTGTCGCAGGCCGTAATAGCGAGGATCCGCGGTTCCGAAGTAGCAGAGATTGATCGGCTCGCTCCCGGGATGCTCCTCGGTCCACCGCTTCAACTCGGCCAGATCCTGGCCCCAGTCCACGTTCGAATCAACCAGGCTTCGATATCCCTGAGCCGGCCCGCCCGCGAACTCATTGAAGTATTCGAGATGATGCGGATAGACCAGCTGAGGCCGCCACGGAGGCGCCAGGACCACGAACGCGCTCATGACGACCGCAACGGGCACCGCCACCGTTGCCACGCGACGCCATGGAGCGCCGAAGCCACGCCACTGGTTCACCAACGACCCCGCCGCGAGGAACAGAAACGGGTACATCGGGAGCAGATGACGGTGTCCGATGTTCAACCGGCTGCCGAGCGCAGCCGCAAAAAACAGCACGGCCGGGAAAAGGAGAAACCACCCCGCGCCGCCGTTCGCTCGACCTCGGAGCATCCTCAGGATCGCCAGGCCCAGGAGAAATAGCGCAATCAGAGGAGTCTTCAGGATCACGGTCCACAAAAAGTACGAAGGAAATCCGACCTCCGAGTGATCCCCTCGAAGATAGGACGACCGTCCCTGGGCGCCCATTCTGGCCAGAGAGAAACCGTAAACGAATCCCTCCGGCAGCAGATGCGATTCCCCCGCGCGCAGGATCAACCTCCGCCCCAGCCCGATGTTGACGGACCGCATGCGGACGGTCAGCTCATCGAGTGTCGGATAGCGGTTGGTTTCTTCGATCAGCGCCTGCAGAGCGGCATCACGCCGGAGCACCGGCTCCAGCGGATACTGCCCCGACCTGGCGATGTGCACGTTCAGACTGCGCCGCGCCATCGCTTCGTCTTGAGCTCGGGCAGCACGATCGGGATCGGCGACGACCGAGTAGCGGAATCCGTATGCCGCCCACACCGCGAACCAGGACACCACCACCGTCGCCGCCACCAGGCCACCCACGCCCAGCGCTTTCTGCCGTCGCGTCGCCAGGATCCTCCCTCCTCGACCGATGGCCCATTCGCCACTGCCAGCGAGCTGGCGGATTCCCAGCCAGAGCATGATCGGGATGAGGAGCAGCGCCGAGTACTTGCTGGTCAGCGCCAGCGAGAAGAAGACGATGGTCATCGCGGCATTGACCAGGGTGAGCCGCCGGAACGTCCGCCACAGAAAGTAGAGCGCGCCGAGCATGAACGCGGCGAGTGGCACGTCGGTGGTCACCAGGCCACCGTTGCCGATGAAATTGGGATCAAAGGCGAACAGCGCCAGCGAGAGCAGCGCGCCAAGGCTCCCCCACAACTCGCGCGACCAGAAGAAAATCAGCGCGCCCAGCAGCAGCGCGATGCCCAGCATCGGCAGGCGCGCACGAAACAGCATGGTGTCGGCATCGTTCAAAAAATCTGCTTTCCCGTACTGCTCCGTGGTCGGGAGATAAAGCGGATCGTCAACCCCATGCCGCGCCAGAGTCTCGCCGCGAAACCCGTACAGGAAGTCGTGACTCAGATGCCGCAGCGCATCGGGGTCGATGAAGACCAGGTCCCAGGCCTGGCGCAGTTCCTCGAAGGTCGCGCCACCCGCTCGCTGATCTTCGTCAGTAGCGCGATCGAGCGACGAAGGCCACGGCTTCATCGCCAGCAGCGGAAGCGCCGCCAGCTTCTTGACCAGCGGAGGATGCTCCGGATTGATCCGCCGGTCGTTCCATCGCAGATCGCTGTAGCCGGCGAACAGATGGATCGGCTCATCGACCGTCGCGACGTTGACCCGCATGTTGCCGAGAACCAGCAGCGCGTAGACCACCAGGAGGGCGACGGCGATGACAGCGACCAGCGCGGGCCCCAGTTCTTCGGCTTCCGCAACGGGCTTCCCGCTTCCAGAGGTAGCGGCCCGCGTTCGAGCGTTCGGACGAACTTTCCGCGACACCGGCGGACACTAGCACAGGGGTGCGGCGCTGCATCGGGTCAAGGTCCCCAAGAGCGCATCCATCCAGCTGCCGTGGGGTCAGCGAACGAACCGCGCGCCGGACAGGGCGCTTCTCGACGGTGCCCGTGTGGTGCGGCCGACCGGCCGCATCTGCGCCGGCCCCGATGCCGTCGAAAACGCGGCCGGGACGGCCGCGCCACACGGGGGGCCGAAGCGGCGGCGACTTCTACTCGCGCACGCGCCGCACTTCGTAGCACAGCACCGCCGCCGCGGTGGCCACGTTGAACGAGGACACGTGCCCGGTCATGGGGATGGTCACCACTCGATCGCAGTGCTCCAGCACATTCCGGCGGATGCCGGTTCCCTCGTTGCCGAGAACCAGCGCCACCTTGCCGGAGAAGTCGATCTCCGAAGGCGCGTCGCCGCCATCCGCGGCGGCGTAGACCCAGTAGCCCGCTTTCTGCAGCGTCTCGATGCTGCGGGCCAGGTTAACCACCTGGGCCACGGCGACCCACTCCGAGGCTCCGGCTGAGGACTTCACCGCTGCGGGCGAGAGGCCGACGCTTTCATGTTCCGGAAGCACGACCAGGTCGACGGAAAATCCATCGGCGACACGAAGGATCGCGCCGAGATTCTGCGGATCGGTGATGCTGTCGAGAATGAGAACGAACGAGGTCGTCTCCCGCTCCAGCACCTCATCGAAATCGGCGTACTCCCCCTCGGAAACATCGGCCACCACGCCGTTGTGCACGCCGCGCCCGGCCAACCGATTGATCGCATCCGCCGGCAGCATGCGCAGCGGCACCTCGGCCAGCTTCGCCTCGGAGATGACCCGCTGCACCTTGCCGCCGTGATCCTTCGACACGCCGATGTACCGAATGCGTTTCGGCTGCGACCGGATCGCTTCGAGGATGGGATTGACGCCGTAGATGATCACCGGCGCAGTGTAGCGTCCTTGAAGGGCTTCGTATCGAATGGCCATCACTTCCGTAATCGGCGCATCATCATCGGCCCTTCGTAGATGAAGCCGGTGTAGACCTGAACCAGGTCCGCTCCTGCGTCGGTCTTCGCGCGCACGTCGGCGGCTGTGAAGACTCCTCCCACGCCGATCAGCGGAAAGGTCGGACCGACGCGCTCGCGTACGCGGGCCAGCATCTTCGTCGACTTCTCCATCAGCGGGGCGCCCGAGAGGCCGCCGCTTTCAGTAGATGGAAACGGGCGATCGATGGTGGTGTTGGTGCAGATCATCCCGCGTGCCCGCTTCACGCAGACGTCGCAGATCTCGCCGAGCATCACGTCGTCGATGTCGGGAGCGATCTTGACCAGCGCGGGGCCAACCGCGTCGAGGATGCGCTCGATGTGCTCGG
>JBKJQB010000312.1:0-3081 GCA_046594105.1 Thermoanaerobaculia bacterium
CCCTGGAGGTGGCGGGCGTGGTCGGCTCGCTCGGCCGCCGTGCGGAAGCGATCGGCGACGTGGTCACCGTCATCAACGAGGTCGCCGAGCAGACCAACCTGCTCGCGCTGAACGCGGCGATCATCGCGGCGCAGGCCGGCGAGCATGGGGTCGGCTTCACCGTGGTCGCGGACGAGATCCGGCAACTGGCAGAGAGGACCCGCGGCTCCACCAAGGAAATCAGCGCCATCGTCAAAGCGGTGCAGACGGGATCCCGCCAGGCCGTGGCCAAGATTCAGGAAGGCGTACAGCGGGTCGAGCAGAACGTTCGCCTGGCGCAGGAGGCTTCGTCGTCGCTGGCGAAGATCGTCAGCAGCTCCGGACAGTCATATGAGATGGCCACCGCGATGTCCCGCGGTCTGCGCGATCAGGAGCAGGCCAGCCGCCATCTGCACGAGGTCACCTCCCGGATGTCGGATCACATCTCCGAGATCAATCGCGCCACGCGCGAGCAGGCCGCCGGAACCCAGCTTCTGGCGCAGGAGGCGGAGCGCGTGCGCGAGATCGCAGCGCAGGTCCGCAATGCCACGGACGAGCAATCGCAGGCCGGCCGGGGAATCACGCTGGCCGTGGAGCGCATCGCCGACGACGCCCGGGCCATGAGGGATTCGCTGGAGCGCCAGCTTCACGAGACCGACCGCATCGCCGATGCTTCCCGCGAGATGCTGGAGATCGCCCAGGCCAACGACTCCGTGGCCCGCGAGTTCAACACCACGGTGCAGAGCCTGGTCACCAGCGGCCGTGATTTCGAAAGCGAAGTGTCGCGCTTCCGCTTCACGGTCGACGCGAAACGCGAAAGCTGAGCGGGCCATGCAAGCGATGGCGGCGGAATCGACAGAACGCCCTAGCCCGGCCGGTTCGCTCGATCCTCAAACCGGCGTCTCCCGATCATCGAACGGCATAGGGCAGTGCTCTTGCACAGCGGCGGACGTGACCGACTGCAGATGGCTCTCGCATGACTGAACCCACTCCTGCACCACCTCGCCGCCATCGCTTCCGAAAGTTTGTGGGGCCCCTGCTGGTGGTCCTCCTGCTCCTGGTGGTCCTGATGTTCGGGTTCGCGCTGTGGCCGCTGCACCAGGCTCGCTCCGCGTGGATGGCCGGGCACGACGCGCAGGCCGTCGAGCTGGGGGAACAATGGGCCCGGCTCGGTCTGTGGCCCGCGCACTACCACCAGCTGCTGGCGGCCGCATATCTCACCGCCGGAAATCCGGCCGCGGCGGCTCCGCATCTCAAAAGGATCGGTCACCTTCGCAAGCCGGTCATTCCGAAAGACGAGCTGGCCCGGCGCCTGTTCGCGAAGCAGCGCTACGCAGACTTTCTGACGTATGACGCCGTGTCACAAAGCAGCTCGGATTCACCGGATATCGCGCTCTATCGAGCCGCCGCGCTGGTTGCCAGCAACCGGACCTCGGAGGCTGCGCAGGCCTTCGCCCGCGTGGACCGCGGCAGCGTGAACGGTGCGCGCTATGCCGCGCTGCAGAGAACCATCACCGCGCGCGCCTCGGGCGTGGCCCCCTACGTGTTCGATCGCAACGGCAACCCCATCGCCAGCCTTCGGCTCGACTCGAACCAGCTGACTGCGACCGATCCCTTGTTCGCGTCATTGATGTTGAGCAGCGCCGGATCGCTCACCGTTGGAAGCCGTCTCGGGCAACTTGGAACCAGCGCCACGCTGGAGACAACGCTCGACCCCTTCGTGCAGAAGGCGGCGCTCGCCGCGATGGGCAACTTTCGCGGATCGCTGGTGGCCATCGACCCCCGAACCAACGAGATCCTGGCCATCGTCAGCACTCCCGGCCGGGGAGAGATCGCCAACCTTGCTCTGGAGCATCAGTACGAGCCGGGATCGGTGGTCAAGGTGCTCACCGGACTCAAGGCCCTCAGCGGCGGAACGAACCTCAACGCGATGTTCCCCTACACATGCAAGGGTGAACTCATGATCGACGGCCGGCACTTCGGAGACTGGCTGCCGCAGGGTCACGGCAAGCTGATGAACATCGACGACGCGCTTTCGGTCTCCTGCAACGTGTTCTTCGCCGATGTGGGAATCCGCATGGGAAGAGATCGCCTCCGTCACTTCATGAACACCGCAGGCTTCGACTCGCAGGTCGATCTCGGGCTGTTCACCGTTCCCCTCGGGAAAACGGTCGGACGGATCTTCAACAACTTCGAGACAGGGTTCTACGCCATCGGTCTGGCGCACGAGTCGATGAACGCGCTGCACGTGGCCATGGTCGCCTCGATGGTGGCCAATCACGGCATGATGACCACGCCCATCCTCCTTCGGGAACGCCACACCATCCTCGGCGACCTGGTGGCCAAAGGGCCGGCGCAAGCGAAGACGCAGGTTGCCAGCCCCGAGGCCGCCGACGCGATCACTCGCTCCATGCAGGCGGTGACCACCGCCTCGCATGGCACTGGACGCCGCGCACCGGTGGAGGGGATGTCGCTGGCCATGAAGACCGGGACTGCAGGCGAGCGGAAGAGCGGACTGGAAGCGCTGATCCTGGCCTTCGCTCCGGCGGAATCGCCAAAAATCGCATTCGGGATCATCGCCGAAGACGCCGGACCGGCGGAGTACGCCGGAGCAAAAATCGCACACGATTTTCTGGTGGCCATGAAGCCGCGGCTGTAGGGCCGCTTCGCGGCATCGCCGTCATTCCTGTAGCGCGGCGCTGACCCTCGAACCGTCATCCTGAGCGGCGTGGGTGGCGGGCGGGAAGCGAAGGATCTGCAATCACGAGGATGTTGCTGGGAGCAGTTGCGTCGTTGCAGATCCTTCGCCGTCTGCGCGGCTTCTAATGAACCGTCTGTTGCAGCTCTCGGGAGATCTTGCTGCCTTCGGAGCGCCGGCATCCTGCCGGCGCTCCGCGGGCTGCCCGCAGGAACTCGCCGAATAGCGCCGGCTGGAGGTCTGCCCCCAAAAACTGGTCCAGGCATTTTGCCGGTAGCGGCAGCTTCCACAGCGTTTCTGTCGCCCGCTACTCGGGCTCACTTCTGACTGGGCTCCGCAATCCCCCGGCTGGCGCCGGGGGCTAC
>JBKJQB010000330.1:0-10366 GCA_046594105.1 Thermoanaerobaculia bacterium
TTTCAGCGGGGAGCCTCCTCGCCGCGACTCAGGGTGGCCCGATCGGGGTGCCTGTCCCGCTGTTTCCTCCCAACAACTGGTGGAACACGGACGTGAGCGCCGCGCCTGTCGATGCCAACTCCGCCAGTTTCATCCAGTTCATCGGCACGAGCGTAGGGCTGCGTCCCGACTTCGGCGGGGACGCAGGAGGCGGTGTTATCTACGGTTTCCCCATCCTCATCGTTGATGGCTCTCAGCCAAAGAAGAGCGTGACGTTCTTTTACTTCGGCGAGAGTGATGGCGTGGACCACGGTTCCGTCACCAACGTGCCGTTCCCGTTCTATCCGATTCCCGACGAGGCGATTACCACCCAGGGATGGGTCGAGGGAGGACAGCCCGGCAATGTGGATCAGCGCGCCATCGGCGACCGGCACATCCTGATGGTCGACAGCACCAACAACACGCTCTACGAGCTCTACAACGTCTGGTACAACGGCACGAACTGGCTGGCCGGATCGGGTGCGTTCTTCGACATGAAGACCAACAATCGGCGCCCCGAGACCTGGACTTCGGCCGATGCTGCCGGCCTGGCCATTCTGCCGGGACTGGTCCGCTATGACGAAGTGGCCGGCCCGGCGGAGATCGGCCACGCCTTCCGCGTCACCGTCGCGCAATCGAACGGCTATGTCTATCCCGCTTCGCATCAGGCGGGATCGGCGGCAGGTGCGTTGCCCATGGGTGCGCGCCTGCGGCTGAAAGCGAACAAGGACATCTCGACGTTTCCCTCCGATGTGCAGAAGATTTTCCGCGCCCTCAAAAAGTACGGCCTGATCGTTGCCGACAACGGGACGAACCTGTTTGTCAGCGGCACCTACGACACGCGCTGGAACAACGGCGTGCTCAACCCGGCCTTCGGGGCGTTGAAGGCCAGCGATTTCGAAGTCATCCAGCGCGGCTGGGCGCCACCCATCTCCCTGGTGGTCACCACGCCGGCGTCGGTGGGCGCGGGCGATCCGACGGATGTGACCGTGGCCGCCTTCGATCCCTCCTACAACGCGGCCAGCGGGTACCGCGGCACGGTCCATTTCACCAGCTCTGACGGCGCCGCCAGCCTGCCGCTGGATTACACCTTCACCGCCGCCGACGCCGGCGTCCACACCTTCCCAGCGGGAATGACTCTTCGCACATCGGGTACCCAGACTCTGACTGTGACCGACACCTCCGATGCAACCATTACCGTCACCCGCAACGTCACGGTCGGGCCCCCGACGCCGCAGAATCTCACCGCCAGCGCCACGACCACGACACAGATCACTGTGACGTGGAGCAGTTCCCCTGGCGCTGCGCAATATGAGATTCTGCGCGCTTCCGCATCGAGCCCGTACGCGATCCTGACCACCACCGCTGCGACGAGCTTTGTGGACAACTCCGTCACCGCCGGCATCACGTATGTCTACAAGGTGAGCGCGATCGATTCCGCCCTCCGTCGTTCCTCCCCCAGTGCTCCCGACGCCGCGACGACGATGTTCTTTACCGACGATCCGTTGATTGCAGGAGGAACGGTCATCAAGGCCGCTCACCTCAACGAGCTGCGGCAGGCCGTCAACGCCATGCGTGCGGCTGCCGGCCAGGGGGCGATGTCCTTCGCCAATCCAGTGACCGCCGGTGGATTGGTCAGAGCGGCTCGCCTCCAGGAGCTGCGGATTGCGCTCGATCAATCGCGTGCCACCCTGGGCCTCCGGTCCGTCGTGTACATCGACCCCACCCTGGTCGCCGGGACGACCGCAGCGAAAGCCGTTCATGTGCAGCAGCTCCGCGACGGCATAAAGTAGTCGCGGCGCGCTGGGAAAGGCCGGGCAGTTTTTTCACAGCACCCTCTGCTAGGAGTCTGGGCGGCAGAACAGGACCGACCGACAGAGGACCAATAGGATTGATGGGACGAATGGGACCGAGCTCAATGGGTCCCTCTGTCCGGCCCTTTTAAGAAACCGTTAAATAGCGGCTTCGCACGAGCCCTCCCCGACAAGAGTCCTTCTCCCCGCACACGGGGAGAAGGTGCCGAAGGCGGATGAGGGGAACTCACGCGATGAAGAGCAGGACCCCTCATCCCCGCTTCGCGGACCTTCTCCCCGCTGCGGCGGGGAGAAGGACACTCGATGGAGAGGCTCGCGCTTCTCCCCATCAATCGCTGCGCCTCGGTGGTTGCCCAAGGCTCCGCCAAGATCACGCTCCAAAACGTTCTGCCCGCAGGCTGCTAGACTCCAGCCTTCCCATCAACTGCAGACCGCCGCCATCACCGCTGCGGTCGCTTACAAAATCTCGGACACCCCACACGGGGATCAGAGGAGCACCAGGAGGAACGTAATGTTCGCCACGGTCGGCCGCAGCTATCACATCTTTCGCGAGTCTCTTTCCGTCCTGCGGAAGGACAAGCAGCTTCTGATTTTTCCCGTTCTCTCTGGGATCGCGACGTGCCTCGCCTTCGCCGGGCTGGTGTTCGGCGGTGTGATCACCGGCTTCTTCAGCCGGCTGGCCGAGTCGGGCGATCGATCACTGCAGGGGAACCTGCTCGGCTACGGCGCGCTGTTCCTCTGGTATTTCATCAGCTGGTTCATCGTTCTCTTCTTCAATGTCGGGATCGTCCATTGCGCTCGCATCCGGCTGGAAGGTGGCGACCCGACCGCCGCAGACGGGTTCGCCGCTGCGCGGGCGAACCTGGGACGAATCGTCGTCTGGGCGCTCATCTCCGCGACCGTCGGCGTGATCCTGCGCGTCATCGCCGAGCGTCTGAAGCTCGTCGGCCGCCTCATCACCTACTTCCTCGGCGCCGCCTGGTCCATCGCCACCTATTTCATCGTCCCGGTGATGATCTTCGAGAAACGCGACGTGCGCCAATCACTCACGGAATCGATCCAGTTGATCAAGAAGACCTGGGGAGAGTCCCTGGTGGCTGCCGGCGGTGTCGGTCTCTTCATTGGTCTTCTGGCGATGGCCGGGCTGGCCATTCCTGTGGCGCTGATTTTCGTGTCCCCCACAGCGGCGATCGTCGGTCTGGGCGTCGTCGTCTTCTACTGGCTCGGACTGGCGGCCCTGTCATCGGCTCTGACCGGCATCTTCCGCACAAGCCTGTACCTCTACGCCCGGGAAGGCCGCGTGCCGCCGGGAATGACCGCGGAGTACGTTCAGAAAGCATTCGCAGCGAAACCGCCCAAAGGATTTCTGAAACCCGCGTAAGAATCGTTCGGACGCTTTCAAGCGAGAGTCGGCCTCCCGCCTGGCCTGAATCACTCAGCCATCAACTCTGGTATGCGCGGTTGCACGAGAAGTGGGAGCCCGCGAATCGCTGACTCGATGGGGCTCGGAAAAACGAAGGTCTGACCCCAACGCTATCGGCCTTCCGGGTTATCCCTCGACGGTGATCTCCGGCAACAGCCGTTTCCCGCCGAGGGAGACGACAAAACCGTAGAAAGCCATGGCGGCGACAAGCAGCAGGCAAAACAGGGAGCGGCCGAAGTACCACGCGCTGGTGTCCAGCGTCAGCGGAACCGTGCGGAGAAAGAAGAGAGGCATGCCGGCAACCGCCAGGGGCAGAAGGCCGAAGCGCACGAACGTGGCCAGCGCGGCAACGACGACGATGAGCGCGAAGAGCCACCGCGACCACAGCGGGCCGGTGGCGTCACCGGCGAACAGAACGCTGCACAAAATGCAATAGATGAAAAGAGAGAGCCGGAAGTTTCGGGTCAGAACGTGGAGGGCGAGCAGCATCGTCGCCGCGATCAGAGCCCCGATCACTCCAAAGGCGATCGAGTTCAGCGCAAAGAAACCGATTTGCCGGAGCTCGGCAAATGTCGAAGGAGCCGCATTGAACGGCGAAGCACCAGGAGCCAGTGCCGACATCTGCCAGGCCACGACGGCGATCATCCCGACGGCAGTACCAATCAGAAGATCGCGCCCGACCATGGGGTCGCGAAAGCGGCCCTCCAGAGCGCGGCTCCATCCGATGAGCATGCGCGGCCAGCGCCGGCGAATCAGGGGCTCAGTCCCCACGTAACTGAGCCAGGTAGCAAGGGCCACGAACGCGCAGAAGAAGGCGATGTTCATGAGCATGACCCACTCCATGAAAAGGCGTGGCGGGTGATGGGCACGCAGAGCGAGCGCGATCCAGCAGGTGGCGAACAGAAAGATCGCGATCGTCGCCGCGCCGCGCCGGTCACCCTGCCCGCGATTGAGATTGCGAATGGCCAGCAGGATCGAGGCGACGATGTAGGCGGTCATCAACAGGATGAAGACCGCAATCGACGCGGATGTGAAATTGATGATCAGCTGAGGCGACTTTGCCTCGGTTTGCAAGGGACGCCGCCATGGCGGGATCACCGCGAACCAAACTGGCTTTCCATGAAACGCAGCCGCCTCCACCCGTGTGCCATCGCCTCCGATGGTCCAGGCTCGTTTCTCATCCGAATCGACAGGGGCAGTCCACGCCGGCGTGGCCGGAATCAGCGCGGTGCCGGCTCCGGCAAACTGCAGGAAAGGGGTCCAGTCGACAGGCTCGGAACGACGGGCGCCTCGATCGACCTGCGGCGGCACGATCACGAACTCCCGCAGCCATCCCGCCGCGTCGAGCGTCACGTCGGCCATCCCCGGCACGATGCGGGGCGGGTCGTTCTCCATCACGCGATGCTCGAAGTCCTTCGCGATCATGGGTCCGCTGCTCTGACGGAAGTAGAACCGCATCGGAGAGAGGTCGATCAACGGGCGCTGGCCTTTCCATGCGAGTTGGTCCGTGTCGGTGTCACCGTAGACTGCCGAATCGGCGCGGATGAGCGGCTGCTTCGTGGCGTCGAGGATCTCCTTCACCCGTTCGGCGAGAACCTCCGGCGATTTGATCACCGGCAGTTGACGGTAGAGCATGGTGCGCGGCGTCAGTGCTGCGTACGTCAGCAACGCGACGATGCTGGTGAGGAGCAACATGGAGGCAGCACCGCGCGAGAGCTCGCCGCGCTCAGAGGCGGCGGCCACCATGGCCGGCGACGGCGTTTCGCCCGCAGCAATGGCGGCCGCCAGCGGGTCGAAGCCGGGCAGCTCGCGCATCATCTCTTCCACCGAGGAGGGCCGCGACGCAGGATCCGCCGCCAGGCAGCGAACGATGGCGCGCTCGACCAGCGGCGGAATGTCTTTCGTCACCAGCGACGGCCGCGTGAAGTCTCCCCGCTGCTGCCTCGCCAGCAGGTCGAGGGTCGACGTCGCATCGAAGGTCCGCCGGCCGGTGAACACTTCGTACAGCAGCAGCCCCAGCGCATAAATGTCGCTCTTGACCGACGCCGGTCCACCGGCGAGTTGCTCCGGGGCCATGTACGCTGGCGTCCCGGCCCCGTCGCTCGCGGCGCCGCCGGCCAGCGCCAACCCGAAGTCGGTCACCCGCCCACGACCACGACCGTCGATCATCACATTCGCCGGTTTGAGATCCCGATGGATCACTCCTTTCTCATGAGCGGCGGCCACTCCCGCACAGATGTCGCGCGAGACCGCCAGCGCTTTCTCCGAGGAAAGCCGTCCGACGCGCCTTAGGAGCGATGCCAGATCTTCACCGTCCACAAACTCCATGGTGATGAACAGATGTCCATCCACTTCCGCGATGTCGTACAGGCGACAAACGTTGGGGTGCGAGATCTGCCGTCCAATCCGCACCTCCTCATGCAACCGCTGCGCATCGCCATGACGGGAAAGAAACTTGAGGGCTACCGTCTGGCCAAGCTTCAGGTCATCGGCGCGGTAAACCTCTCCCATGCCACCGTGGCCGATCAGCGAGACCATACGATACCGTTCACCCAGCACGGTTCCCGGGGTCAGTTGAAGGGCACGACTGGCCTGATCGTTCACGACGATCGTCGGCGTTTCCTCGGGAGTGCGGAAGGCAGTGGGCTCGTCAGCCATCGACGGCAATCTCCGGCACCCAGCCCTTTCCAACGAAGTATCTGCAGTGCGCACCAGACCACGGTGCCTGAGGAGCACGACCGTCGCGGTTCCCGGTAATGAGCTTCGGAGCTCCTGCCGGACTGGAAGTCTTCATTCAGCCCTCTGTCGCGGACAACCCTGAACCGCTGCTGGGTCTGCAGTCTACATCCGTCGTGCGCCACGATCCCTTCGTCCGATCTTGCGCATTCCCGCGAGGGCCCGCCAGCCTGGCCTGGATGACTCAGCCATCCACCCGCTGAATCAGCGCACGCTCGTAGGGGATGGGCCGGCCGCTGAAGCGCTGCTCTTCCTGGGCGGCGAACTTCCGCTGTTCCTCGCTGGGCGCGGTCGATGGCGTCGATGGCCTTCTCGCCGATCGCCCAGCTCAGAAACATCGCGTTGAAGATCGACAACACGGTTCCAGACACCCGGTCGCGCGTTCTCAAGGCAAATGGTGGGCGCGCGCAGGCGCGCCTGGCAATCCAGCCCCGGGCTCGGCCCGGGGAACGCGTTGGCGCCAGGAAAACGGCGGCCGCGAAGGCGGTCGCTACGGGTCGTGGCTTTGAGCGTAGCGGCCGCCTTCGCGGCCGCGCATCGAACGTCGTCGGGTTTCCCGCGGAAGAGCCGGGGGCTGGTCTGGAGAGCGCGCCTTCGCGCGCTTGAACCTCGTTGGACCCCACCGGCCCAATCGGAATGGTTGCGGGACCACGCGAGCGCGTCGAGGTCATCCGTCCGTCACTGAGGGAACGCAAAAACGGCAGGCCGCGCGGCCTGCCGTTTCCTCATAGAAAACCGTGCGCGTTATTTCGAACCGGCCGGCTCTCCCTGCTTGATCACTTTCACCGCAGCGGTCGAGCCGGGGTACCGCTCGCCTGTCATCGGCTCGAATTTCCCGCCGAGGCATTGGGAGAGGAATTGCTCGGCCCGGGCGTTGAAGTCGATGCTGTTCTCGGGACGGGCGAAGCCATGACCTTCGTCGCTGTAGACGACGTAGGTGACGGAACCCTTGTTCCTGGTGATGGCGTCGACGATCTGCTCGGCCTCCGCTTTGTTGACGCGCGGATCGTTCGCGCCCTGTCCGATGAGCAGCGGCTTCTTGATCTGGTTCGCCTTGAACAGCGGGGAGGCGTTCCGGATCAGATCGTTGTCTTTGGCGTCATCGACATTTCCCATGCGGGTGTCGAACATCGCCCGGATCGGCTTCCAGTACGGAGGAATCGATCCGATGAGCGTCTTCAGATTCGACGGCCCCACGATGTCCACGCCGCAGGCGAAAGCGTCGGGGGTGAAGGTCAGCCCCGCCAGCGTCGCGTAGCCGCCGTAGGAGCCTCCCATGATGGCGATCTTCTTCGGATCGGCGTAGCCCTGCTTCACGGCCCAGTTCGCGGCATCGATGAGGTCATCGTGCATCTTCAGTCCCCATTGCCGGTCGCCGGCGTGCAGGAACTTCTTGCCGTAACCGGTGGAGCCGCGAAAATTCGGCTGCAGCACTGCGTATCCGCGGTTGGCCAGCCATTGTGCAGAGCCGCTGAACCCCCAGGCGTCGCGAGCCCAGGGTCCTCCGTGCGGGAAGAGAACCATGGGCAGGTTCTTTGCCGGCACTCCGGCCGGGAGCGTGAGATAGGCATGCATGTTCATGCTGTCGCGGGTTTTGATGACCACCGGCTTCATCGCTGCGAGCGTGAGCCCTTCGAGCTTCGGCCGGTTGGTGAAGAGGAAGGTCCCCTTCTTCGCTGCACGGTCCCACTGGTAATACTTCACCGGTCCCTGATCGGAGATGAAGACCAGCAACCAGTTCTTGTCCGCAGTGTCACGATTGATGATGGTGAAATCACCGGAGTCGAGCTTGGCGATGGCATCGAAATCAGCGGTCACTGCCGGATCGATCACCTTCCACGTGCGGCGGCCTGGCTCGAAGGACACCGCTTCCACCACTCGGGTATTCGGGTTGATGACCACCAGGCCGGCGTCCACCGCGTCGGAGAAGGCAATCACCTTCTCGTTGCCACCGGCGAGGTCCTTTTGGATCACCCGTGCCGTATCGGCGCCGACGGAGCTCTCGATGTAGACGGACTTGCCGTCGGCGCTGAAGTCGAGAAGCGCGAGGTTCTCCTCCGGGCCGACCTTGGCCAGGGTTCGCCATGCCGACTGGGCGTTGTCGCGGACGCGAATCTCGGTTCCGCCGTCCGCGGTCTGCACCTGCGCACCGCGCACGTTCAGCTTGCTGTCCGCCTGCCATCCGGCGACGTCACCGGGGTTCTGGGTGTCCAGCGCCAGCGCGCCGGTCTGGAGGTTCAGCCGGTAGACATCGAAGGCATGACGGTCGCGCGCGTTCATCTCGACCAGGATCTCGTTCTGGATGGCCGGTTCCACCGCCGTGATGCCGGCGCGCACACCCTGAATGGCGGTGTAGTCGCGGTCGTTCTTGTTCGTCAGATCGACGCCGTGAACGTGGAAGTTCTCATCGCCGTCGCCGTCCTGCAGATAGATGAGCATCTTGCCGTCCGGCGCCCAGAAGTACTGGCGGATTCCTCGTTTCTTGTCCGCGGTGACCATCTGGTCGTCGCTCTGGCCGTCGCTCTTGCCGATGGTCTTGATCCAAACCTGCAAGACGTTCTTCTTGTCCGGTGCAAGCCAGGCGATTTTTGTGGCATCCGGCGAAATCTGCGGCGCGGCGCGCTCCGGATTCCCAAACAGCACTTCGCGTGGAATGAGAGGCGGCAGATCGGCGTGGGCCAGCTGTGCGGCCAGCGACATAGCAGCGAAGACGACCCCTGCGGTCGTACGAACCAGTGTCATAGATCCTCCTGTCGGATGAGCGGGCATTCTATCGCCGCGCTCGCGTCGTGGATTACGCAACCGTCGCGGGCTGGTTTCAGCGCCGGTCGGGAATCGAGCTTCCCCACGCCTCACTCCCAAAGCCTTCTTCTTCATCAAACCTCCATCAGACCCACATGCTTCTTCGGAACGGGGAACGGATACTGGGTCTCGAGGAGGGCCGCATGTCGCTGCCGGGTCTGGATCGTCTGAAAGTGCTCCGCGGGAAACGCGGGCCTGAGCGCTCTGCGCTGAAGAGTGGAAGCCACTCGCGGTGCTATGATCGCCGCCTCCCACTTCCCATCATGTTTGCGCGCATGCTGATCACGTCTGTGATCGTGCTGCACTCGTCGACTGCCGGCGCCGATGCGACGGCCAGCCCGCGATGGCAGTCGGTTGCGCCGTCTCCCCGCCCCGGTCTGCCGGCCGTGTCGGTGGAAATGGGTGAGCCTGGACCGTACATCTCCACGAAGAATGCCCGGTTGACTCTCACGACTCTCCCGGCCGAACGCCCCTTCGACGGATACATCGGTTTTCATTTCGAGGTTCGCAAGCTCAAGACCCTCGACATCCCGGTCATTTTCCGGGCCACCCTTCACCCTCATGAGCAATCGACGTTCGCCACCTGGGTGCATCTCAACCTTCGTGGTGTCTTTCGCGCGGGAGAGCCGGAGCTGAAGGAACGCGAGAAACGCGAAGTGGTCATCGAGTGGCGCAACGCCTCCGCGCGTCTGCTGGCGACGCGGAACCTCGGTCCTGCTCCCTGGAGCGATCCGGTCCCCTTGCGCATCACTCGTGGCGCAGCGTCAGACGCACCGGCGTTGACCGGCGGAAATCCCACGTATGTCCGGAGCGCAGCTTCGCTGTCCGATCGCGCGCAGTGGTACTTCGGTTTCTCCTCCGTCATCATCCCCATCGATCTCTGGCTCGACCTGCCCATGCCCGTCCGGGAAGCGATCTTCGGATCCGACGTCCGCACCCTGTTCTTCGGTTCGCCGCGGAGCGGACAGACCTGGTCCGCGTTGGACCGGGCCATGATTCCTGTCGAGTTTGAATGGAGACCTGGCAGCTACACCGCGCCATGGCCCTACCGTCCCAGGGCGGTCACGGTCCCCGTCGCCGTTTCCTGGAAGGCCAGGCCGGAGGCTCTGGTCATCGGACCGGGACAGAGTCCCTATCTCGTCTCCGGCGTCTCGGTTTACGGGGCGGAGGAGGCCGCGCTCACCAGGTCGTTACCGGTCGCCACCACGCGGCCTCATAGGCAGGACGCTCTCGTTGCTCTTCGATTGGGAACCAGGGCGCTCATGCGGTTGACCGCCGGAGACATTCTGCGCGAGTACCGCCCGCTGCTGGTCATGGCCGTCCTCATCTTCCTCGTGGTGTTCTTGTGGCTGACAGTCAGGCGCACTCCCAGGATCGCTGCGCTCGTCGTGACCCTCGGCGCCGCCGCGGCGGTCCTCTCCGCCCGCGATTGGATCCATCCGGTCGCCGGAGCGCACCTGACGGAAGACGTGCGGAAGATCGGTCCGGGAGTGAGCCGGCGCTCTCGTTCCGTGCAGCAATACGGCGCCTCGCCTCTGGCCGAATGGCGTCTAACACCATCTGAGCTGCGCAC
>JBKJQB010000334.1:0-8674 GCA_046594105.1 Thermoanaerobaculia bacterium
CAATGGCTCTATGGGCTCAGGATCACCGGCGCGGTGGTCGTCGGCATCTCGAAGATTTCCACGATCAAGTTCCTGCTCTTCGAGGCCTTCACCTGCTTCGTGTGGGCGATCGTGATCGGCTGTGCCGGCTATTACTTCGGCCGCGCCGTGGAATCGGTTCTTGGTCGCGCCGCGCACATCGAAAAATACGGCCTCATCGCACTGGTGATCATCGGAATCGCTCTCTTCGCCTATCACCAGTGGAAAGAGCGCCGGGAAGACGCGGCGCCGGAGTAGCGGCGCGCGATCGCAGAATTTCGCGACTCTCAAGTCGAACAACGAGAGAAACCTTCCTTCCGTCCGTCGCGGTGAAGTAGACTTCTTTCCTCACCCACGACCATTCCGGAAGGTGCCATGCTCTCGAAGAGATCCGCGTTGATCTTGCTGTCAGTAGTCTTTCTGGTCGTGATCCTTGCTCCGCGCTCCGCCAGCGCCTCGAATGCGCGTACGGGTTACCAGAAGGTCCGGATCGGGCACCTGTTTCTTCAGCCGGACGCCAGCGGGCCGGCGCAGATTCTCATCGCGTTCGGGGCGGACCTGGTGCAGGACTATCCGGCGGCGACGATTGCCTACGCACCCGAGGCGGCGGTCGCGTCCATGGCGCAACGTGCCGCGCAGCTGAAACTGGAGTTCTCGGTCCACGACGACTACGACCGCATCTTCCTTCCCGGCGGCGTCATCGATGCGAGAATCGGCAGTTCGTCGATCAATTTCACGCGGTGCTGAAGCCACAGGGCGTGCAGCGCACGGCCGGCAAGGTCGATGACTTCTACGTGATCGTGGCGAATGTGCCCGGGGTGAACGGAGTGATGGCGGAATTGACCACCCTGAGTCGCAAGACGCCCGAGTCCTCCAGCCTGGGCGACGGCCAACTGCTGGTGCAGGTGACGCTGGACGGCTCGGAGATCGACCGCGTCCTGGCGCAACCGCTGGTCATCGGCATCTCGCACGTCCCGCGCCTCGCCCTATCGGATGAGCGCGCGGCGATGTCCATGACCCGAAACGTCGACTCCTCGGGCGCTCCGACAAACCCGACGAAGTACAAGGATTGGCTGGCAGCCGCCTGTCCGTACTGCACGAATCTCGCCGCGGAAGGATTCTCCGTAGCGATCGCTGACTTCGGCCTCGATGGCGGCGTTAACGGACCCCACCACGCAGACCTCCCAGCGGGGCGTGTTCGATACGGAACCGACTTCGACTCTTCGGACCCGGTTGATCCGACAACCGGGAAGTCTCCGTGTAGCGTTTCAGTACCCTGCCAAGATGTTAATGGCCACGGAACCATGGTCGCTGGGATAGTGGCGGGAAACCCGGCGAGCGGCTCTTCGACTGACGTCGGAGGGTTCATGTTCGGGACGGGCATCGCACCCAGCGCAGAAATATTCGTCTCGAAGATCGACCTTCGCCGAACGACGTTGACTGCGGTTAAGGATGCAGCGACGGACGCACGCCTGACCGCGAGCCCACCCGTCTTCATTCAGAACCACTCGTACAATCAATACATTCAGAATCCTAATGACCAATTCGACCCCAGCACCGGTCTAATCGTATGCACGCCTGTGCAGCGGTATGACGGCCTCTACTCAATCATGTCCTCATTGTTCGACCGCGCGGTCAAAGATGCAGATCAGTCTGGTGCACCGCAGCCAATCACGCTGACGGTGTCGTCCGGCAATCAGTTCCCGTCCGTTGGATCCTTTCAATGCAGCGACAACCGGCTCACGTTACCGCCCGCTACCGCAAAGAATGTTCTTTCTGTGGGGGGGGCTGAAAACGCCCGTGGACCCACGGAGCAGTGGGGATGTCAGGCCGCTACTTGGGCCGGCATCTCCGCAGACAGCTATAAGAACGCCATGGGCGGCGGTCGGCACGGCACACGCTACGCGAACTATTTCAAGCCGGACCTCATGGCTCCCGCATCCAACATTGCATCGTTGCGCTCGAGCTCATGGGTCAATGGCGGACAGAATTCCAACGCCCTCTGTAACCCTTCCTCTGGCGGGAGCCAGCCGCCACCGTTCTCACAAGGCAACGGGTACCTCGCAAGCTCCGGAACGAGCTTCGCAGCCCCAGCCGGTGCGGGCGCGGCACTGCTCGCCAGTCGCGTCTACGCGGAGTCGCTTTTGCAAAAATGCGCAACCTCGCCGTCAGGTTGCAACGCGGGAGCCGCCAGCCCCGCTCTGCTCAAAGCGATGCTCATCATGAGCGCACGCAGCATGCTCGGTGGCGAAGATCGCGCAATCGCCCCCGTGTGGACGGCGAACCGTCAGAACCGGATCGGTGATCTCGTCAGACCCACCCAATCGAATGGTCGTTTTTACAGGGCACTCACCAATGCTTCCAGTGCGCTCGACGAACCCACCCCGTGGGCTACCAGCCCCGGAAGCGAAACCACAGACGGAGGACAGCGATGGGTCGAGAACGGCTCGACGGCCATCGGCAAGTTGCCGAATGCACAACAAGGGTTCGGCCGTATCGATCTCGAGGATCTCCTCAGCGATTATCCGGCCCGTCACTACGTCAACGACGACCTGATTCCTGATCCGAACGGGACACCGTGGACAAAGTCCTATCAGGTGCACGATCCGACGCTGCCAGTCAAGGTCGTCCTCACGTGGACCGATGATCCAGCACTGGCCAACGAGCCTGCCAATTACGCCGGCACGGTCGATCCGCAGCAGCGCGTACTGGTGAATGATCTCAACCTCAGCGTGGAGGTGGGGAATCCCTGCACGACCCGATATATAGGCAACCTGACGACAGTGGCTGTCAGCGCTCGCGGCGAGGAGTCTGTCACCGACATCAACTGCACGGCATCCGCTTACGACAGCGCGAATAACGTCGAGTGGATCAAATTCTTCCCGTCGGTGAACGGTGCCACGCAGTTCACCGTCAAGATCATCGGCGCCCAGTCCATGAATCAGCGGTTCGCACTGGTCGTCTACAACGCCTTCGACAGCAGCGGGACTCCACCACCGGCGAAACCGGCCAACCTCGTCGCTCGTGGCAACCCCACAGCCAGTGTCCTCTTGACGTGGAACACTGTGCAAAACGCCGCGGGTGGATACGACATTCGCCGAAGATCGAGCGGTGGTTCGTTCCCCACTCTGGTTGGCAAGATCGATCAGACGCCTTCTCCCCAGTTCACCGACTCAAGCGTCAGTACCGGCACCGCATACGTCTATCTCGTCCGCGCCCGCAACGGTACCGGCGTCTCTGGCGATTCAGCCGAGTTTGCCTCCACGATCGCCTTTACCGATGATCCGATCGTAGCAGGAGTCACCCCCATCAAAGAGGCTCACGTCAGCGAGCTGCGGTCGGCTGTGAATGCGGTGCGAGGAGCTGTCGGGCTGTTGCCCTTCGCCTTTACTCCAATCGATGCGACAAGAAAGGTCAAACAGACCCACGTTGCTCAAATGAGGGCCGCTCTGGACGAGGCGCGCGCTGTCGTTTTGCTACCTCCGGCAGCCTACACGGACCCTTCGTTGATGCCGGGCGTGAGCACCGTCAAGGCCGTGCATGTGAACGAGATCCGAGGCGGTGTTCAATGATCCGAAGATTGCTTCTCCCAGCAGTTGTTCTGGTCTGGACGTTGGTCCTGCCCGCTCCCGCTCAAGCCCAGCAATTCGAGGTGGGGGATGTGATCGTCAGTGGCACGATTCCTCTCCCTGGGTTTCAAGAATTCGAAGCGAAAATCCTATGGTTTGACCGCTTGGGAAGATTGAAGTCGGTTCTCGCGGCTGCTTCACCGTTTGAGCAATTCGGGCGGCTCGCATTCAGTCCGCTGGGGGTCCTCCACACGACGAGCGGAAACGGAATTGTGACCGTCAGTCCGGGTGGAAAGATCACGCGATCCCTCTATGGCACGGACATCTACTACGCCCTCTCGTTTGCGGCGGATGGGACCTTGATCGCGGGCTATCGCGGGATTCTGAGTCGGTTCAGCGCCTCCGGTACTCGACTGAGCTCGTACGCCGTTTCCGGCGACGTGATCTCGCTGGACCTTGCGGGCGACCAGTGCACCGCTTACTGGATACGCCCGGGCGTGCAGAGATTTGACATCTGTAAGGGAACTCCACTTCCGGCGTTCGCTTCGCTCGGCGGCGCCGATTTTCGTCTTCTTCCCGGTGGCGGCTTAGCAATCACCCGTACAGACGGCATCGAGATTCTCAGCTCCGATGGTTCTCTGCTTAGAAAAATTGGCACAGTCGGCAGTGCGCTCGCCCTGGATGCTGATGGCACTTCAATCTGGTTGGCTCAGCAGGGCGGCTTACTGGTCAAGTTCGATCTGGGAACCGGCAAGCAGTTGTTGGGTCCCATTCAAACCGGGTTGACCGGCATTGACGGACTGACCGTCTACGGCGAACCGCGCGCGGCTTTTGTGAATGGGCCGCTCGCCGCCATCCCGGCGCTCTCCCGAGGAATGCTGCTGTCGCTGTGCGTCGCTCTGGCGGCGTTCGCGATGCTGCGACTGCGAACGTGAGCGGCTACCCCTCGAAGGCCTGAGACTCCAGTTCGGCCTGAGCCGCTGCCAGTCTGGCCACCGGGACCCGATACGGTGAGCAGGACACGTAGTTGAGGTTGCAGCCGCGGAAGAAGCGGATGGAGTCGGGGTCGCCTCCGTGCTCGCCGCAGACGCCGACTTTCAACTCCGCGTTCACGCTGCGGCCGCGCTCTGTGCCCATCCGCACCAGCTGGCCGACTCCTTCCTGATCCACCGATTCGAAGGGGTCCTTGCCCAGGATCTTCTTGTCGACGTACTCCGGCAGAAAGCTCCCGGAGTCGTCGCGGGAGTAGCCGAAGGTCATCTGGGTGAGGTCGTTGGTCCCGAAGGAGAAGAACTCCGCCACGGCCGCGAGCTGGTCGGCGATGAGCGCAGCCCGAGGAATCTCGATCATGGTACCGACGATCACCGGCACCTCCACGCCGCGTTCGGCGATCACCTCGGCGGCGACGCGACGGACCATCTCTGCGGTGATCTCCAACTCCTTCATCGCTCCGACCAGAGGGATCATCACTTCCGGCCGCGCGTCGATGCCGTCCTGCTTCACGTCGCAGGCGGCCTGGAAAATCGCGCGCACCTGCATCTCGTAAATCTCCGGGAAGGTGATGCCCAGGCGGCAGCCGCGATGTCCCAGCATCGGGTTGGTCTCGTGAAGCTGATTGACCTTCGCCCGCAACTCCACGAAACCCCAGCCCATGTCGCGGGCCAGCGTGGAGATCTGTCCTTCGGTCTGCGGCAGGAACTCGTGGAGCGGCGGATCGAGCAGACGGATGGTGACCGGGAGACCGTCGAGCTCGCGGAAGATCCCCTCAAAGTCGGCGCGCTGGTACGGCAGCAGTTTGTCGATCGCGCTGCGGCGCCCCGCCTCGTTGCGCGCCAGGATCATCTCTCGCACTCGCAGGATGCGCTCGTCGGCGAAGAACATGTGCTCGGTGCGGCAGAGCCCGATGCCCGCGGCGCCGAAGAGTCGGGCCACCCGCGCATCGTTCGGAGTGTCGGCATTCGTGCGCACGCCCATGGTGCGGATCTCATCGGCCCACTTCAGGAGCCGGTCGAAGTTGCGGAACACTTCGGAGTCCTCAGGCTTCATGCTTTGTTCGAGAAGAACCTGCAGCACCTCGGATGGCCGGGTGTCGATCTTCCCGCTGAACACTTCCCCGGTGCTGCCGTCGATGGAGATCCAGTCGCCCTCTTCCAGCGGCTCGTGTCCATCGGTCCGCAGTTCGCCGCGCGCGTAGTCGACGCGCAGGCCGCCCGCGCCGACGATGCAGGGCCGGCCCATCCCGCGCGCGACCACCGCCGCGCGCGAGGTCAGACCGCCGCGCGTGGTCAGGATCCCGGCGGCGCTGTGCATCCCCGAGATGTCCTCCGGGGAGGTCTCGATCCGCACCATGATGACCGGGCCTTCTTTGGCCATGGTCACCGCGTGCTCAGCATTGAAAGCGATCCGTCCCGCTGCCGCTCCCGGCCCGGCAGGAAGGCCTTTCCCCACCACCCGACCGCTCTGCATCGCGTTCTGCTTCCCGGCGGCGTCGAACACCGGCGCCAGGAGCTGGACGATCTGCCCCGCTTCTACCCGCGCCACTGCCTCCCGCGGTTCGATGAGCTTCTCGTCGACCATGTCGCAGGCAATCTTCACGGCGGCGAAGCCCGTTCGTTTTCCGGTTCTCGTCTGCAGCAGATAGAGCTTCCCCGACTGGATGGTGAACTCGATGTCCTGCATGTCGCGGTAATGACCTTCGAGCTTGCGATAGACATCCTCGAGTTGCCCGTACACCGCCGGCATCGTTTCCTGGAGCGACTTCTCGCCAGCAACCACCTGCGCTTTGGAGATGGGCAGCGGTGTGCGGATGCCTGCCACGACATCTTCGCCCTGCGCGTTCGCCAGGTACTCGCCGAAGAAGACATGCTCGCCCGTCGCCGGGTTGCGGGTAAAGGCGACGCCGGTCGCGCAGTCGTCGCCCATGTTGCCGAAGACCATCGACTGGACGTTGACCGCGGTGCCCCAGCTGTCCGGAATGCCATTCAGCTTGCGATAGGTGATGGCGCGGTCGTTGTTCCAGGAGAGAAAGACCGCTCCGATGGCGCCCCACAATTGATCCTGCACATCCTGCGGAAAGTCCGCGCCGCTTTCCTTCCTGACGATCTCTTTGTAGGTATCCAGCAGCGTGCGCAGTCCACTGGCGGGGATCTCCGCGTCGCTCTGCACGCCGGCGGCCTCGCGGACCGCCACAAGCTCGTGCTCGAACTTCGCCTTCTCGATCTCCAGCACCACGTCGGAGTACATCTGGATGAAGCGGCGATACGAGTCGAACGCGAAGCGCTCGTCCTTCGACGACTTCGCCAGACCCTGCACGGTCTCGTCGTTGAGTCCGAGGTTGAGGATGGTGTCCATCATGCCGGGCATGGAGGCGCGGGCGCCGGAGCGCACGGAGACCAGCAGCGGTTTGGAGGGATCGCCGAACGCGCGGCCCACCGACTTCTCCACCTTGGCCAGGCTGCTGGCGACGGAGGCTTTCAACTCCTGCGGAAAGGTCCGGTCGTGATCGTAGAACCAGGTGCAGACATCCGTGGAGATGGTGAATCCCGGCGGGACGGGCACGCCGAGGTTGGTCATCTCCGCAAGGCCCGCACCCTTGCCGCCGAGGATTTCCTTCATCTTGGCGTTGCCTTCGGCGTGACCATCTCCGAAGTCGTAGACGTATTTGCTCATCGGATCCTCGGGTTCCACGGCGGTGCGCAGGGCCGCGCGATTATCGCCGAATCTCGACGTCGATGCTGCTGTAGATCGCACGCATCGCTTCGGTGTTCGGATCCTGCCGCGGAGTGGCGCTTCCCGCTGCGATGAAGGGAACACCAGCGAGGTCCACGCCCACGGACGTCAGCGCCGCACGGACGGACTCCAGCTCGCGAGCCGCACGGTCGTGATTTGCCTGCGGCGTCTTCTCACGAAATTCGTGCGCGACGATCTGTGCGCGGCCCTTCGCGGCCTTCAGCAGCCGGACCACAGTGGCCAGCGACTCACGGCTCCTCTCCAGATCCAGCGCGCCGTCATCGCCAAACTGCAATCCGAACGCGGAGTAGCGTCCGACGCGATGCAGCAGCCGCACGGGAACGTCGAAGGAAGGCCGTGGGGATGTGCACGGCACGCGCTCCCCAAACCAGGAGTCGGCGTAAAACATCGGGATGGCTTCTTCATGCCACGACACTCCGCTGAGGTGCTTTCCGTCAGGAGCCACCGTCACGATGGCCAGCCCGTAGTCGTTACCACGCGTCCAGACCAGGCGCACGGTGCGCTCGTCCACGCCGCCGTTCAGCTCCAGCGGCGGTTTGCCCATGGCCAGGCTGCCCATGGCCAAGCTGCCGGTAACTTGCGAGCCGTTGATGGCGAAGTGCGCGGCCAGTCCGTTGATGTCCCAGCAGCCTTCGATCGAGCCGGTTCGCGGCCGCTCCAGCTCCGCTCCCGTCGCCAGAATGGAGTGCAGGCGCACGTCGCGTTCCGGCCGCGGACTGTCGACCATGGTGACCCGCAGGTGCCGCGCCTCCGTCTTCGGGACCGTCCACCATTGCGCTTCGTTCGAATCGGCGCTGGCGACCGTCGTGAGAGGCTGCCAGAGCGCACCGTCGAGGGAGGTCTCGAAGCGTACGTGCTTCGCCGTGAAGGTTCCCCCCTTCGTGGTGCGGATCCCCACGCGCTCCATGCGTGTGCGCGCCGGCAAGGCGACCGTCAGCCATTGCGGAAGGTCGTGAGGCGGTGTCATCCAGAAGGACCCTGGATTCTGGTCGAGGGCAAGCATCGCTGAGACGGGACCGAATGCTTCACCGCTCCGGTCGGTGATGGTGGTGCCTCGAGTGAGTCCGATGATGCTGGATCGTTCATCCGATTCGTCGAGGGGGCGGGTATCCATCGGCATCGGATTGAAGGGGATCGTCTCGCGGACCTGCTCCTGCCGGCCGCACCCGGCGAGCACCACCACCAGCGCGGCAGTCAGGCTGCGCCGGAACCATCGACTGCGATGACGGCCCGAGCCTGCGCTTCGATCGTCGCCGAACCTGTTTCCGGCGCGCGATCTCTCAGCATTCACGGCCGGTACTCGCTCCGGTCGACGACGATCTTCGTGACGTCGCCGA
>JBKJQB010000148.1:0-8864 GCA_046594105.1 Thermoanaerobaculia bacterium
CAGATCCTGCGCGACCTCGGCGTGCGGCACCTCCGCCTGCTCACCAACAACCCTGCCAAGTACGTCGCCATCGAAGGATTCGGGCTGGAGATCGTTGAGCGCGTGCCACTGGAGATCGCTCCCTCCAAAGACACCCGGAAGTATCTCGAAGCGAAGAAAAAGAAGCTCGGCCACATCCTGGAGCTGGTCTAGCCTCCGCTGCGGTTTTCCGCGCGAGCCACCCTCTCATGTCGGCGCATACCGGACCAATCCTCGAAGGGCGTGGTGAGACCGACTACGAACGTTACGTCCGCGTGCCCGAGTTGCTCGAGTTGCAGAAGCCGGTGGAACTGCTCGCTCATCCGGAGGAGCGCCTCTTCCAGACGACGCACCAGACGGCCGAGTTGTGGCTGCACCATGTGGACTACGAGATCACCCGCGCGACGGCGCACATCGCTGCCGACCAGCCGGAGCTGGCGGCGGGTCTGCTGGAGCGCTGCACCCGGATTTTCCACCTGCTGCGCGAACAGATCGTGATTCTGGAGACCATGGCGCCGGCGGACTACCACGTGATCCGCAGCAGTTCCCTGGGGAAGGGGAGCGGGCAGGAGTCTCCCGGGTTCGCCATTCTGCTGCGGGTGGGCAAGCGCATCTGGCCCGTGTTCGAGGAGATTCTTCGCCGGCGTAGGGTATCTCTGATCGAGATCGAGCGCGATCCGCGCAAAGAGGTCGGAATGTTCCGACTGATTCAGGCAATGATGGACTACGACGAAGCGTTCTTGAACTGGCGGTTCACCCACATGCGTCTGGCGTTCCGCATCATCGGTTCGAAAGTGATGTCGCTCAAGGGGGTTCCGGCCTCGCAACTGGAGATGGGAACGAGGGAACCGTTGTTCCCGTTGCTGTGGGAAACGATCAGCGAGCTGACCTCGGAAATCAAACCGGGCTACTGATCCGATCCTGGTGCAGATGATGTGGGCGTCCTGACGGCCAGAAATCATGGGGAAACATCGAGTCGTTTTTCGAACTAAAACTTTCGGTTTCAGATGGAAGGAATCGTCTTGACGGTGCAGAAGTCGATGGGTATAGTCGCTCGCCATTGCTCAGGAAGACGGTTCGACCGCCTGAACAGCCCGCATCAGCGCTCCGCGGCGCACACTACTCTGGGAGTTGATCAATCGATGAAAAAGGTGTTGTGCCTTCTCGCGGCACTCAGTCTTGCCATTTCCTCGTTCGGGTGCCGGAAGATCGAGGCGCGGATGGAGATCAAGACGGCGAACGATGCGTATCAGAAGGAAGACTACGCCACGGCGCTGACCCACTACGTGCAGGCGCGCCAGATCGACGGCAGCTTCGCGGACCTGGACCGGCTGGTCGGATACTCCCAGATCGGCCTGTACGTCCCGGACGACAAATCGCCCAAGAACGAGGCGCACGTCGACGCGGCCATCGTCGAGCTCTCCCGGTATCTGAAGAAGAGGCCGAACGACCGCATCGCCCGCGATGCCCTGATCAATCTTTATCTCAACGCCAACCGGACCTCACAGGCCATCGATTATTTCCGGGCGTATCTCGCCGACCATCCGGCCGATCTGGAAGCGGTCAAGTCGATCGCCACGCTTTATGCCAAGCAGGGCAACTTCAATGAAGCGCTGAACTGGTATGAGAAAATCACCCTGATCGACTCCAAGAACCCGGAGTCGTTCTACATCTTCGGCGTGGTGTGCTACGAGAAGGTGTCCAAGAACCCTCCCGCCGATATCAAAGAGAAGATGGACATCATCGAGCGGGGCAAGAATGCCCTGCAGCATGCCGTGGATATGAAGGCCGACTACTTTGAGGCTATGGCCTATCTCAACCTCCTGTGGCGGCAGCAGGCGCTGGTCGACGCGTTGACCGATCCGGTGAAGGCGCAGGCCGATGTCGCGCAGGCGGACGCAGTCCGCAATCGCGCCGTCGAGATCATCAAACAGAAGAAGGCGGCCGGCGCCTCGAAAAAGAGTTAACAGGCCAGACCAATGTTCGAATCTTCGGTCATCGAATCCAAGAAGCGGAAAATCGGCATCCAGAAGTACATGACCCTTCCGGTCTCCATCGGTCTGCACGTGGTGGTGATCGTAGCGGCAGTCGTGGGCACCATCTGGAACGTCGACTTTCCCGACAACTCCCCAGCGCAGGTGGCGCAGTACTCCGTGGCTGCTGCCCCCCCGCCTCCCCCACCGCCCCCTCCACCTCCGAAAGCGGCGTCGCAGCCGACGCAGGTGGTCAAGGTGGACATCCCCAAGGACATCCAGGAAATGGCTCCCACCACCGTGCCGGAGAGAGTCCAGCCCGTGGCCACTCAAGCCGCTGACGCCGGAGTGGTCGGCGGCGTCGAAGGTGGAGTGGAAGGCGGAGTGGTCGGTGGTGTGGTCGGCGGAGTGATGGGGGGAGTGATCACCGACGCCAAGCCGCCGGTGCCCGACGCGCCCCTGCGCGTCGGTGGCGACGTCAAGGCCCCCATCATCGTGAACAAGGTCGAGCCGGTGTATCCGGAAGTGGCCCGCAAGGCCCGTATCTCCGGCATCGTCATCGTCGAATGCACCATCAACAAGAATGGCGACGTGACCGACGTTCATGTGCTCAAGCCGCTGCCGTTCGGCCTCGATCAGGCGGCAGCCGATGCGGTGCGCCGCTGGAAGTTCAAGCCGGGAACGCTCAACGGGCAACCAGTGGATGTTCTCTTCAACCTGACCGTCAATTTCAAACTGAACTAAATTTCTCGGTCCGGGGTGACCGGCCGTTTTTTTGGAGGAACTGAACATGGATATGAGTCCTGCGGCACTGTGGAATTCGATGTCCCTTCTGGCCAAGGGCGTCGTGGTTCTGATGATCGGCATGTCGATCTACTCGATCTGGGTGATGGTCGAGCGCTTCATCGTTTTTACTCAGGCAAAGAGTCAGTCGCTCAAGCTGCTCGGAGCGCTGTCCAACGTCCTGACCAAGGGCGACTACCAGCAGGCCATCGACGTGACCAAGAAGTACAAGGACAGCCATCTGGCCAAGGTCATCTCCTCCGGGCTTCTGGAATTCGAGGCGGCGCGGCGTGACAAGCGCTTCACCGACCCTGAGGTTCCGGTGGAGGCCGCACGGCAGGGCATGGATCGCACCGCCATGATCACCGTGGCCGAGTTGAAGGAAAACCTCGGTGTTCTGGCCACCATCGGAGCCACCGCTCCATTCGTCGGCCTGTTCGGAACGGTCATCGGAATCATCCACGCGTTCGAGAAAATGGCCACCTCCGGCGGCGGGATCGCCTCGGTGTCGGCCGGTATTGCAGAAGCTCTCGTCACCACCGCTTTCGGTCTGTTCGTCGCCATCCCGGCGGTCTGGGCGTACAACTACTACCAGAACCGCATCGATCGCTTCACGGTCGAGATGTCGAACTCCGGCTCGGAAATGGCGATCTACTTCATGAAGGAATCGGGCACACATGACAAGGCAACGCTGGCATAGCTCCGTCAACAAGTTCCAGAAGGCGGCCATGACGTCGGAGATCAACGTGACTCCGCTGGTGGACGTCTGCCTGGTGCTGTTGATCATCTTCATGGTCGTCACCCCCATGCTGCAGAAGGGCGTGCCGATCAATCTGCCGGTGACCGAAGAGCCTGAGAAGACTCCCGACACCGACAAGCAACTCCAGATCTCCGTCAAGGCCGATGGCAGCGTGTACCTGGGCACCGCGGTCGTTCGCAAAGAGCAGGTGCAGTCGGAGCTGGAAGCAATTCATCAGAAGAGTCCCGACCGTGAGATCGCGGTCAAGGGTGACAAGGCCGTGAAGTACGGTGCGGTCATCGACGTGCTGAAGGCCTGCCGCGAGGTCGGCTTCAACAACGTGGGACTGATCGCTCAGCCCAAGAAGAGTAATCAGGGATAAGGATAGGACCATGCAAGTAGGCGGCAGCGGTACAGTCAAGTCCGACATCAACGTCACCCCGCTGGTTGACGTCGTTCTCGTGCTGCTCATCATCTTCATGGTCATCACGCCGGTGGTGCAGATGGGCTACCTGGTTCGGGTCCCGCCGAAGGCTCCTGCGAACATGCCTCCGTCGGCAGTGCAGGACCAGATCATTCTGCGGCTCCAGCCGGAGGGACGGATCTTCATCAACAAGGATGAGGTGCCGGCCGATCAGTTTCCTCAAAGGATCCGCGACGTCCTGCACGGCAACCAAAGCAAGATGGTCTTCTTCCAGGGCTCCGGCGAAAACGATTACGAGACCACCATCAAGTTCCTGGACATGGCCCGGGTCAACGGCGCGAAGAACATCGGAATCATCGTGGAAGCAGCCCAGTAACCGGCGCACTGAGCATCCCCTCCAAAGGCACGGCCTCCGCCGTGCCTTTCTGTTTTGGGAGGGCAACTCGCCACTACCCGTTCCCCACCCCCTCAGTGACAGAACACCGGTCCTCATCGAATTGAGCTCGGCCGGGAAAGTGGCTGAAAGCGAGATTCGTGGAAGACGCTTTGCGAACCAACGCCGCCGGCCGTGCCGGCCTCAGTACTTCGGCAAGACCGGTGCGTCCTTCAACCGTGGCGCGGCGGAGTCTTTGGGCGAGAGTTGCGGCGACTGGACCGGCCAGCTGATGGCGATGTCAGGATCGTTCCAGGCGATGCTCCGATCCGCGCTGCCGTCATAGAAGGCCGTACATTTGTAGACCAGGTCGGCCTCCTCGCTGAGGGCGCAGAAGCCGTGGGCGAACCCGGCTGGAACCCAGAGCATCTGCTTGTTTTCTTCGCTCAATTCACAGCCGAACCAGTGGCCGAATTGCGGCGAGCCCACCCGGATGTCCACCGCCACGTCGAAGAGAGACCCTCGCGAGCAGCGCACCAGTTTTCCCTGGCCGTTCGGCTCCTGGTAGTGCAGACCCCGCAGCACACCACGGGAGGAGCGGGAATGGTTGTCCTGAACGAAAGGCCCGGCGATTCCCGCCTCCTCGAAGCGCCCGGAATGCCAGGTCTCCATGAAAAAACCGCGCTCATCTGCATAGACGGCGGGCTGGATCAGCAGGACTCCGGGCAGTGGGGATTGGATGACGTTCAAGGCGGCCGGGATGATACCGCAGCGCCGATGAGGTATTGTCTTCCCATGCACCCCCGACTTGCACTCGCGTCCCGCTATGCCGCCAGCCAGAATCCAGACGCCCTTCGCGTTGTGGTGGTCAGCGATGCTCCACTGGTCAGGGCAGGGTTGCTTGCGTTGCTGGGAGGCTTCGGCGATCTCGATCTGGGCGAGGCGGACTCCTCGCGAAGCCAGGGGATTGATGCCGATGTGCTGCTCAGTCACGACATCCAGCCGGATGAGATCGTGCCCTCGCTCGTGCTGGTGACCGATGCTGCGGCCGCCGCCGATGCGCTCTCCGGCGGTGCGCGCGGAGTCCTCGCCCGCGACGCTTCACCACGACGGATCCATGCCGCGCTTCACGCTGTGGCCGAGTCCGAGGTGGTGGTGGACGACGGGTTCGCCAACGCACTCCTTCCCCATCCGCGATCCAACGTGGCCATGATCGAGCCGCTGACACCGCGCGAACGGCAGGTGCTGCAATTTCTGGCGGCCGGCCTCACCAATAAAGAGATTGCCCGCAGCCTGGGAGTCACCGATCACACCATCAAGTTCCATGTGAACGGAATCCTCGGAAAACTGGGAGCCTCCACCCGCACCGAAGCGGTGGTGGAAGCCGCCCGGCGCGGAATCGTCAGCGTCTGAGCCTTGTGCTACGCCGCTGCATCGTGAAGCGAGAGGGATGAGCGCCGATCGGGGAAATGTGGCAAAGGATCGTCCTGGTGTCATCGCGCCGCCACCCCTTCTCTTCGCCGCTGCGTTTCTCGGAGGATGGTTCGGTCGCGGTCTCCTTCCGATCCGCGCTTTCCTGGTGCCGGCCGTGGTTCTCGCGGGACTCTCTGGAACCTTGGCGGGATGGGCGTTTCTCGTCATGGCCCGGGCGAAAACGAACGTCGATCCCTATCAGCCGACCACAGCGCTGGTGTGCGTGGGACCGTTCGCCTTCACCCGAAATCCGTTGTATTTGGCCATGACCCTTGGATTCGTGAGTGCCTCCCTCTGGACCGGCTGGCTGTTCGCACTCTGCCTCCTTCCTCTGGTCCTGGCCGTTCTCTACCTGGGGGTCATCCGGCGGGAAGAGCGCTATCTCCAGGCGAAGTTCGGCGAGGAGTATCGAGCGTATCGCCTGCGGGTTCGCCGCTGGATGTGAGGGGAGAGAGGGTCGGAAGCTGGCGCCCGCGGCGCCCTCGCTCCTGGCTCCCCTCAGCGCGGCGCGTACAATCCCTCCGATGTCCGATCCCGTCCTTTCCGCCAGTGCCTCCCGCGTTCAGGCTGCCCTTGACGCTGCCGGTGTTCAGACGCTGGTAGTGGAGATGCCGGAGACGACGCGCACCGCGGCGGATGCGGCCAAGGCGGTCGGGTGTGAGGTCGGCCAGATCGCCAAGTCGCTGATCTTTCGCGGGTTGTCGAGCGGCAACGCCATCCTGGTGATCACCAGCGGGGCCAACCGCGTGGATGAGGCGGTGGTGGCGCAGGCGGTGGGAGAACGCATCGAGAAGGCGTCTGCCGACTTTGCCAGGGAGCGCTCCGGATTCGCCATTGGCGGAGTTCCGCCGGTCGGGCTGGCCACTCCGATGCGCACGTTCATCGACCAGGATCTGTTGCGATACGACCGGATCTGGGCGGCGGCGGGAACTCCCCACGCGGTTTTCCAGTTCTCCGCATTCGAGCTGCCACGGATGACGCGAGGAAGCGTCATCGCCGTCACGCAGAAAAAGTGATCGATGACGGAACTGGGCTGGAAGTACCTCACGGGCGAAGACAAGGTGCAGATCGTCCGCGGGATCCGGGACGGGGTGGCCTATGGCGGCCCCTATCACGTGGAGATCCACCCTGCCGATCGCTGCAACATCGAGTGCTTCTTCTGCTCCACGGCGGCACTCCGCGGAACCGACGAGTTGCCGGTCACGCGGCTGGAGGAACTGATCGGCGAACTGAAGGCGCTGGGCACGCGGGCCATCCGGCTGTCCGGAGGTGGCGAGCCGTTGTTCCATCGCCGAAGCAAAGAGGTGCTGCGCGCCATCGCCGCGAGCGGGATTCCCATCGAGAACCTCACTACCAACGCGGTGCTGCTGAGCGAGGAGCACGCATCCATCCTGGTGGACTGCTGCGATCAGGTCACGGTCAGCCTGAACACGGCCGACCAGGAGACCTACGCCAGCATGATGCAGACGCCGGCGCGGAACTTCGAGCGGGTGCTGCAGAACGTTCGCGGGTTGATCGAGGAGAGGCGCCGCCGCGGCAGTGCCACCCCGCGCGTCAACCTGCAGTTTCTGGTCTGGCGCGAGAATTACCGCTCCATCCCGCGGATGTACGCGCTGGCGCGGGAGCTCGATGTCGACACCATCCTCTTCAACGGTCTCTCGTTCCTCAAACCGGAGCAGAAGATGACGGCGGCGGAAACCGCGGAGATGATGGCGCTCTACGAGTCGGTGATCCGGATCGACGAGTTCCGCAGGATCGCCAGCATCGAGAGCTACGAACAGGACATCCGGCCGATGCTGCGCGACATCAGCTTCAGGCTGGATGCGGAGCGGCGAGCGCGCGGTCCGGTGAAACGGCTGGTCCATCTGCTCACCCGCGGAGACCTCACGTTCCGGCAAAAGTTGGCCCATCGCCGCAGGCTCTCGGCATTGCGCAAAGTGGAAGCAGCGACTGAGGGGATGGACGACTCCTGCGTCATCGGCTGGCATTCCATGCTGATCCGGACCAGCGGCGTGGTCGCACCCTGCTGCATCCTGCAGGGTGCGCCGCTTGGAAACGTCTTCGAGCAGTCGGTGCGGGACGTCTGGTACGGCCAGCGGTATGGCCGCTTCCGGGAAGAGCTTTCGCGGATCCTGCACGAGCCCGAGCGGTGGGAGTACGAACCGGAGCGTGATCAGACCGTGGTGGCCATGTGCGGCCGCAAGGGCTCGGAGGTCTGTCCCATCAAGAGTTTCTATTACCGTCCCGACGTCGATTTCATGCGCGCGCTCAGCGATGCGGCGGGCAACCCGTCCGGGGCTTCGGCGTCACGGACCGCCTCACCGCTGTGATGCCGGCGGCCTTCGTCCGCCGGTTCATTTCCGGGGGAAGGCAGGCCCCGGAAACGACAACGCCCGAGGCTCGCTCGGGCGTTGTGGAATGAGAAGAGATGAGTGTTCAGCGGACCGTGACGATCACCGAATTGCTGTCCGTGCTGCCGCAGGCATTCGACACGCGAACCCAGTAGGCCGCGTTTGCGTTGAGTGCCGGCGTGACGAAGGTACGGCTGGTGGCTCCGGCGACCGGAGACGCTGTGTTGCCGCTCTCTCCCGCATACCACTGATACGTCAGCGGCCCACTGCCGTTCGCGCTGATCTCGACGGTCGCCTTCGCTCCTCGGGTGATGACGACGTTCTTCGGCTGGTTGATGCCGAAGATGACCGGCGGATCGCAGAGAAGAGAGACGACGAAGGATGTGAAGGATGTCCCGCTCGTTCCGGTGGCGGCGATGGTCACGGTGTAGTCCTGCGGCATCGTCGTCGGACCCGCGGTGATGGTGACGATCGAGTTGCCGTTGCCGGGACTGTTGAAATGCGACGGGGAGATGCTGACGTCGAGGCCGGGCGGACTGCTGACCACCGAGAGGGAGACTTCACCCGCTACGCTCGAGGGGGTGACAGTGGAGATTTTGATCGAGGCCGACTGCCCGTTGCTCAGAAGGATGGCGTTGCTCCGCACCTCGTCCGGAATGATCACGCCCGGAGCGTTGCTCGGCGTCGGGCTGGGCGTGCTGGGCGTCGTCGGAGTGGTGGGAGTTGTGGG
>JBKJQB010000177.1:0-19115 GCA_046594105.1 Thermoanaerobaculia bacterium
GGACTGTCAAGTACAACCAAGGCGAAAACATTGGCCTGGTCCCGCAAGGTGCCAAGGGCGACCTTGGGATGTTTCTGCTCGACAAGACGGGTGGCGGCTATGAACAAGACACCATCATTTCAGACGGTCCAATCACATATGGGACGGGGCTGAGCGACGAGGATCGCCAGAACGCTTGGAAGCAGTTTTTCCTGATGATGGTAAAGACGGCTACGGATCAGCAGGGGAAAGACACTCTTCGCGTGAAGTTGTCCAGAAGGTGTCTTCCCAATCAAGACTTTTGCAGCGTCTTACTCGATGCCATGCTTGTGGGTATCGGAGGTCTACAGAAGCCGCGAAAGGTCCTAGTCATCGTCGCAACTGATCTCCATGACCAAACCAAACAGGTCCAAAGAATGGTCTGCACCTGGCCTGCGAAGAAGAGGCAGGTGTGCCGGGATTGGGACACCGGCAAGTTGGTGACCGGAGATATGCCGAAAGGACACAACTAGCCTCACCTGGCACACCTAACACGTTGTTGCAGCGGACTCGCTTTGCTCGCCGCTATCGTCCTGCAGGCCGCGCTCTTCGGCGCCTTCCATCTCTATCAGGGCATCGGGGGCGTGCTAATCACCGGCGCGGTCGGACTGCCCTGTGATGCTTCGAGAAAACCCGGCCCTCTCCTGCCATCACGGAGGGGGAGGCGAGTTCTTGGGCGGTGGGAACACGTAGCGGTGGAGGATGGCGTCGATGGAGAACAGGCCCGGGCCGAAAGCCAGAACCAGAAGGCAAACCAGCAGATAGAGGAACGGCGTGGCCGCCGTGAATGCGTCGGGATTGCTGAACACGTGGACGAGAGCCTCGCGATCCGCCGTCATGAAGGCCACGATCATGTTGATAGTCAGCGGGATGGCGATGAGGCGCGATGCCAGTCCGACCAGCAGCAACAGTCCCCCCACGCACTCCAGAAGGGCGACGAACGGCGCATTGAGTCCAGGCGCCGGCACGCCGAGTTGTGTCAGGAACTCGGTGAAGCGATCCAGATGCTGCAACTTCCCCCGTCCGCTCTGGAAAAACTGCCATCCGATGTAGAGGCGGAGGGCGAGCAGCAACGGGCTCTGAAGCCTGTCGAAACCCCTCACCGCCAGGTCGTGCCAGCGTCGGGCCCTCTCGATCATGAGTCGTTCCTCGGCGGGAGACTCATCGAAGTGAATAGCCCCGCGGCGCTCCAGTCGCGGAACCAGCTGAAAAGGTCCATCTGATCGGGAAACCGGCGGAGACGCCGCTGGAAGGATGCCAGAGCCTCGCCCAGAGACTTGCCTTGAACGAGACCCTCCAGCAGCGTGAACGCCGGCCGCTCGAGCGGCATCCGATACACGGAGTAATCCCTGCGATGAATCACCAGCCACGAGCGCACTCGCCGAGGAACGATGGGGGCTCCTTCTCGATGGGCCTGAAAAGAGGAATTGGCGTCGTACGAAAACTCGTGCAATCGGAGCGCGGGGATCGGTACGAACCGCACGCGCTCGAGATCTTCGGGCGCGATGGAGCCAATCGAGTCGGAAGCCAGAGGCGCACGCTCCTCTTCGTCGAACACCTGGGTCATGGCCAGTTCGAGGCGGGCCAGGTCGTAGCAGAAGATCTTGCGCGGAATCGTGCTTGTTTTGATGAACGCGGGCAATTCGTCGCCCAGCCGATTGAGGGTGTAACTGGTGGACGGATGGGACAGAACATAGTCGCCGATCAGAGACTCGAAAGCGGACTCGCCGAGATGCTGTTGCAACGCCGGATAATCAGCGGCGATCGACTCGATCATCCGCATCATGTACATGCCGTGATAGATCTCGACGCGCTGCACAGCGTCGAGCGAGTGAGAGGGCGAAACCACGCTGTGAATCTCGTGGGGATCGGCCCACCTGGTCGCATCGCCGGCGGACAGCGCCTCTTCGATGGTCCCCGGATGCGTCACCACGGCCTGCATCCACTGCTGCAGCGGACCCAGTCGCAGTTCAGATGGCACGAGCCACGTCCAGAGGGGTCCTGAACGCTTCGGCCTTCCTGGCCTCAGCGTGGACCGTTTCGAAATCAGGAATGTCCGCATCCCATTCAAGCAGGGTGGAAACGTTGCCGGTGCGCGCGCAGGCACGCGCATAGAGAGCCCATACCTCGTCGATGACGTGGTCGCTGTGGCTATCGATGATGTGGGTGCCATAGTTGGCGTGACCGGCGAGGTGGTACTGCACGACGCGGTCGGCGGGGATGCGGTCGACATACGCCGCCGGATCAAAGCCGTGATTGAAGCTGCTGACGTAGACGTTGTTCACGTCGAGAACCAGGCCGCAGTCGCTCTCTTCCGCCAGGGTCGCCAGGAAGTCCCACTCGGTCATGGTCGAGCTGGCGAATTCGACGTAGGTCGAAGGATTCTCGAGGATCAGCGGCCGGCCGAGGAAGTCCGACACCTGCCGCACCCGTTCCGCGGTGTGACGCAGGGACTCCTCGTGGTACGGCATGGGAAGAAGATCGTGCACGTTGCGTCCGCTCACTCCGGTCCAGCAAAGGTGGTCTGACACCCAGCAGGCTTTTGTCCGCGCCGCCAGGGCCTTCAGTTTCTTCAGATAGTCGTAGTCCAGAGGGTCAGTCCCGCCGATAGAGAGGGAGACGCCGTGGAGAACGATCGGGTAGCGCTCGGCGATCTGATCGAGGACGTACGCGGGGCGTCCTCCGGTGTCGAGGAAATTTTCCGACAGCGCTTCGAACCAGTCCACCTGCGGCATGACCCCCAGGATGTGGTTGAAGTGAGTGGTGCGAAGCCCGACCCCGATGCCGAGATCGGGAAGTTGAAAACGATTCATGACTCTCCCGGATGGAGCGACGAAAGCGCACGCGCCTCCGCCGCTCCTGGAAACGCAAGACTTACGAAGCCTTGGGAGGAACGGCGCAGCTCCCCTTGCCCTTGCACGCGTTCTTGCCGTCCGCCCCCTGTCCCTTGCAGGCGTTCTTGCCGGCGCAGTCGTGCTTCATGCTCTTGGAGGCGCAGCCACCCTTGCCCTTGCAGGAGTTTTTGCCGGCGCAGCCATTGTTGCCGGACTTGCAGCCGCCATGGCCCTTACACGAGTTCAGGCCTTTGCAAGCGTGTTTGTCTGCGTGTGACTTCTTCGTGTGTTTGGCCATCGGCTCTGCCGACGACATTCCATTCTGCGAGGTGAGTTGATTGGAGCTCACCTGATTCGCGAGAAGATTGGTTCCGGCGGTCAGGCCGGAAAGGACACCACCCAAAACGAGGTACCGCGCAAGTTCACGACTATTCATAGACACTCCTTTTCCTTTTGAGACTCTGATCGAAGAGGTTTCGAGGATTCGACCCAGTCATCTGATGACCAACATAGGTCATAGGTTTCAATCGGGGGGGTAGGAACCGTTACCCTCGCCCGGTCAGCGCCCGTCGAACGATGGCCAGAGGGGAATCGAGAACCAGGATCACCCTGTCTCCCCGCTCGACGATCCCGAGTTCCTTCCACAGTCGCGCGAGATCCACCGGATCGGACTTCCTGCCCATTTTCTCGTGAAGAGTTTGCAGCACTCGCAAACCGACCGCGGCGTCGCCTCTCTGCAAAACCTTTTCTGCCGGCCAGGTTGCCGAGCCGTCCCCTCCCTCGGCATTGATGGCTTTCAGAGCGTCGTCCAGGGTTTTCCGATTGCCGCTCTGTTTGCGGATCTCCATGTCGGCAAGAAGCCAGAAAAGCGCTCCACCCCAATATGTGCGACCCCAGGTAGCCGTCCGATCCAGTCCCTCGTCTCCCGGCTGCGGCAGACCCTGCGGCACCCCTTCAAGAAACCCGCGCCAGACTTCCTCCTCAGAGATTTGTCCGGCTCTCGCGCGCGCCAGGGGCTCCAGATAGGTCGATAGCCCTTCGCCCATCCAGTCACGGCCTTCTTGAATGTCGGGGAATCCCAGATGGAACATCTCGTGGGTCATGACCCAGTCGGATCGCAGCGATTCTCTCGTGCTCCTGCCTCCAGCTGCGATCCGAATGAGCCTGCCGTCAAAGGTGACCCCGTGGGATACGCCGCTTCCGCCGGTCACCTCGACCACGATCGTCAGCCTCGGTACGGGGAATCGCTTGTAGACCGAGGCCACCGCGGTCGCGCTGTCGGTGATCCACCTTTCGATCACGTGACGAAAGGATTGCGATACCGGTCTGGAAAAGCGGATACGAATCGCCGCGCCGGCAATGGACACGTTCGAGTCCGTGGGTGGCGACGCCGAAAGCCGCGTGGCAAGAAGCAGGAACAGGAGAAAGAGATGCACCGATCGACCGAACCGGGCGCGGGGGCAGGGAAGACTGTTCCCAGGGGAGGGTGCGGTGGGCGGACGCGGAACCGAACCGAAACCGAGGCTCGTGGCGAAGACGGAGAGTGGCAAGGATTTCGTCATGCGGACTCTCCCGGCTCGCATGCATCATATCCCGCGGATGAGTGGAGCCCTGTTGCATGAAAGCGCGAATGTCTGCGTTTGGATCTCCGTCGCGTCGCAGTCCTTGACACACGGAGTCTCGACTGTGCGCTCCGACAAACGACCCACCGCGAAGATCACTGGCTAACGCTAACTATCGGTTGCAGCGCACACGTTGCCGCAACCTGCCGCGTCGCTGTGCGATACTTCTTGGCTTGCGGCATCGTGCCGCTGAACCGAATGTCCGTTAGGCGCAGCAGCCAACACTCATCGGCAGTAGGAGGTTTCCGTGGCCGTATCACACACAATCCGCCAGCGACTCGAGGCGCAGGGCTTCTGTAATCTCGACGATACGACCCTTACTGAACTGGCGCCCTGGCTCAGATGGTCGCCTGCCCTCTGCACTGTCTTCATGACCGTTGGCGTGGCGCTCAGAGCTCCGTTCGTACTCTGGGCACTTGCGGCCACGGCCCTTTTGGGAGCAATCCTCCCATTCCATCCATTCGATCTCATCTACAACTACGCCGTTCGCTACATCACCCGTACGAGGCCCCTTCCTCGCAACGGGGCACAGCGTCGCTTTGCCTGTGCTCTCGCTACGGCGTGGTTGGTAGCGACGGGCTGGGCCTTCTACGTCGGCGCCACCATGACCGGCCTCGTTCTCGGTGTCTCGCTGACTCTCGTTGCCGCCCTTGTCAGCTTCACGCACATCTGCATTCCGTCCATGATCTACAACGCCATCTTCTCGCGTCGCCCCGTCCTCTCTCCTTAGGGATGGCTGCGCCTGAGCGGTTGAAGCGGACTTCGGGTCGCCTGTTGTTACGATTACACTCACGTTCTTGCCGCGGGCCGAAGCCGGTGAGCTTGGAACGTTAGGCGGCGAACCAGCGCCCCGACATGACGACGACAGAGATCGATCACCTTGTCTTCGCCACGCCCAACCTGGCTCAGGGTGTTGGCGAGATCGAAGCGCTCACAGGCGTTCGTGCCTCCGTTGGGGGGCAACACCCTGCGTGGGGTACGCACAACCGCCTTCTTGCGCTCGGGACAGACAAGTACCTCGAAATCATCGCCCCCGACCCTTCTCAGCCAACGCCGGCCAGGCCGCGGCCCTTCGGTATCGACACGCTGAGCCACTCCCGACTTGTCACTTGGGCCGTTCGTGGCACCGGCCTCGAACAATTCGCGAATTCAGCTGCCGAGCGCGGAGTGCCTCTCGGTGAGGTATTCTCAGGTAGCCGTGTTCGGTCAGACGGCGTTGTCATTTCCTGGCAGCTCACAAGCCCGTGGTCGCTACTTGAGGGCGGGCTTATCCCGTTCTTTATCGACTGGGGAGCTTCTCCCCATCCTGCCGCCTCAGCTGCTATCGGTCTGTCTCTTATCGAGCTACGCGCCGAGCATTTCAGTCCTACCGTCCTGGCCGGAAGTCTTCGTACCCTTGGGCTAAGTCTCCCAGTTCAGCGGGCATCCAACGCAGCACTTGTGGCCACCATCAGGGGCCCCAATGGCCTCATTCATCTCCGATAGCGCTTCAAAGGCCGCCGCCTTCGTTTTCCGCACACCCGCAACAGGATCCTATTGCACACCGAAGCGTAACTCGCGGAAGTGAACGGCCCTTATGAGTCCGCCGGAAGCCGCCGTCGCGCTGTAACCATTCGCCGGAAGGCCCAAGGCCAATCGGGCGGTGCCGAGGAGCGACCGGAGTTCCGACACGTTGAGCGCGGCGATCGTGGTGCCGGGCGTTGCCGGGCCGGTGAAGGTGGCTGTCGATCCGGACAGCGATACGACGGCGCCGACCGCGGTTCGCAGTTCGGAGAGATCAACCGCCTTGACGACCATTCCCGCCGCGGCAAGGGGATTGGTGAAGATCACTGTCGTCGCCAGGTCAACGTTGCTGTAGGGCGATCCTCCCGCCTCATTGAAGGCCCGCGCGCGATAAAGATAGGCTGTGTTGGAAGAGGCAGTCGTATCCTGCAGCACGGTCGAGGACGTCACACCAATCTGCGTAAACACGCCACCGGCCGCCTTGCGCTCGACTCGATACTCAGTGACGCCGAAAACAAAGGCAAACTGGACGTTGACGGTGTTGGTCCCGACGGCATACGCGGAAATGCCCGGCGCGAGTGGGGCAGAACTCACGATTTTCGTCACAAAGGCATCGGTTCCACCGCCGCCATAAGTCGTCTGCACTCCGCCAACGATCGGGAAGTTGGTCGAATTGGTTTCGCCCGTGACATACGCATAGCCGGCCTGGTCCAACGCGATGCTATAGCCGAAGTCCGCGCCGGTGGTTCCGCCGAGAAATGAGCTGTACACGAGAGCGCTGCCGGTGCTGTTGAACTTCGTTACAAACGCATCACCGCCGCTTCCGCCGTAGACCGGTTGGATCGGAGACGCTGGAGGGAAGTCGCTGGAAGTCGTCCAGCCCACCACATAAGCATTTCCGGACGGGTCGACTGCAATTTCGTATGCGTTGTCACCGCCGCTGCCACCGAGATACGTGCTGTACATGAGTGTCTGGCCTATGTGATTGATTTTGGCCACGAAGCCGTCCTGGGCTGAGGTCGTCTGCACACCTCCTCTCGTGGCCTGAAAAGGGGCGACGGTCGGGAAGTTGATGGAACTCGTCGTTCCGGTGACGTAAACGTCCTCGTTCGAATCCAGCGCGATGCCGGCGCCGTTATCCGAATCTGCGCCTCCGAGATACGTGGCAAAGTACAACTGACCCGTCTGGCCCAACTTCGCGACGAACGCATCGCGCGTTCCTCCACCGAACGTGCTCTGGATCGGGCTCAGCGCCGTGCCCGGGAAGCCGGGGCCTGCGGTGCCGGTGATGTACACCTCACCCAGGCCGTCGACCACGATTCCGCCATGGTAGCTGCCGCTGTACTCAGAATTGGGCCCTCCGAGAAACGTGCTGTAGTACAGACCGCCGGTCCCGTTCAAAGCCGCGACATAGACATCGGTCTGTCCCGCATTCTCCCCCTGGTACGCCGCCACCGTCGGAAAGCACTTCGTGATGCAGCCGGTGACGACGGAGTTGGTGGTACCCGTGGTGTAGACGAAGCCGCCGTTTGGTTCGACGGCGATCCCTTCACCGCGCTCTGTTCCTGTTCCGCCGTAGTAAGAGCTGTACATCAAGCCGTCGCCAGCGGGTGTCAGCTTGGTGATGAACGCATCTCCTCCGCCGTTGTATGTCGACTGGAATGGGGTCACAGTCGGAAACGCTCTGTCGGCAGGGACGAAGGGAGAGTTCGTCTGGCCCGTGACGTACGCGCTACCCTGTGCATCGACGGCAATCGCGTATCCGAAGTCCGCGTTGCTCCCGCCGATGTAGGTGCTGTACAGGATCGAGTTGCCGGCAGCGTTCAGCTTGGTCACAAAGACGTCGTAACTCCCATTTGCGATGATGGGGGCGGTACCCGGAAAATTGACCGAGGTCGTTTCGCCGGTGATATAGGCGCTCCCCGCGTTGTCGACCGCAATCCCGCGGCCGATGTCATTCAGACTCCCGCCGAGATAGCTCGAATACCCCAGGACCGGATCGATTCGAAGCGGCTGCGTCCTGTCGTACGCCGCAACCTGGAATCGCACGCGACGTTCCGCCACCAGCTTGTAGCGCCCATCGACCGGGGTGCGCCGGCCGTGCATCTCCTGATAGATCACGGGCGCGTGCTGGATCACCACACCATTGCCCGTGTCGAGCATGAGATTGCCCGACGAATCGAGCCAGACCTTCTGTACGCCGTCGAATGCGAGCTCGATGCGATCGGGACTGGCGCCCGGGGCGACGACGAAGTCGTATTCCAGCTGCCGCTGGTTCCCGTAGAAAAACAGATCGATTCCCGGATACACAGCGGCGTACTTCACCCCCTGGTAGTTCGGCACATTGCGCTGCCACCGTGCAGGGTTGTTCCCGATGAAGTAGTTGCTCGTCTTCTGCTGGAGATCGACTCCGCTCAATTGCGCGCGTGGATTCGAGCCCCTGAGTCGCATCCACACCATCGCCGGCGATTTCGACGAAAGGCCGAGGACCGCTTCGGTCGGAGTGAGAAAGAGGTGATAGCCGGCCCCGCGGGCGATGAACTTCACCCGTTGGTCGCTCTGTCCTCGGTTCGCCTCGAAACTCATCGGCAACTTGCCGTAATTCGGCGAGGTGGTTGCCGCATGGAGCGACATGGTCACGCAAAGCATCGACAATGGAAGGGAAAGACGAAAAACCGTCATGGCAACGCGCGTCATGGCTACTCCTGTCCAGGGGGAACCGCCCGCTGTCGGATATCCCCGCCATCGCGTGACGTCAGCGATTGAGAGTCGACTCGACCGCACAGTTGCGGCATCTCGGAGTGAGTCTGGGCTGAGTGGTAAGCAGTTGAGCCTTCAGCCTAGAGACGGGGCTGGAGCGTGTCAAGGCTGTTCCAGCCAAAGGACCGCCGTACCCTCCGCCTCGGCCCCGGACGTAGCGGGCCTACTCCTTTAGTCGGACGGCCTTCGGGGCCGCACCTTTGCTTTTTTCGTCCCCGAATCGGTCACAATCGCTCACCACTCCCCGAGTGTCCTGAATCTGCTCGCCCGAACCGTTGACCGCTCAATCGTTTGCGCTTCAGCGAAAAGCGAAGGTGTGACCCTCCTCCGCGAACTCCCCCGGATCAGGACCCTTTCACACCTCTCAGAATTCGCGTGGCTGGTCACTCGTGGCGAGCGCAGTCAGTTCTTCAAGCATTTCGCGCCTGAAGAGGGCGACCGCGCCTCGGGGTCGCCCGTGGCTGCGCAGTATCATCGCCGTTATGAAAACGCTCCTCTGCCTGCTGCTCGCCGCCCCACCTCTCTTCGCCCAGCTTCGGCCCGTCAACACATTCTCCATCGTGGCCCGCGATCCGGCCACCGGTCAGATCGGGGTGGCGGTGCAGTCGCACTGGTTTGCCGTCGGTCAGAGCGTGCCGTGGGCGGAGGCTGGAGTAGGAGCTGTGGCGACGCAGAGCTTCATCGATCCGTCGTATGGCAAGCTCGGCCTCGACCTGATGCGGGCGGGCAAGAGTGCGCCGGAAGCACTGCGGGCGCTGCTGGGCGGAGATGCCTCGTGTCAGGTGCGCCAGGTGGGAATGGTGGACGCGAGCGGCAACGTCGCGACGTTCACCGGCGCACGCGACATCGTGGCAGCGGGCGGACTGGCCGGGAGCGCGACCGCTGTCGCGAAGCCGGTCGACTGCGGCTCCGCGGGAGGAGCGATCGCCATCGGACGTGACTTCGCCGTGCAGGCGAATCTGATGTCCAACGAAACGATCTGGCCGGCCATGGCCAAGGGCTTCTCCGAGGCGAAGGGCGATCTGGCCGAGCGGCTGCTGGCGGCACTCGACGCAGCGCAGTCTGCCGGGGGCGACATCCGTGGCAAGCAGTCGGCAGCTCTAATCATCGTCAATTCCAAATCGACCGGGAAGGCTTGGCAGGACAGGCTCTTCGATCTCCGCGTGGACGATCATCCCGCCCCGCTGGCAGAACTGCGCCGCCTGGTCGCGCTGCAGCGCGCCTACAACCACATGAACGCGGGCGACCTCGCCGTGGAGATGAAGGACAACGACGCAGCGCTGCGCGAATACAGCGCCGCCTCCCAGATCGCAGAGACCACCGCTGGCATCCCCCAGAGCCGCATCGCCGAGATGCTCTACTGGCACGCCGTGGCGCTGGTGAACATGAACCGGATGGCCGAGGCCCTCCCGCTTTTCGCGCGCGCATTCAAGCTCCAGCCAAGCCTGCGCGAGCTGACATCGCGACTCCCCCACTCCGGTCTCCTCGCCGACGACCCGAAGCTGCTCGAACAGATCGCCGCCGCCGGAAAGTGAAGTCCTCCGGGATGCCCGGTGCATCCCTTTGCGGCCTGATGTTCAGGTCTCCGCAAGCTCCCGCGACCCAATGGCCGAATGCTCGCGATCTCAACGATTCCGGGCATCTTCCTGCCGCGATCCGCGACGACCGTCGACAGCCAACTGAAGACTTGGCACATCCCGGACGAGTAACGCAGCGGTGACTCGCGTGCAAACCGTTACTGGAAGATGGTGATCATTCGGATACGGGTTGCCATGAGCTCTCCTGCCAGCAGGCTCCTCGTGACAGAACTTCCGAACAGCAACTGCTGGATTGCCTACAGTCGGCAGTCCGACGGTTGCGGGGCATCGATCCGAAGCGCCGGCGCGTGCTGGGGTGTGAAGTAGGTCACCACGTTGATCGCCGGCGACGCGCTCTCATTCCGGGCGAGGTGTGCATCGACGCCGGCGTCGAGAAAACCCTGACCGGCCGTGAGCACCGTGGCTTTGCATTTCTCGTCGTAGAAGGTCATGGTCCCTTCTTTCACGGAGATGAAGACCGGCCCCGGATGCGAATGCCAGCCACTCTGGCCCCCCGGCGCAAACGTGATGACCTGGGTGGCGATGCTCAGTCCGTATGTGGCTTTGATTTCCAGGTTCCAATCCTCCGCCAGCGGGTCGGTGTTGCCAATCTTTCGGAGGCTGGACCCCCTCTTGGCTCTGAAGGCGTCAAAGGAGGTCATCGGTCCGATCAGCGTGGAAGTGGTTCCGGAGCTCGTCGTGCCCCAGGCCAGGGCACTGCAGAGCACCGCCGCCACAGCGCTTCCCACGACGACACTTCTCATTGCGTGACTCGCGTTCATGATTTGTCCTCCTCAAAGTTCATGCTTTGCAATGTGGACCAGAGGAACGCGAACATCCTTGGAGAATCGTGGTCAACTTGTGGTTTTTCGCGCGAATGCGGATCAGCGGCGGGCATTCGTGTTGACAAAATCGCGCGGGGGATCGAGTGTTGAAAAACAATGAACAGTCAAACCTGCATCGCTCTGGCGGCCTTTACGATTCTTGGCGTCATGATTGCGCCGGTCGCCAGTGGCCAGACCTGACCCGCCGGAAGCAACCCTGCCATTGCGCACTCGGGCAATCGGGGACAGGAACCCGGGCTGGTTCCAGGAGCGTTTCATTACGCATTGACGACGGTCCGCGCTACCGGTCTGGAGGGCGGGCACACCTCGGTACGCGGAAGTCTGGCCGAAGGCAAGACAGTTGCCGTTCCGCTCTACCGGCACCAGGTGGCCCTCGACTACACACGTGTCGAGCTGGAACTTTTTTACACCGCCACCAATCACTGGGATGTCATCGCGCGCCTGCCCTGGGAACGAAAAGCACTGTCAGCAAGCTTCGCCCCCGTCAATCCCGCCAGCGCGGCGGATCTTGCCTCCATGCAACGCAACATCGACATCCATCACCGACCGGGGGTGATGGAGGGAATGAGCGACGCAAGCATCCTTGGACGTCGTCGTTCGACGGGCGTCTTCCGCCGCGGTGACGCTCTTGCGGTGTCCGCGGGGGTGTCGTTGCCCACCGGCCGTACCGTTGAGAATCCCTACACCGCCGTGAGCCGGGTGCACCCCCATTCGCACATCCAGTTCGGCAGCGGCTCAGTCGATCCGCTGCTCGAGTTGTCGTACATCGCTCCGGTTCGCGTTTCGGCATCTGCGGGGATCTTCCTTTCTGCGCATGTGCCGCTCTACGAGAACAGCAAGACGTTCAAGGCGGCACCGGAAGCTTCCCTCGCCGTTTCTGTGATGCGCTCCGTAAACGAACGCGTCAGCGTCAGAGCGCAGGCGATGACCTATCTGCAGCGCTACGGCTACTGGGGCGGCGTTCGCGACGAGAACATGACCGGACTGCAGTCGACGGGCGCAGGCATCGGGGCCGATTTCCGCGTCGCTGGAATTACCCTCAGCATGGATGCGAGCTATCCCCTCGCACAGCGAACCCTGCTCCCGGGAGATACGTTCGAACGGGGGGCAACTTTCGTGGTCGGCGTGAGCGGCCGCCCGCGCTGAACCCGCCGAATGATTCCTGCTTCACCCTTTCACAATTGGGCTGAAGGCAGGCTTTCGGTGGGGTCGAGATCGGAACTGATGCGGAAGATCAGAACGATCGCCCCCAGCCGGACCTCGTCACCATCCCGGAGTGGCGTGGGCATGGTGATGCGGTTTCCGTTGAGCAGTGTTCCGTTCTTGCTGCCGAGATCCTCTACCAGTGTCTCCTCCCGGGTTACGCGGATGCGCGCGTGGTAGCGGGAGAGGGCGGGCGCGTCGATCTGGATGGCCGCGTCGGGGGCACGTCCGATCACATTCACTCCCTCCATCAGCGGGATCAACCGTCGTTCGAAGATCACCCATCGCTTCACCGGTGAGGGTTCGACTGGCGAGCCGACCGCATCCCCGTGGACCTCGCCTACGAATCGATAACCGAACCCATAGAGTGTTTTCACAAAGACGGGCTTGGCCGCGCTCTCGCCGAGGGCGCGGCGAACCTCGGCGACCAGACTGGCCAGATTGGTCGCTTCGACAAATGTCGAGGGCCACATCCATTTCTGCAACTCGGCCTTGGAGACGGCGCGAGAGCGGTTGGCCAACAGAAGGTGCAGCAGTTCGAACGCCTTCGGCGTGAGGTGAGTCTCCACACCTTCGCGAAGGAGTTGCCGTGTCTCGTCATTGGCGACGAAGTCGCCGAAGCGGTAGATCATGATCGTCCATGTCGCCAGGGCGCAACCGGAGCGCGCCTCATGACCGGCCATTCTAAAGCGACGCCACTCCGCGATTTCCTGAGAAGACCCATCGCTTGCAATTGCCGTAAGATGCAAAGGAGCCACTGCGACTTGAGCCACTCGTGTCATTTCTCATGGGAATGGATCCGGAAAATGAACTGCCACCTCCCCCGGCCATTCTTGCGGGAAGCCGACTGGGCCGCTTCGAGATCATTGGTCCTCTCGGCAGCGGTGGCATGGGTCACGTCTACCGCGCCCGCGACCCGCAACTGCAGCGTGAGGTTGCCATCAAGGTGCTATCGACCGCGTTCTCACGCGATCTCCATCGCCAGCGGGGCTTCGAGCGCGAAGCACGGGCCACCGCGAGCCTGAATCACCCCAACGTCGTGGCCATCCACGATTTTGGAGTGCATGAAGGAATGGGGTTCATCGTCACCGAGCTCCTCGAAGGAGAGACGCTCCGCCAGCGGATGAGTGGCCGCCCGCTCTCACCGCGCATTGCCGTGGAGTACGCCATCCAGATCGCCAGCGGTCTGGCTGCCGGTCATGACCACGGGATCGTGCATCGCGATATCAAGCCGGACAACCTGTTCGTGACCAGGGACGGAAATATCAAGATTCTCGACTTCGGCCTTGCGAGAATCGACCCTTCCTCCGGCGAGGGGACTGCGACGGTCACCCTGGAGGGACTTCCGATCACCACCGTCACCGGCACGCCGGCCTACATGTCTCCGGAGCAGGCTCGCGGACTTCGTACCGATCATCGTTCGGACCTTTTCTGCGCGGGAGCCGTTCTGCACGAAATGCTGGCTGGGGCAGCGCCCTTCCAGCGCAGCACCGCGGGGGAGTGTGTGAATGCCATTCTGCACGACGAACCACCGGAGCTGCGCAGCGTTGCTCCCGCTCTCCAGCGTCTGGTGCTGCACTGCCTGGAGAAGGTCCCCGAAGAGAGATTCCAGAACGCTCGCGATCTCATCTTTGCACTGCAAGGCTTGCCCGATGCAGCACTGAGCACGCACGTCTCGCCACGGCGGGTTTCGCGCACGAGTGCCTGGCTTGTCACCGTCGTTCTGGTTTCCGCGGTGGGGGCGGCGATCGGGTATCGGGCCACGCGCCGACCTTCACCCCCCCCACGGCCGCCGGCAGTCCTCGGTGTCCAGCGACTGACAGATCTTCCTGGCCTCGAGGAGTTCCCTTCGATCTCACCAGACGGAAGGTCCGTGGTGTTCACCGCGGGAGCGCACGGGCGGCGCCAGCTTTTTGTTCGGCTGCTCGCCGGCGGAACTCCCGTGCAGGTCACAAAGGATGACCAGGACCACCAGCTTCCTCGATGGACGCCGGACGCAAACTCGCTCCTCTACTTCTCGCCAGGAGACGCGAACGGCGCGGAGGGGGAGATCTGGAGCGTCCCCGCACTGGGGGGCTCTCCGCGACGCATCCTCAGGAGCATCGGCGGCGGAGACGTCAGCGCCCAGGGACGTTTGACCTGCTTCCGGCTGATGAACGGGAAGGTTGAGCTGGTGAGCTCCTCGATGGAGGGAACGGACGTGCGGATCGTTGCGCGATCCGTTCCGGGCTATCACCTTTACCCACGCTGGTCTCCCGATGGCCGATGGATCGCCTTCCAACGGGGCGACGGCGTTCGATACGACCTCTTCGTGATTGCCAGCACCGGCGGAACGCTGCGCCAGCTCACCAGCGACAAAAGTATGATCCGCGGCCTGGCCTGGCTGCCGGACGGTCGCGGCATCGTCTACAGCTCCAGTCAAGGAAGCACGGTCCCCTACCTGTCGCCCATGGCGCTGTGGCAGGTGGGTCTGGACGGCGGCGCCCCGCAACAGATCACGTCCACTGAGGAGTGGTACGAACACCCTGACGTGCACAGCACGGGGACGCTGTCGGTGGCCCGGATGCGGATGCGTTTCGAGATCTGGGCCTTCCCGTTCGAGGTTGATCCGGTGCAGAACGTACGCGCAGCGGCTCAGGTCACTCGGCAGACCGGGCAGGTCCTGACCCCAACGGCCGCTCCCGACGGCGATCACATCGCGTTTCTCTCTGACAGTGGGGGACACGGAAACCTGTGGGTGCTGTCCACCCGGAAGGGAGAGCTTCGGCAGATCACCTTTGAAAACGATCCCGGCGTCACCGTCGGTGTGCCGCTCTGGTCCCCTGATGGACGCTCGATCGCGTTCGTATCGTCGAAAGGAAACATCGGTTACGACTTCGGCATCTGGCTGGTCGACCCGGATGGCGGGAATCTGCGCAATCTGACGAAAAAAGGATTCGGCATGGCCTGGTCATCCGACAGCAAGTGGCTCTATTACGCCGAAACCGCAGCCGGAGTTCTGAACAGGATCCCTGTTACTGGCGGAACGCCGTTCCGGGTCAGGTCGGAGGCCACCAGGAACGTCATCGGGTTCTCCGGAACCACGCTGTACTACACCGTTGCGCGCGTGCTGCTCGACGGCCGGCCCGAGTTCGAGATCCGTGCCGCGGATCCGGAGGGAGGCCCATCGCGCTCGATCGTGCGCATCCCTGCTTCGCGCGTGCCCAGCTGGCAGATCGTCAATCCAGCCCTCTCTCCCGACGGAGAGTGGCTGGCCATGCCGCTGACCGATGGCGTCACCACGAACATCTGGGCTCTCTCCACGAGAACCAACGCCTGGCGTCAGGTGACCGATTTCGGCGATCGCGCGACGTTCATCGCCCGACGGGTGTCCTGGTCCGCCGACGGACGGTCCATTCTCGCTGCGGTCGGAGAGGGCGACTCCGACATCGTACGGCTGGATGGCTTGCTGGCCCCCCACTAGGTCACCGCCCCCTTCGTCATCAATCTGGCAGGGGCTCACATCTCAAAACTCTTCGGCTTTGCTCGGGACACGTTGCGCGGCGAATGAGGGCTACTTCGCTGCCAGATTCGCCGCGAAGTACATCGGGTCGTTGCTCTCGTTGTCCACCATCGCGGCGTACGCGCCGATCATCCCCTGCAGCGGTGTGATGCGGATCAGCACCGGCGCGCCGAGCTGCGTGAACGCGCGCGCCCGGAAAACATCGTTCAACTGCGTGCCCCCCAGCGACGGAATGGCGGTCTCGAAGCTGTCGATGGTCGTTCCGTTGGAGCCGATGATGTCGATGCGCGCCCGCGGCGCAAGAGTGGAGAAGACCGTGGTGACGTCGACCAGGCCGATGTTTGTCCGGAACTGGCTGTCGGTGACGGTACCAAGGATCTCCAGCGTGTCGCCTGTGCTCGCTGTCTGGAAACTGTTGAGCGGCGGCATGAGGAACCCGTACGTTCCGCCGTTCGCGTCGACGGTGTAGGTGCGCGAGGCGACGCGCACACTCGAATCGAGCGCCGGTCCCTGGACACCAACGCGCAGCCGGGCGTTGCCCGTCCGGTTGAACGCCGTCTTCAGGACGTCGGGGATCATCCGCGCCTCGTGCGGCAGCAGCGTGAGCGTGAGGAAGGCGAAGTCCGAGGGTGAGGTCCAGGAACGCATCTCGATGGTGACCGACTTGATCTGCGCCGACTGGTTGTAGAGAAACAGATCGCTGCGGAACTGCGAACCGTTCGCGCCTTCGAGATGGCCCACCACCGGAATCGTCCGCACCATCCCAACGGAGAGGTCGGGCGGGAAGTACGTCGCATCATTCGTCCGGTTGTCGACGGAGAAGAGCGAGGCAATCGCCTCGCCGCGCGTCGGCTTCACACTGAGCGCGCCGATTACCTGCGGCGACAGACCGAGAAGAAAGTTGAGGCCGTTTTGCTGCAGGGCTCCGAAGGGGGCCGTCTCGGTGACGGCGCTGTTGATCTCCATTTCGCCGTACGGGCCGCTGGCGGCGAACGCTGTCGCCGTGCCGCGGCCGGAAACGTCCGTCATGAGGAGATTGGTACGGAAGTTCGGCCCCTGGAATGCGCCGGAGAAGGTCACCGGAAAGCGCGCGCTCGTCGCGGCGAAGATGTCGACGCCGTTCATGCCATAACCGAACGTCCCTTTGTCCGATTGCGTGTACGTGCGACCGGTAACGGCGATCGAATCCCGTCCCTCAGGATCGATGAAGAGCGCGCCGACAGCGCTCTCGACCTGGAAAAGTGTTTTCGCGGCGTCGCGCACCAGGCGCAACTCGTGCGGCGCGAGTTGCAGCCGGATTGATTTCGCAACGGGCGCAGCGATCGCCCCACCGGCGGCGACGAAGCGGAGCGTTACATTGACCGCTGTGTCGTTCGGATTGTCGAACGTCACGTCGGATCGCCAGAGGCTGCCGAACAGGCCCGGCGCCCTGCCGAAGCCGGGGAGGACGAGCCGCTGCACCAGCGACGCGCGCACCACGCCCCACTCCTGCACCACGTCCCCGCCGCCCGGCGCGCCCGGTGAGGAGATCACACCCGAAGAAGCGACCGTCCTCCCGGCGTCGAACACGAACGGCGTGCCGTCCTCGAGGACGTCGACGTCGAGGTGGACGAAACCCTTGTCGACCGATTCCGAGAGGTACAGCTCGTCGTAGATCCTCGGCGCTGGGGAGCCGATGCGCCACACCGCCAGCGCCGGATCCTTGAACAGAACCTGGTCGACCGCGCGGCGCGGGCGGTGAACCTGGATCAGCACCTTGTCGCCGGCGAGCGAAGGATGAAGGGCCTCCACCTCCGGCGCGGTGATGTCGCTCCACTGCTCGACCAAAGATTGCTGTGGGTCGTGGTAGAAGAGTTGCGTCGGCGCACCGGTGGCGCGCTTCACGATCCACGCGCCGGCATAGTCGGCCGTGGGAACAGCAAAGAACGGGTTCTGCGTGTTGGTGGGAGGGGGCGGAGGGATCGCCGCGGATTTGGTCTTGTCGTAGGTTCCGGCGATGAACGTGGCATTGCCCTTGTCGTAGAGCCAGAGGGAGATGTCGTTTGCCGCTTTCCACTGCTCCACGTACGCCGCGCCCGAGGGGGTGATCCATCCCTCGAAGGCACCTCCGGTCACGGTGCCGGCGAGCGACTTCGTTCCGTTGGTCTCGAGGATGTCGATCTCGTTGCCAGCGCGTACCAGGAACCGTCGCCGGCCGATGTCCGAGCCGGCGAGCGAGATCTGCGTATTGAGCGGCGTCGTCATCATTTCCTGCGGCGTGCCGTCGGCGGCGATGGCCAGCAGGTGGTACCCGTCGTTTGCGACGCTGACGGCGACGAATGGATAGTCGCGATTGCCGATACGGATGTTGCTATAGCGGCTCCGCGAGTAGAAGCCGCCGATGTCGACTTGCGGTGGGACCGCGGAAAGCCGTGCGTTGATCGCCAGCCGCTTCCAGGTGCGCCCCGAGTCGATGCTGAAATTCCACGTCGGATTCGGCGAGCTGGTGACGGCGAGGATGATCGCCGGCTCCCCAGCCACCTCGCGGACCGCCACGCCGTCGAATGCCGCCTCAGTGGAGTCCTGCGGGAAGATCACCCGCGGCTCTTCTTCCCCTGTCGAATCGTAAAGGACGATCTGGCCTCGGCCGACGGTGCCGGAGGAGAACTGCGTGACGCTGGTTTCCACCAGCGCGAAGTGCCGGTTCAGACGAAGCCCGAGCGCCGGAACGCTGATGCGATTGGAGTATGGAGCGTAGGAGATGACCCGGGCGAAGGCGGTGGTGGCGGTGAGAGCGAAAAGCAGTACCACGGACAGGCGACGGGTCATGGGCATCTCCCTTTTGCCATGCTGTTATAGCATAATCTGAGCTCCCGTTTCTTGTTTCGCAGAGGCAGCGTAAGCCTCCCGTGGAGATCTGAACCGTCCACTTTCCTGTATGACCACTGGCGGCAAACTATTGAATGTTCGGGCGTCCGATAGTTCGACCGACCACGTCCGCAGCCGAGAGGAGACCCCGATCCCTCGACCCGAGATGGGCTCGTGGCGGGCGATGCCGGAGGCGCGCCGGATCGCATACCTGCTGGTTGAGATGCCACTTGGACTCGATCCGCGTGCAAAGAACGCTCGTCGAATTCTTCTGGAAGGATTGCCCGGATTGCACGATCAGCATCGTGTGAGATTCCTCAACATTGCCCCGTGAACGCATCGAGACAAGGGTGGCTGCGGACATGAAAACCGGAGTGTGCGCAGTGCGTCGTTGACGTTCGGCA
>JBKJQB010000183.1:0-26931 GCA_046594105.1 Thermoanaerobaculia bacterium
GCCTTTCGGAGCGCCGGCATCTTGCCGGCAGGTGCTCGCCGAATGTCGCCGGCTGGAAGCCGGCGGACCGGCCGGCAAGGATGCCGGCGCTCCGAAAGGCGGCGCTCCGAAAGGCAGCCAGGTCTCCGTGCCGGCCTAGCCGTTGGCCTGCAGCTCGAAGAGGATCTCGTCGATGGAGTCGGCGGCCGTATCGAGCGGCAGCACGCAGGTTCCGGCGCCGCGATGTCCGCCGCCACCATAGCGCGACATCAGCTCTCCCACCGAGGTCTTGCAGGTGCGGTTGAAGATGCTGTGGCCGACCGCGGCGATCACCGTTCCGTGCGACGGACCCCAGTGCACGCGCACGGAGACGTTGGCTTCCGGGAACAGCGAATACACCAGAAAGCGATTGCCAGCCGGGAGGGCTTGCACTTCGCGCAAATCGGTGACCACCACGTTGGTGAGCTGGAAGCTGTTCCGCTGCAGCAGCTGCCGGAAAGCCTCCTGGTCATTGTGAATCCGCTGGACCCGCTCGCGCACTTCCGGCTGCTCCAACACCTCATCGACCGGCATCGTCTTCAGCCAGTCAACCAGCTTTCGGAAGTACCCATCGAACTTGCCCAGGCCGGTGCGGCTGTCGATGGTGTACCCCAGCAGGATGTGTCCGGCGGGATGCTCGACATCCTCGGGAGTCAGCTGCGCTGCATCGAGGCGATCGGTGTCGTCCACCAGGGCGGCCAGCCGCAGGAGAGCCGGATCGTTGGGCTCCTTCTCCAGATAGTCTTCGTAAACCAGCCGTGCCGCGGAAGGGGCGACCCGATAGCGGCCCCGAAACGAGTCCGGCGGCTTCTGATTGCTCTCGGTCAGCAGATGGTGGTCGTACCAGACGGCAGCGCGGGGATCGTACGGAAGATTCACCAGGATGTCGTCCGGGCGGATGTCGACCTTCCGATCGGTGATGTCCTGCGGATGAACGAGCAGGATCTCATCGACCCGCTCCTTCATCGTAATGATCACGGCACTGGTCAGGCCGTCCAGATCACCGCGGGTCACCAGGCGCATGAGCGCTTTTTACGCCCGCAGGCCCGGATGCGCAAGGGGAGCTAGGCCTACGGAGACGTCTCCGTGACCATCCCTCCGATCGAAACCGCACTGGCTCGGCGTTCTCCGTCCTCACCGGCGGGACATCCTCTCCTCGCCCGACGGCCTCCCGATTGCCGTAAGCTAGCGGACACATGAATGCCGAACGCGCGCGCCTGACCGGCGATGCGCTGCAAGTTGCCCGCTGGCGCTACTGGGGTCCCTACCTCGCCGACCGGGCCTGGGGAACGGTCCGCGAGGATTACAGCGAGAACGGCGACGCCTGGGCCTACCTCCCCCACGACCTGGCGCGGTCGAAGGCATATCGCTGGGGTGAGGACGGCATCGGCGGCTTCTGCGACCGCTACCAGATCCTCTGCTGGTCGATGGCGTTCTGGAACGAGCAGGACCCCATTCTCAAAGAGCGCCTCTTCGGGCTGGTGCCGTCGGAAGGCAACCACGGCGAGGATGTGAAGGAGTGCTACTTCTACCTCGATGCGCTGCCCAGTCATGCCTACCAGCGGATGCTCTACAAGTATCCGCAGCGGGCCTTTCCGTACCAGCAGCTCATCGACGAGAACCGCCGGCGTGACTCCCGCCAGCCGGAGTTCGAGCTCATCGACACCGGCGTGTTCGACGAGAGCCGTTACTTCGACATCGAGATCGAGGTGGCCAAGGACGATGCGGACACGGTGGTCTTTCGCGTCACCGCGACCAACCGCGGCCCCGAAGCCGCGCCGCTGCATCTCATCCCCCACCTGTGGTTCCGCAACACCTGGTCGTGGTCGGGTTCTCCCACCAAACCGCCGTCGATCGTGGAGACCTCCCTGAACGGGCGTCGTGCGCTGCTGGCCGACGACGGAGCCGCGCCGCCTCTGGCCGGAGTGCTGCACGAGACGCGGCTGGGTGCGCGGATCCTCGAGCTGCCCGAGGGTTGCGAGCTGCTGTTCACCGACAACGAGACCAACGGGCCGCGCGTGTTCGGCCCGTCCGCCTCTTCACGCAGCCCGTGGGTGAAGGACGCCTTCCATCGCCGCATCGTGAACGGCGAGAGGGAGGCGGTGAATCCTCAATCGACCGGCACCCGTTCCGCCGGGTGGATGCGCGTGGTGATCGAGCCGGGCCAGTCGCACACCATGCGCATGCAGCTGCGACCAAGGAGCGACGACTCCTCGGTCGCCAGCGACGCCGCGATCGACGCGCTGTTTGCACTGCGCCGCGAGGAGGCCGACGAGTTTTACGCCTCCATCCATCCGAAGCGCGCATCCACGGAGGAGCGCAACGTTCAACGGCAGTCATTTGCCGGACTGCTCTGGTCGAAACAGAGCTATCTGTACGACGTCGATGTCTGGCTGGAGGGCGACAATCCCTCTTCCCCGCCACCCGCCGGACGGGAGTTCGGCCGCAACCGTCGCTGGCGCCATCTCAACTCCATGCGCATCCTGTCCATGCCGGACACCTGGGAGTATCCGTGGTTCGCCGCGTGGGATCTGGCCTTCCACTCCGTCGTCTTCGCACTGATCGACGCCGACTTTGCCAAAGAGCAGCTCTGGCTGATGCTGTTCGAGCAGTTCCAGCACCCCAACGGACAGATCCCCGCGTACGAATGGGAGTTCTCCGATCTCAATCCGCCCGTGCACGCCTGGGCCGTCTGGCGCGTCTACAACATGGACCGCATCCGCAGCGGCAAGGCCGACCGCGACTTTCTGGAAAAGTGCTTCCACAAGCTGATGCTGAACTTCACCTGGTGGGTGAACAAGGTCGACCGCGAAGGCAACAACGTCTTCGAAGGCGGCTTTCTCGGCCTGGACAACATCACCGTCTGCGACCGCAGCGAGGGCTTCCCCGATGGCGCCTCTCTGGAGCAGAGCGACGCCACCGGATGGATGGGCATGTTCTGCCTGGTGATGATGCGGATGTCCCTCGAGCTCTCGCGGAAGAATGCGACGTATGAGGGGCTGGCCACAAAATTCTTCGAGCATTACGTCTACATCGGTGCGGCCATGAAGATGATCCGTGGCGACCGCACGCTGTGGGATTCGGGAGACGGCTTCTTCTACGATCTTCTCCGCTTCCCCGATGGAACGGCCATCCCCTTCCGGGTGCGCTCGCTGGTGGGGCTGATCCCTCTCTACGCCATCGAGAGGCTCGAGGAGAAGTGGATCGAGCCGTTCAAGGTGTTCCGGGAGAATCTGAACTGGTTCATCAAGCACCGCCGCGACATCGTGGATCGTTGCGTGACCGCGGTGAAGGCCAACGGAGCGACGACCTACGTGCTGGCCGTGGTCGACCAGAACCAACTGCAGCACCTGCTGGCGCGCGTCGCTGATCCGGCCGAGTTCCTCTCCCCCCACGGGATGCGCAGCCTGAGCAAGCATCACCAGTCCGAGCCCTTCTCGTTCGGCAACGCCACGGTCAGCTACGAGCCGGCCGAAGCGTTCTCGAAACTCAAAGGCGGAAACAGCAACTGGCGCGGACCGGTCTGGTTCCCCACCACCTTCCTCATGATCGAAAGCCTGCGCAAGCTGGAGAAGGCATTCGGCGGCGAAGTGCGCGTAGCCTTTCCTACCGAAGCACCCGCCGCTCCCCCGCCCAGGAAGGACCTCGGAACCGAGCTGGCCGACTCGCGCGTGGAAGAAGGGCTGGGGGCCGGAGCGTCGCGCGATCCCGCTGCCGGTCGCGCGCGGGGCATGAGCCTGGCGGAGACTCCACCGCCACCTCCTGCCAACACCGTGACCCTCCACGGACTGGCTGGCGATCTGGCCAATCGGATGATCGGCATCTTCCTCCCCGACGAGCAGGGCTACCGCCCCTCGAACGGCCCGCGTGGCGAGCGTCGCGCCGAGCTCTTCGCGCACGATCCACACTGGAAGGATCTCGTGCTGTTCTACGAGTACTTCAACGGCGACAGCGGCGAAGGCCTCGGGGCCAGCCACCAGACCGGCTGGACCGCACTGGTGGCCAGCCTCATCGACGAGTGGCGGAACTGAGTTCGTTGAGGCAGATGGGCTGCCTTTCGTAGCGCCGGCATCCTTGCCGCGCTACGCTCGCTTCGCTCAGAACCACGGAGCGCACGTTCATCTCCCACTCAACCGCGCATCGCGCACCCCCATCGAGAGCCTTCTCCCCGTGTGCGGGGAGAAGGACTCTCGAGGGGGAGGCTTCCGTTTCTCATCATCAAAGGCGGCCGAGTGAACGCAGTTGCGGCGAAAATCGTGGCGGACGCTTGCGAACCAACGCTGCCCGCCGTGCCGGCTCAGAACATTCTTCCCAGCAGCGCTGCCACCGCGGTTTCCACTCGCAGCACTCGCGAGCCCAGGGTCACGGGGAGAAAGCCGGAGGCGGTCAGAGATTGAATCTCCGCGTCGATGAATCCTCCTTCCGGCCCGATGGCCAGCGTCATTGCGCCCGAGACACTCCGCGGTGCCACGGCCGCTGCGGGAGGATGGGCCACCAGGGCGGTAGACCCGTTTGCGATCGCCGGCAGCTCATTTTCGACAAAGGGGCGGAACAGCCGTCTCGTTTCGATGCGTGGCAGGACCGTGTCGCCGGCCTGTTCCAAACCGAGGATGGCTTGAAGCCGGAGATTGTCCTCGCTCAGTCGAGCCGACGCCCAGTAGCTCTTTTCGACCCGCCAGGCGTTGATGAGGTAGATGCGTTTGATGCCGAGGGTGACGGAGCTGGCGATCACGCGGTTGAGGACCTTTGGTCGCGGGAGGGCCAGGACGAGCGTGCAGGGAAGCGCCGGGGGAGGATCGCGGTCGAGCACCACCTCCAACTCCACGCGATCGGCGCCGACGGCGAGGACCCGGCCCTGCCCCACCTTTCCATCTGCGAGGCCGACGATGAGACTCTCTCCCGGCCTGGCCCGATGAACCGCGGCAATGTGGAGGGCCCGCCGTCCATCGAGACGGACCGTGTCCGGAGTCAGGAAATCGTCGTTGAACAGAAGGATGAGATTCATTCGTCGTTGGCCTGGAGACGATCTCTTGTATCATTCGCCGCCATGAACATCGAGACTCGAAAACAGGGCGACGTGGTCATCGTCGATTTCCAGGGCCGGCTGGCCGTGGGCGTCGGTGACGAGCTGCTGCCCCGCCTGGTTGAGGAAATCCTCAACGAAGGTACCCGCAAGATTCTGCTGAACCTCTCCGGCATGGAGTACATCGACAGCAACGGACTGGGAGAGCTGGTGCAGAGCCTGAAGACCTCCAAGCGCTTCGGCGCCTCGCTCCGCCTGCTCAAGCCTCAGGATCGGGTGAAGAAGACCTTGACGCTGACCAACCTCCTGCCGATGTTCAACGTCTACGAGACCGAGACCGACGCGCTGAAAAGCTTCGCAGACGTCTAACGTTTCCGCACCTGCGGAACCCGCCTTTTTCTCAGAGGAATCCCCATCGTCATCGGCAAGTGAGCGCATGCAGGGGCGCCGCGCAGGGCCGGGAAAACTGAGGAAGGCGGTCAGCGGCTGCTGACAGACTCCTCCGGCATGTACCTTGCCACCACCGCGGCATGCACGACGGTCGATCCGCAATGAGGCTCTGGCCGGGAACTCCCTACCCGCTCGGAGCGACCTACAACGGATCGGGGACCAACTTCTCGCTCTTCTCCGAGGTGGCCTCGAACGTCGAGCTCTGCCTCTTCGACGACGGAGGGAACCAGTCGTGCGTGTTTCTGCCGGAAACGACCGGCTACATCTGGCACGGGTACCTGCCGAATGTGGGGCCGGGGCAGCGATACGGCTACCGCATCCACGGTCCCTGGAATCCGAGTGCCGGACAACGTTGCAATCCGGCGAAGTTGCTTCTCGATCCTTATGGAAAAGCGGTTGACGGGGAGGTGCGGTGGAACGAGGCGGTATTTCCCTACCCGTTCAACGACCCGACAGGGCGAAACGACAGCGACAGCGCGCCCTACATGCCGAAGTCGGTGGTGATCAATCCATTTTTCGACTGGGGCAACGACCGCTATCCCCGCCGCCCGTGGCACGAGACGATCATCTACGAGGTGCACGTCCGAGGATTCACGCAACGCCATCCGGACATCCCGGAAGCACTGCGGGGAACCTACGCCGGACTGGCCCATCCCGCAGTGATCCGCCATCTGAAGAAGCTGGGGGTGACGGCGGTGGAGCTGTTGCCGGTCCATCAATTCATCCACGACTCGCTGCTGCTGGAGCGTGGTCTCCGCAATTACTGGGGCTACAACTCGATCAGCTTTCTCGCTGCACACAATGCGTACTCCTCTTCCGGACAGACCGGCCAGCAGGTGCAGGAGTTCAAGCAACTGGTCAAGACGCTCCACGCGGAAGGGATGGAAGTGATCCTCGACGTGGTCTACAACCATACCGCCGAGGGGAATCACATGGGCCCCATGCTCTCGATGAAGGGGATCGACAACGCCGCGTATTACCGGCTGATGGCCAACGACCCGCAGTACTACATGGACTACACCGGTACGGGCAACAGCCTGAACATGAGGCATCCTCACGTGCTGCAGCTGATCATGGATTCGCTGCGTTACTGGCACCTGGAGATGCACGTCGACGGCTTCCGTTTCGATCTGGCCTCCACCCTTGCCCGCGAGCTGCACGACGTCGACCGGCTCTCCGCCTTCTTCGACATCATCCAGCAGGATCCATCGATCTCTCAGGTCAAGCTGATCGCCGAGCCATGGGATGTCGGTGAGGGCGGCTATCAGGTGGGCAACTTTCCGCCGCTGTGGTCGGAATGGAATGGCAAGTACCGCGACACTGTGCGGGACTTCTGGCGAGGCACGGACCAGAAGCTCGGCGAATTCGGCAACCGTCTGACCGGCAGCTCCGATCTCTACGCGCTGACCGGACGACGTCCCTACGCCTCCATCAACTTCATCACCGCGCACGACGGCTTCACCCTGCGCGACCTGGTGTCCTACAACTCCAAACACAACGAAGCGAACGGCGAGAACAACACCGACGGCACCAACGATGACGGCTCGTGGAACTCCGGCTTCGAAGGCCCCACCGACGACGAATCGATCAACGCACTGCGCAGCCGCCGGCAGCGAAACTTTCTGGTCACGCTGATCCTGTCAGTTGGCGTTCCCATGATCTGTGGCGGTGACGAGATCGGGAGAACACAGGGCGGCAACAACAACGCCTACTGCCAGGACAACGAGATCTCCTGGTTCGACTGGGAGCATCTCGATGAAGGGCTCTTCGCCTTCGTCGCGCGGGTGATCGCGTTGCGGCACGAGCATCCGGTCTTCATGCGTCGCCGCTGGTTCTACGGGCGCCCTCTTCATGGCGCAGAGGTCAGCGACATCGCCTGGTTCCGGGCCGATGGCGGGCCGATGACCGATCAGGACTGGCAGACCGGCTTCGCCCGCACTCTGGGCGTTTTCCTCAACGGCAACGGCATCCCCACTCCGGACGCGCACGGCGAGACCATCACCGACGACAGCTTCCTGATCCTGTTCAATGCGCATTACCAGGACATGAACTTCCAGCTTCCTGAGTCTCGATGGGGCGAGCATTGGGTGACTGTGATCGACACGGCGCAGCTGGTGCCGGACTTGCGCGAGCACCGCCGGATTCACGCCGGCGAAGAGACCACCCTCCCGGCGTACTCCACCCTGGTGCTGCGACGGATCGAGTAGGGCCAGCGGAGAGGCCCCCGTCCGCAGCGCCTGCGTCTGTTAGGATCGCGAAACGACTGGCGCCGTGGCCCGTCTCACTCTTGATGACGCTCCGACATCCGATTCTGCAAACCTCCGCGCTCCTGACGGGCGCAGCAATCTGCGCGCTGGTTGCCAATGCCGCGGCTCCTCCGCAGCGGCAACTGCTTCTGGTCGGCTCCTACCCGAACGCGCTGCGGGTCCCCGCGCGCGCTTCCTCCCCGGCACTTCCCGCCCCCTCCAGCGCGTCGAAATCGGCATCGGCCGACACGCAGACGTCGATCGTCCCTCAGGCTCCCGGAATCCCGCTGGCAACCGATTCCTCCTCCGCAGCGACCGCGTCAACGCCAGCGGTGAAGACCACACCGCTGGTCGCCAAACCTCCCGACAAGATCGCCCAACCCACGCTGACGACGTCGCAGCCCCCCGCCACCACCAGCGGGATTTCCCGCCCCGTTGCGCCGGCCGTGAACACTCCTCCGCTTGTGAAGGCTTCCGGTCCTGCCCACGCCGACGTCTCCCGTTTCACCCCACATCCCGAAAAAGCGTACGTTGAAATCGGCGGCGCCGACGTGGCTGCGCTTCATTCCGCCGGTGCGCTGTTCCTCGATGCCCGGCGCACCTCGGTGTTCGAACAGGGCCACGTCGCCGGTGCGCGATCGATCTCCGTCTGGGAGTCCGACCTCGAGGACAAAGTACGCAGACTGTTCGATGAGCGGAGCGACGCTCCGGAGCAGGCCAAGCCAGTGGTGATCTACTGCAGCGGCGGCGATTGCGAAGACTCCCACATGCTCGCGGAGAAGCTCTGGGGCATCCAGTTCAACAACGTCTATGTCTACAAAGACGGCTTCCCCGACTGGCAGAAGCGCGGGGGCGCAGTCCGTACCGGAACGGCTCCCTGATGGATTCTCTGATGGAAAGGGAATCCCCCACCCCATGACCTTTCGCCAGGCCCTCACCCATCCTTGGCTGACCATCCGCGTGCAACTGGCCCTCGGAGCAATCTTTATCGCGGCCGCCATCCCGAAGATTGTCGATCCTCCCTCCTTCGCCCACATGATCTACAACTACCGGCTGGTGCCGGGGCCGCTGGTCAACGTCATGGCCCTGCTGATGCCGTGGGCGGAGATTCTTGCGGGGATCGCCCTCATCCTGGGAGTGTGGAAACGGGGGGCGCGCATGCTGATCGGACTGATGCTCGTCGTGTTCATCGTGGCCATCCTGATCAACGTGGCCCGGGGGAACGCCATCGACTGCGGCTGCTTCAACGTCAGCGAGGCGGGAAAGACCTTCGAACAGCGTCTGGCCTCGATGTGGTGGGACATCCTGCGCGATCTCGGGATGCTGGCCATGGTCGCCCAACTGGCTTTCGCCGAGCGGCGGACTCCGGTGGAATCGATCGCTCCACCGATGTAGTGCTCTCCTCTGCGGGCCCGGGGGCTAGGAGCCTGCGCGGCAGAACTTCTTGAAGCGTGATCTTGGCGGAGCCTTGGGCAACCAGCGCCGCCGGCCGTGCCGGCCTACGGGTTACCGCTCACACTCGCCGACATGTTTGCCCGCAAACTTCTGGGTGAGCTCGCCGCTTGGCATGTTGATGCGCATCGTGCCGTCATACGCGTCGCCGGCATAATGAAACGTCCCTTCGGCGGTCACCTGTTTTTTCGGACAGGTCAGCCTGAATGCCACGGAGTCGCCTTCCATCTTCACGTCGCTGAGCTTGCAGTCATCGTCCTTGCCATTTCCAAGGCTGTGAGGGAGAGCACCATCCGGACTCTCCGCCTCTTCTCTAGTGATGCACTGCGTGGTGGTGGCCGGTGGGATCCTGACTCCCGACATCTGCATCTCCACCGTGATCTGCCACTTTCCTGGTTTCAGGTTGAGTGCGGAGGCTGGAGCGGCGAGCGATCCGAAGGCCAGTAGGAACGCAACGTTGCGCAGAAACACAGGCGACCTCCTCAGGTTCACGTCTTCGGACCATTGTAGCCGTGGAAATCACAGCCTGCTTCGCGCATCGCGAATGAGGACTACCGTCGAACGCTACGCGATCGCGAACCGCCCGGGCTTCCGGCCTCGACCCGCAATGCACCGGTCAGAGCCGCCGACTCGTTGCCGCTGTTCACCAGGATCACGGTCGAGCCGGGCGGAGTGTCCGCGGCGACCTGATACGTCGCGCTGACGTAGTTCGAGGACCAGGTGAAGTCCGAGACACGCTGGAAGCTGGGATTCGGAATGTCGAGCTTCGTCATGCCGCTGGTGAAGCCGTCGCCGCCAACCGTGATGGAGACGGTGTCGCCGGCGTGCATGGTCACGGGCATGGCGCCCAGGGCCATGCTGCCCGATCCTGGTGCGGAAGAACCGATCCACTTCGGATTCAACCTCACCACGCCCGAGCCATTCACGGAGATGTTCCCGTATAGCTTCCCATTCTCCACTCGGATTACTCCCCCATCGGAAAACTGCGTGGGGAAAGAGACCAGCTTGGCGTTGCGCCACGCGCCGGAAAGATTTCGTACGTCGACCGGTCCGTCCAGCGGCTCAGCATAGATGCGGTAATTCCCCGCGGGCACGCCGCTCAGACTGAACTCGCCATTCTCTTTGGTCAGTCCGCTGGCCACCGGCTGGCCCCGCTCGTTGACGGCAACGACCTGCGCCGCAAAGATGCCGCCGCCATCTCCAAAGACTCGCCCTTCCAGAGTCGACCCTGGGCCGGGATCGTTCTTCGGATAGACCGTGGCGATGGCAATCTTGTCGTCGCTGTCGAGCGACGTCGACCCGCTTCGCCCCACGTAGGGATACATCACCGAGGAGAGCACGGCGGAATGATCCAGACCGAGGAGATGTCCGAATTCATGCTCCACCAGTTGCTGCAGGTTGTACCCGCCGCTGATGGCGGTCGCATCCACCTGCACGTCCGCTTCGATGATGTGCGCGTTGTCGTCGTACCAGTTGGTGGTCAAGGCAATGAAGTTCTGGTTGGCGAAAAGGTCGTCGACGAGGGTCACACTGTTCTTGCCGTCTTTGCCGGCCCTGGCGCCCGCGGCTACGCCGAGATTCTGGAAGCTGATTCTGGCGTCCGAAACAGCGGTCCACTCGCGTGCCGCCTTGTCGATCAGCTCCGCAGCGCCCGGAATTGCATCGGCCATCCTCTGATCGATCGAATACCGGATCGGGAACGAACTCGCCTTCCAGGCCACCGGCACAGCGTTGCCGCCGGTGTGGTAGGTGAGACGTGCGGACCCGAACATCGGAGCGACACAAAAGAGCGTCAGGAGGGCGCTGGCGGCAAGGGAGCGGGTCTGGGGCATGATTGGCTCTGATAAATGCAATCGATGAGCCATCTAAATAACACATTCTGCCCTTGGTTAACAAGCTGATTTTCCAGCAGCTTGCAGTCGGGCTTGGTGTCCAGATTTCGCACCGGAAGAATGCTAAAGGATCGCAATCAGGTCGATTTCAATCGCCGAGCCCTTCGGCAGGGCAGCGACCTGGACCGTGGTCCGCGCCGGCTTGTGCTCCCCGAACACCTCCGCGTAGATGCTGTTCAGCGTCTGAAAATCGCCGAGATCGGTGAGGTAGACGGTCGCCTTCACCACGTGCCGGAAGTCTCCGCCAGCCTGATGCAGGACTGCCCGCAGATTGTCAAAAACGCGTCGGGCCTGGGCCGAAAAATCTCCCTGCACCAGATTGCCGGTGGCCGGGTCGAGGGAAATCTGACCGGATGTGTAGAGGATGTTGCCGGCCTTGACGGCCTGCGAGTACGGTCCGATTGCCTTGGGTGCATCGTTGCTGGAGATGAATTCCATGCTGCTCCTTTCGCGCGAGAGCTGACAGTATAATCGCGCGATCTGTCTGTCGGAGTCCATGCAAACATGAGCACTTACCTTGGAAACGTCTCGTTGGAAGCAGCGGTGAAGGACCGGGTCCAGTCGACCTTTCAGCAAGCCCTCACGCTGTACAAGCAGGGTCGTACGGATGAGGTCGAGCAGGGATGCGCGCTGATCCTTCGCATGGATCCGATGTTCGATCCGGCCAGAAAGCTGCTGGAGAAGACGCGGAACCCCGCGGCTCCGATCGATGTCGACTCGCTGATGCCGTCAAGTCCGGCTGGAGATCCCCTGGGCGAAGCGCGGCAGGCTCTCGCGGCGCGCGATTTTCCCCGCGTTCTGGAGATCACCACCGAGGTCCTGACCAACGACCTGACCAACGACGATGCCCGCGTGCTCAACGAAGAGGCACGCGACAAGATGGAGGCCGGTCCCTTCATCGATCAATTCATCCGCAAGGCGGAGATGTTCGCGGCCGGCGGAAATACCGCGGCAGCAAAGGCTGAGCTGGAAAAGGCCCGCGGCCTCGATCACGACCATCCCGGCATCAAGAAGGCCCTCCAGTCCATCTCTCAGTCCGAGCCGGCCGCCTTCAGTTTCGATTCCACACCCTCGACGTCCTTCGTGGTCGACACTCCGAAGGCGCCTTCCGGACGCAGCACGACGCCGGCGACCGACTTCGGGTTCACCTTCGAGGAGGAGAAGCCGGCAGCGCCTCCCCCGTCCGGACTGGGCGGCTTCTCCTTCGATTCCGCCGCATCCACCCCCTCGCCGTTCTCTACCGAGACGGGCACCATGCCGGCGGTGACCCCGCCCGCCGGCTTCTCGTTCGACCAGCCCGCCTCCGCCCCGCCGAAGCCTCCGGCCCCAACCTTCAATGCTCCTGCAGCTCCCGCTCCGCCTGCCGGAGGAGGATTCTCATTCGACAGCGCGACCCAGGGATCGGGTGGGTTTTCCTTCGACAGCGGCTCCAGCTCGGGAGCCCCGCCCTCTGGCGCGACGACGGCCGCTCCGGCCTCCCCCGGCGCGTTTGACTTCTCCACCGCACCGTCGGAAACCAGCCCGGACGACCAGAAAAAGATCCAGCAATACCTTTCCGACGGAGATCGCGCCTTCGCCTCCGGCGATTTCCAGCAGGCCATCGATCTGTGGTCGCGCATCTTCCTCATCGACGTGACCAACGAGGAAGCCTCGCAGCGGATCGAACAGGCCAAAGCCAGGCGCCGGGACTCCGAGCAGAAAGGGGAATCGATGCTCGCCGCCGGGATCCAGGCCTTCGAGCGGCAGGACTTCGAGGGTGCCCGGTCCCGATTTCAGGAAGTGCTGCGAGTGGACGCAAACAACCCGACCGCGCAGGACTACATCGCGCGATTGAACGAAACGGTTACCGAAGGAGGCGCGGTCGCACGCGAGACGGCCTACATCCCTCCCTCGAATGCCGACACGCCGCCCGACATCTTTGATGACAGCCAGGACGATTCCTTCGGCTCCGCATCACCCGACGCCACCGCTGCCGCGGCTCCGTCTGCGGCCAAGCCCAAGAAGGTAGCGGCGCCCAAGCCGGCGACCGCACCGAAATCGGAGAGTCGCAAGACGGTGGGCGTGGTGGCCATGGTCGTTGGCGTCGTGGTCCTGGCAGCCCTCGGCTGGTTCGGCTGGTCCAGGTTCATGGCCAAGCCCGCATTCGACCCGGCAGTCACCCGCGAGCTCTTCGTGGAAGCGGACTCCCTGGCGCGGACCGGCCGCTACGATCAAGCCATCGCCATGCTGCAGGACGTCAAGCCGGAAGATCCTCAGCACGACAAGGCCCTCGAGCTCATCGCCGACCTGCAGCACAAGAAATCAGTGGCTTCGGAGATGATCGACGGACGACCCGCGGCCAAGGTCTTCCAGGAGGGACTGGCCAGCGGACGCACTGCGTTCGAGGCCCACGACTACGACGCCGCCAAGAAAGCGTTCGACTCTGCGGCCCGCGTGAAGCCACTCCCGCCGGATATGAAGGCGCTTTACGACACCGCCGTGCAGCAGGTCGGAAAACTGGACAGCGCCAAAGCACTCTTCAAGGAGCAGAAGTATCAGGAAGCGGTCACGAACCTGGAAGGGCTGGGACAGAACGACCCCCAAAACGCCTCGGTCCGACGCATGATCACCGACGCCCATTTCAACCTTGGAGCGCAGGCGCTGCAGACGGAACGCCTCCAGGACGCCGTGCGGGAGTTCGACCTGGTCCTGAAGGCCGATCCGAATGACGAGCTGGCGCGGCGCAGCAAGTCGCTGGCGGAGCGCTACAATGAGCAGACCAGAGACCTGCTGTACAAGATGTATGTGAAGTACCTGCCGTTGCGCAGCGTCAGCTGATCTCACAGGTTCCGGGTGCGGGGAGGGCGTGTATGGCCAGATTCGATGAGATCGAGATCGTAGGACTGGCGCAGATCGCCGCCGCGGATCAGGACTCTGACCGCGCTCTCCCGGGCGGGGAATTCGCTGGGGCCTCGAGGTTCCGCCGCCTGCTCACCCTTCTCACCGACCTCTCCCTGTTCGCCGCCCTGGCACTGGTACTCTCGCCCCTTCTCCCCGCCTCGGCGCGCACCATTCCGCTCGCTTCACTCAGCGGTTTTGTAGTGATGATTTCCTTCTATTACTTTGTGGGAAGCTGGATGCTCTGGGGCAAAACGATCGGCGGCACCATCTTCGACGTACGCGTCGTCGGTGCGGAGCAACTCTCCCTTACGCTGTCGCAGGCCAGCCGCCGATGGGCCGGACTCTTTTTCTCATTATTGACCGCTGGCCTCGGATTCGCCCTCGCTGCACTCCCCTCGCATCTCTCCCTCCCCGATCGCCTCTCGCAGACGCGCTGCGTTGAGAGCTGAGCGAAGCGGAGTTCCTTCTACGATCGAGTTCTTTCTCCCCGCCGCAACGGGGAGAAGGTGCCGAAGGCGGATAGGGGGTCGCTCTGTGGACTCAACGGAAACCCCTCACCCCCGCTTCGCGGACCCTCTCCCCGCTGCGGCGGGGCGAGGGAGCACGGTGATGATGGGACGATGACCCTCTTTCTACAGCGCCACTTCGGGATCGCGCGCGCTCGCTTTTCCGGCGTCGATCCAGGCCAGCCGCGTGATCAGCGATCCGATGAGGGACGACGCTGCCGCCATGCGCCGCGCCCGCCGCGATCCAATTCCGGCCACTCGCAGTGCCAGTGGCAACGGCCCGGAGAGCACTGCGCCGATCGCGGTGGTGATGCCCGACTGACCCCGCCGCAGCGGTGCCGACGCACGATCGTTTTCGCGCGCAAGCCTCCAGGCGCTATGGGACTCGAAGGCTGCGGCCGCGATTCCCAGCGCCTGCAGCGCGCGCTCTTCATGACCGAGCAGCTGCAGCGCGGAAACCGACGAGGCCAGCGAAGATGCCCCGAAGTGCATCGGCAGAAAGCGGGCGTGCTTCGACCATACCGGAATCGCCGTCGCTCCGATCAGCACGCCGGTATACGTTGCCATCACCAGGCCGGTCGCCGCGGAAAGCAGCGCAGCGGCGTTTCCAATCAGGGTGACCGGAAGGTCGGTGCGCCGCCGGAGTTCTTCGGCCACAGCAGCCGCGGCGGAGACCGCGCCGAACGCGCTCAACGTCCACGAGCCGACCGACATCGGAGACTGCGGTTTGAACACGCGCAGCATGTTGAGGAACCGCTCCGGACGGCCGAGATCCGAGATCAGCAGCGGGGCGGAAAGCGCAGCCCCTCCCGCGGCGATCCAGCGAGCGTGACGGATCAACGCCCGATCGCCCCCCGTGAGTTGCGAGGCTACGCCGAGCATCGCGGCGATGCCTGCTGTGCCGCCGACGAAAAAGTACGTAGGAACTTCCCACGTCCAGGTCGGCTCTTTGAGCAGCGGCAATCCGTAGTAGCCGGAGGCTGCCGTGGCGACGGGAAAGGGAGCGCCGGCAGGATGGTGCCCTTTGCCTGCCACCGTGCCGGTTCTGGCCGCCTCTTCCCGAAGCTCTTCCAGACGTTTCTCGGTGGCGGCGTCAGGAAGGCGTTCTTTCATTCGCCGGCACCGGCGCGACGGGGTTTTCCGCCAAGCGCAAACGCGAAGATCGATGCCAGCGCGATCGCAGCCGCGGCGGTCGCCGCGCCGTTCCAGGCCGCGCGCAGATGGATGGTGGGGACCTCCGGTTTCGCAGGAAGGTTGTACGCGCGCGGATCGCCGCGCACCAGGAAGAACGCATGCGTGCCGCCCACGCTGCTCTCTTTCGGGTTGTAGATGGTGGCGTCGGCCATTCCGGCGGAGTGCAGCTGCGCGATGCGACGATCAGCCACCCGTTCCAGCTCGCTCAGATCGCCGAACAGGATCGAGCCAGTGGGACAGGCCTTCGCGCATGCAGGCTGCTCCCCCACCTTCTGCCGGTCGTAACAGAACGTGCACTTGAATGCGCGACCGTCGTCAGGCCGCTTGTCCACCACTCCAAAGGGACAGGCCACCACGCAGTATCCGCAGCCATTGCAGATGTCCGGCTGCACATAGACGCCGCCGAACTCGGTGCGGATGATCGATCCAGTGGGGCAGGCCTCCAGACATCCGGCGTTCTGGCAGTGCTTGCACACATCCGACGAGAACTCCCAGGTCATCGCCGCGCCGGCATTTCCGCCGCGACCGATCACTGGATCCTGCTCCACGAACTTCACATGTCGCCAGGTGGAGTGCCCCAGAGTCAGCGTGTTGTCGTAGGACATGCCGCTCCACAAAAATCCGTCGTCGGGGACTTCGTTCCATTCCTTACACGCCACCTCGCAGGCCTTGCAGCCGATGCACAGCGTGGAGTCGGTGAAGAATCCCGTCACCTGCTTCGCAACCGGAAGATCGGTGGCCGTCATGATCCCGCGCCTTGCGAAGCGCGATCCGCGATTGCGCTGCCGTTCTCATCGCGCCCGTCACGGCGTGTTCCCGTCGCCAGCCTGACATTGCAAGTCAGCGCCTTTGACTCAAAAATCCGCACGTTCGGCTCTTCGGAGATAGCCAACAGATCGTTCACCACATCTCCCGTCACCAGCCCCCGTCCGCCCCAGTGATACGGCAGACCGACCTGATGGACGCGCACGCCCTGCACATCGAGCGAGGGCATCCGCGAGGTCACCAGCGCCCTGGCCTCGATCTCTCCGCGCGCGGTGGCGATGGCGATGCGCTCCCCGTTCCTGAATCCGCATTCCTCAGCCAGCTCCGGCGAGACCTCGGCGAACAGCTCCGGCTGCAGCTCCGCAAGATGCGACAACGTGCGCGACATCCCGCCCGCAGTGTGATGCTCGGTCAGACGGTAGGTCGTCAGCACATAGGGAAACCGCGCGTCGGGCGACGCGGCATAGGCGTTGTCCGGTCTCTCCATGCGATCGGCCGCCGGATTTTTCTGCTGGCCGCGATAGAGAGCGTTCTCGCTGTTGGACTCCAGCGGCTCGTAATGTGTGGGCAGCGGTCCATCCTTCAATCCCGACGACACCCACAGCCAGCCGACGCCATCCGGATGCATGATGAACGGCGCGTCGCCGCGCAGCGCCTCATCGCCACCTTTCGCAGAGTCGCCCGGCGCGTCCGGACGCTTTCCCCTGGTGAAGTCAGGAACGTCGTCCCCTGTCCACTCCCCTCGCCCCTCGTCCCACCAAACCAGCTTCTTGCGTTCGCTCCAGGGCGCGCCATCGGGCGCAGCGGAGGCACGGTTGTAGAGGATGCGCCGGTCGAGTGGCCATGCGTATCCCCACCCATGCGCGTACTTGCCCTGCGGCTGGCGCCCGTTGGCCTTGTTCACACCGTCGAATACGCCGGAGTAGATCCAGCAGCCGCAGGAAGTCGATCCGTCGTTCTTGAGATCGCCGAAGTGTTGGATGGCTCCTCTCCCGCCTCCCACCTCGTTCGTCCAGCCGTGAATCTCGCGCAGAATTTCCTCAGCGTCAGGCTCTTGTTGCGGGCCCGTGGTGCCGTAGTCCCAGGTCAGCGAACGGAGTGCTGCATCGCGCGAGGACGACGTCGCGCGCGCCTGGAGCAGCCTCCCGAGGTGCACCATGAAGTGCAACTCACTGCGCGCGTCGCCGGGTGGATCGACGGCCTGTTCCCGCCACTGCAACAGCCGCTGCGTATTCGTGAAGGTTCCCGCCTTCTCCACATGCGAGGCCGCCGGAAAGAGAAACACCTCCGTCTCGACGTCCTCTGCTTTCAGCTCCCCGCTGGCGACCTCTGGCGAGTCGAGCCAGAACGAGGCAGTCTCCGTTTCCACCAGGTCACGCACGACCAGCCACTTCAGCCTCGAGAGTGCACGCCGTTCCAGTTTCGAATTCGGCGCGCCCACAGCCGGATTCTGCCCCATCACCACAAGGCCTTCCATCTTCCCGTCGGCCATGTCCATCCAGTAGCCGAAGTGGGAGTGGTCGCCGGTGAGTTTCGGGATCCAGTCAAAGCCGAAGTCGTTCGCCTTCGTAGCCGCTTCCCCGTAGTACGACTTCAGCAGCGAGACCATGTACTTATCGATGTGGAACCACCAGCCTTTGGGCAAGCGGTGCGTCTCGATCCAGGACGCCAGATTGGACTCCCCATCCGCGCTGTGGGCGGGCATGGGCAGATATCCGGGCAGCACATCGTAGAGCGTGGGGATGTCCGTTGAGCCCTGAATGGATGCGTGTCCGCGCAGCGCCATGATGCCGCCGCCAGGCCTGCCGATGTTGCCGAGGAGCAGTTGCAGAATGGCCGCGGCGCGGATGGTCTGCACGCCGCTGGAGTGCTGCGTCCATCCCACCGCATAGCAGATGGCGCCGGTCTTCTCCCTGCCCGAAGCCGCGGTGAAGACGTCGGCCACTTCCAGGAAACTCTCGCGCGGAATGCCGCACGATCGTTCCACCATCTCCGGCGTGTAACGGGCGAAGTGCCGCTTCAGCACCTGGAAGACACAGCGCGGATGCTGGAGTGTGGGATCGCGATGCGGTTCGTCGAGATTTTGCGCCTCCCCTCCCCGATCCTTTCCATGGCCTCCCGAATCCTCGTTGTGGCCTCCGTCCCCTTTTTTCGCCGCCCCTTCATAGAGCCAGGTCTCCGGATCGTACTTGCGGTTCTTCGCGTCCCACCCGGAGAAGAGGCCGTCCAGGTCTTCAGTGTCCACGAAGTCGTCGCGGAGAATCGTCGCGGCGTTGGTGTAGGGCACGACATATTCGCGGAACTCCCGCTCGTTCTGGAGCACGTAGTGGATCATCGCGCCGAGGAAAACCAGGTCGCTGCCGGCGCGCAGCGGAAGCCAGTAGTCGGCCATGGCGGAGGTGCGGGTGAAGCGCGGGTCGACGTGAATGATCTTCGCGCCGTTCTTCTCCCGCGCCTCGATGACCCACTGAAAGCCGACCGGATGGTTCTCCGCCATCGACGATCCCATGATCAGGATGGCGTCGGCATTGGCCAGATCCTGCTGCGCCGTGGTGGCGCCGCCGCGTCCGAGCGACGTCCCCAGACCGGGGACGGTGGAGCTATGTCATATGCGGGCCTGATTGCTGATACAGACCATGCCCAGACCAGCGGTGAAGAGCTTCTTGATCAGATAGTTCTCTTCGTTGTCGAGCGTGGCCCCGCCGAGGTGGGCCATCCCGGTGCATTGCATGACCGCCTTGCCGTCGAGCGACTCGGTGAATGTGCGCTGGCGCGTCGACCACATGCGATCGGCCACCATCTCCATGGCGCGCTCCAGGCTGAGGTCCTGCCATTCCCGCGAGCGCGGAGCGCGGTAGCGAACGCGGGTCAGCCTCTTGTCATGGGTGACCAGCTGGTAAGAATCAGCACCCTTCGGGCAGAGGTGGCCGCGAGAGATGGGCGACTGCGGATCGCCTTCGATGCTGACCACCTTGCCGTCGCGGTGATGAACGAGCTGCCCGCAGCCGACCGCGCAGAATGGACAGATCGAGCGCGCCACGGAGGTGCCTTCGTTCCGCGGACGAAGGTTCTTCGTTTTCTCCGACATCGATTCGACGCCGGTGCCGTCGCCACCGTCAAGAAGCTGTCGGACCAGAGGCCACTTCAGTAGAAGCTCAGCGAGCATAAACGCAGTCTATGCCGGCACGACCGGCGGCGCTTGTTCGGCCGGCACAGCCGGCGGCGTTGGTTCGGCCGGCACGGCCGGCGGCGTTGGTTCGCAAAGCGTCCGCCACGATTTTCGCAACCGCCAAGTTCACTCCGCCGCTCCTGATTGCGGATGACACGCTGGCGCACGCAGCAGTCTCTTGATTGCAGATCATTCGCTTCCCGTCACGCCACCACGCCGCTTCTAAGCAACCGTCAAAGGCCGTGCTCTTTCCATCGAGAGTCCTTCTCCCCGTGTGCGGGGAGAAGGACACTCGAGGTCGAGGCTCCCGTTTTCTCAAGAAGCACAGACGAGAGTGTCTGTGCCACACCACCTTGTCACTGCGTCAGTCCGTGCCCCACGGGAAACAAACCGGGGAGGCTTACCGGAAGGTGGCCGCGGAAGGGAATCTCTCCCAGGATCGCACGCGTCGCCGCCATCTCCGCTGCCGGGGTGATGTCGTAGGTCACCACGTAGCTGGGCATTTCCGGCAGGTGCGTCAGCACGAACGGGCTGCCGTAGGAAACGAAGACGAACGGCTTTTTCGAGGCGGAGATCTCCCGGATCAGATTCAGCTCGTCGTTGGTCAGGGCAATCGATCCCTTGAACGCGGCAACACGAATGTAGCCATTGACCACGACCACATCCGCGAGTTGCACCAGCTTGCGCACGTCGTCGTATTCGGCCGGCGTGGATTGGTCGTCGATCTGCACCGCCACGGCCCTGGGGAAGCGCTTGATCATCTCCGCGGCGTTGAGCCGGCCCACCGGCCCTTCGCGCCATCCGGCGCGGGTGTCCAGCACATTGATCTGCACCAGGCGCGTCTCCACCGATGGCTTGAGGGGAAGGACATGGCGGTCGTCGCGCACCAGGGTGACCGCACCATCCGCTACCCGCTGCGCCAGCTCCTTATGCTCGCGCGTGCCCACCAGCGACATCAGCCGTGACGGATCGGTCAGACGGTTCTTGGGGTTCTGCAGGTCGAGCCGGGCCTTGGCGGCAAGGATCCGGCGCACCGAAGCGTCGATCCTCGACTCAGTGATGCGCCCGCTGGCCACCGCTCCCTTGATGGCGTTGAAGGAGATCTCCACGCTCGGCGGATGGAGCACGATGTCTACGCCCGCCTCCACCGCGCGCAGTGTGGCCACATCGGGAGCAAAGTTCTTGGAGACGCCCCCCATGGTCATGGCGTCGGTCATGATCAGCCCTTCGTATTTCAGCTCCTCGCGGAGGATGCCGGTGACCACGGTCTTCGACATCGTCGACGGCAAACCCTTCTCCGCTTCGATCTGCGGCATGTTGATGTGCGCCGTCATCACCGCCCCCACCCCCTCGGCGATGGCGGCGCGGAACGGCGGCAGCTCCAGCGCGTTCATCCGCTCGCGCGAGATGTCCAGCACCGGCATCAGCAGATGAGAGTCCGTGGCCACGTCGCCGTGCCCCGGAAAATGCTTCGCCGTGGAGATCACTCCGTTCTCCTGCGCTCCCTTGATGTAGGCGCGCACGAACTCGGAGACCCGCGAAGGATCCTGCCCGTACGAGCGGACATTGATCACCGGATTCCCCGGGTTGTTGTTCACGTCCACCACCGGATAGAGATCGACGTTCACGCCGATGGCGCGGATTTCCTGCGCGGTCAGCTTCCCCGCTTCGTACGCTAGCTGCGGATCGCCCGCTGCACCGAAGGACATCGCCAGCGGCAACCGTGTCGCGCCGAACAACACGTAGCCGGGACCGCCCTCGACGTCCGCGGTGATCAGCAGCGGCAGCCTGGCCATGCGCTGCTGCTCGTTGATCACCAGGGCCACCGCGGCGGGATCGCCGCCGAAGGTGTGATAGCCGCCGACGTGAAACTCGGTGATGTTGCGGCGCATGGTGTTGAGCTCATCGGAGTCGATGCTGCGAAAGTTGCCGGACGGTGGCCCGCCTGGAATGAGCATCTGCCCGATCTTCTCGTCGAGCGTCATGGAGCGAAGCGTTTTCTCCACCCAGCGATCGGTACGGCTGGTGCGGTCGGCGGCGAGAGCGGCGGAGGCGGCGAGAAGGAAAAGAGCGACGATCGAGAGTCGTTTCACCGCACGATCATAAGCGGGAGAGCGGGCCCAGGCGAGCGGCCCTTCGGAACGCCGGCATCCTGCCGGCCGGTCCGCTGGCATCTTGCCGGCGGGTGCTCACCGAGAAGTGCCAGCAAGGAGGCCGGCGTTCCGGCCGACGCTTTCTTACAGGAACTTCGGGTACTTTCGCGGATTCGCTTCGTGCATCACGTCGTAGACGCCTTCGAAGATCGTCTCCCGGCTCGGCTTCGACCAGTAGTCGCCGTCGGAGCCGTACGCCGGCCGGTGCTCTTTCGCTGCGATGGCCCGCGGCTCGGAGTCCAGCCATTCGTACCCGTGATCGCGGTCGAGCACCTGCTGCATCATGTAGGCGGTCCCGCCCCCCGGCACATCCTCATCGATGAAGACGATGCGGTTGGTCTTCTGCAGCGACTTCACGATCATGCCGTGGCGGTCGAACGGCAGCAGCGTCTGGACGTCGATGACTTCGGCGTCGATTCCGGTCTGGGCCAGCTGCTCGGCCGCTTCCATCACGATGCGCAGCGTCGCGCCGTACGACACCAGCGTGATGTCGCTCCCCTCGCGCATCACCTCGGGAACGCCGAGGGGCAGCGTGAAGTCGCCGATGTTGGAGGGGAGTTTTTCCTTGACCCGGTAGGCGTTGAGCACTTCCACCACGATGGCCGGATCGTCCGAGCGCAGTAGGGTGTTGTAGAAGCCAGCGGCCTGCGTCATGTTGCGCGGCACGCACAGATACATCCCCCGCACCAGATTGAGGATGCCGGCCATCGGCGAGCCGGAATGCCAGATCCCCTCGAGCCGGTGCCCGCGCGTACGCACGATGACCGGACACTTCTGCCCGCCTTTGGTGCGCCAGCGCGTGGTGGCCAGATCGTCCGACATGATCTGCAGCGCGTACAAAACATAATCGAGGTACTGGATCTCCACGATCGGTCGCAGGCCGCGCAAGGCCATGCCGATCCCCTGTCCGACGATGGTGCACTCGCGGATCCCGGTGTCGGAAACGCGGCTCACTCCATACTTTTCCTGCAGTCCGGCGCAGCCCTGGTTCACGTCGCCGAGGCGGCCGACGTCCTCGCCCATGATGATGAGATTGGGATAGCGGGCCAGCGCGGCATCCAGACAGGCATTGATGATGTCGAAGCCGTTCTTCTCCACGGCATCCTCGGCGAAGGCGGCGGGCACTTCGACAATCTGCAGCACCGCGCGTTCCCCTTCGGCGTAGAGGTGATCTCCGTAGCGAGCGTCGTTGAGGCGCTGCTGTTCGCGACGCCAGTCCACGATCTCGGAAGGGATCTCCGACTCCCGCGCTGCCAGGAGGGCGGCGGAAAGGATGCGCATGGCGTCGCGGCGGAAAGGCGCCTGCATCCGTTCCAACTCGTTCTTGAGCGCATCGATCCCCTGCCCCGGGGCCACGGTGGCCAGGCGATCGAGAAAACCAAGGACGCTCTTCACTTCCCGATCGATCGGCGCGCGGTAGGTGTCCCAGGCGCGGCGCTGGGCCTCGCGGACAGTCTGCAGATCCTGCTTCTCGAAGCCCTCCAGCTCGTCGTTGCTGGCGATCTGCTGGCCGATCATCCACTCGCGCATTCTCTTGAGGCCGTCGAACTCCACCTCCCACTCCAGCCGCTCTTTCGATTTGTAGCGCTCGTGGGACCCGGAAGTGGAGTGACCCTGCGGCTGGGTCACCTCGACCACATGGATGAGCGCGGGAACATGGTCCATGCGGACGATGCTGGCCGCGGCCAGATAGGTCTCGCAGAGCGCCGGATAGTCCCAGCCCTTGACCAGATAGACGTCGTAGCCGGCGCGCTGCTTCGGGTCACGCTGGAATCCCTTGAGCAGCTCGGAGATGTGGCCCTTGGTCATCTGGAACTCGTTGGGCACGGAGATGCCGTAGCCGTCGTCCCAGATGGAGACGATCATCGGAACCTGCAGCACGCCGCCGGCGTTGATGGACTCCCAGAACATCCCTTCCGCGCAACTGGCGTTGCCGATGGTGCCCCAGGCGATCTCGTCGCCATCGTGGGAGAACTGCGTCATCGACTTCAGCTCGTCGAGCTCGCGGTAAAGCCGCGATGCGTAAGCGAGGCCGACCAGTCGCGGCATCTGCGAGCCGGTGGGCGAGACGTCGGCGGAGGTGTTTGGGCGATCGCTCTGCGAGCGCCAGCTCCCGTCGGGATTGAGGAGCCGCGACGCGAAGTGCGCGTTCATGGAGCGGCCGCCTGACCAGGGGTCCTGCTCCACCTCCGGATTGGCGTAGAGCTGTGCGAAGAACTCGTCGAGCGTGCCCATGCCGCTGGCGAGGATGAAGGTCTGGTCGCGGTAGTAGCCGGAGCGCCAGTCGCCTTTGCGGAAGGCGCGGGCCATGGCCAGCTGCGCCACTTCCTTGCCGTCGCCGAAGATGCCGAACTTGGCTTTGCCGGTGAGCACTTCCCTGCGGCCGATCAGGCTGGCCTGGCGGCTGCGGAAGCCGACGCGGTAGTCCTCCACGATGCTCTCACGGGTGAACTGGCTGCGCAGCGTATCGGTCTGCTCCGGTGTGGACACGTCAATCCCTCGATCTGCTTTCGTTGATGGGAGCGAACAGCCGCGAGTCGGCGCCCGGCAGGAGGTGGGTCACCGCTGCTCCGCAAACGCGCGGGCGGCGCGAGGTAAATGCTAGCACGGAGGGCTGATCGGCTGTCCCTAGTGATCCGGGCAGGGCGTGCTCCGGCGTCCTAAGCCCGCGTCCGCGGGCGCAAGAATGTAGCCCCCGGCGCCAGCCGGGGGATTGTGGATCCAGCCAGAATCGAGCCCGCGTAACGGGCGACAGAGGAGCAACGAGGTCGCCCTGCGATCCAACTCCAGACCCGTTCTGCCGCCCGCTACGCGGGCTCGCAAGCGAGGCTCCTCGTTGTCCCCCGGCTGGCGCCGGGGGCTACATTCTGGCGCCGTCTACGCCGGCTCTGGATTTGTTATACGCGTTCCGTGCCCCGCGCTGTTCCGTGCTCAGGAGGAAAGGCTCGCCTCCTGCGCGACTCTACCGGTCCAGCTCCGCGCTCGCCGCCGTCAGCATCTCCTGAACGCGCCCCTCATCCGGGCTCTCGCAGTAAATGCGGATCATCGGTTCGGTGCCCGACTTGCGGAACAGGATCCAGGTGCCGTCGTCGAAGTTGAGCTTGATGCCGTCGCGGTCCTCCCGCTTGCGGAAGCCCGGACCGAACTTCTGATCGAGTTGCCCCGCTGCGGCCTCCGCGATCAGCCGCTCGCAGGCGGCAATCGGGCGCGACAGGTCGCGGCGGTCGTAGTGCAGCGCGCCGAACTCCTCCTCCATCCCACCGATGATGTCGGAGAGCGGCTTGCGGTAATGCGCGACGCACTCGGCCACCAGCAGCCCCGACAGAATGCCGTCGCGCTCCGGAAGGAAGTGGCCGAAGCCAATCCCGCCGCTTTCCTCGCCGCCGATGAGGATGTTGCGGGCCAGCATGAGATCGGCCACGTACTTGAATCCGATGGCCGTCTCGTGAAAGCCGGCGCTCAGCGACCGGGCCACCTTCTCGATGAGGCGGCTGGTGGAGAAGGTTTTCACGATGTCGCCGCGCAACTGTTTCTCGCGCACCAGATAGAGCGCCAGCAGAGCGATGATTTTCTGCGGGGAGACGAAGTGCCCCCGCTCATCGAGGATGCCCAGCCGGTCGGCGTCGCCGTCGTTGCAGATGGCCAGGTCGTATTCACCGGTCAGCATCACGTTCTGCGACGCCAGCAGATTCTCGGGGATGGGCTCCGGGTTGACTCCGCCGAACGATGGGTTCGCATCGCCGCGGATGCCGTCGACGATCGTCTCGTCCAGCGGATTCACATTGCGATGGATGATCCGCGCCGACCCCACGTAGTCCACGCCGAGCACCCGCGAAGGAATCTGCGCCGCCACGCCGTGGATGGGATCGTGGAGGATGGCCATCTTCGCGCCGTGGATCTTCGCGGTGTCCAGCTGCCCGCGCAGCGCGTCGATGTAATCGTCGAGGATGGTTTCCTCGACGATCGTTCCCCCTGCACGCGCCTCTTTCCGTCCCAGGGCACCGGCGATCGCTGCGTAGGTCTCGGGGAGAGCGGAACCGCCGTACCACTGTTTGAACTTGATGCCGTTGTAGCGCGCCGGGTTGTGGCTGGCGGTGACCACGATTCCGCCCAGAAGTCTCCTGCGGGCGGCGGTGAAGGAGATCGTCTGGGATGGTGTGGGGGTCTTCGACAGGATCACGCGATAGCCGGCGCTGCGCAGCGACTCGCTGACCACACCGGCAAACTCACGCGACAGAAATCGCCGGTCGAAGCCGACCACCAGGGCGTTGCCGTCGACGTCAGCAGGCGGCTGCAGACCGCGCGAGGCGACGGCGATCGCGTCGGTGACCCGCCTCACATTGTCGAAGGTGAACTGATCGGCGATGACCGCTCGCCAGCCATCGGTTCCAAAGGTGATCCCCGCGTCGCCCATCGTCCGTCGCTCCGTTCCCCAATCAGCAGTGCGGCCCGGATTCTACTGGGGACGGAACACGCCGCCCTGCAGTTTCGGTCGCTCCACCGGCTTGCCTCCAGGGCGAACCAGAGTCACTCCGTCTGCCCCGCCGACGATCGCCACGCCATGGCCGGGATTCGAGCGCAGAGAAGGCGGCATGGTTCCCACTCCCGTCGGGGTCTGCACTGGTGCGGGAGTGGGCAACTGGGCAGAAGAGGTCCCCCCCAGAATCTGCGCTTTCGCATTCGCCGAGATGAGCAGAGGATCGACCGCGGTCTGGTCGCTGATGGGAGCCTCGTTCACGATTGTCGGCGCGGGCCTTTTGGTCATCGTCTCGGTGGTGCCGACCTGAGTGGCCACCAGGCGTCCATAGCCGTCGGTCTTCTTTCCATGAAACGCGGACCAGAGCGTGAGACCGGCGAACAGCACCACGATCACGATCATCGCGTTTCTCAGGTTCTTGAGCGTGAGATATCGCTTGCGCTGGCGGCGATCGCGCACGGGCACGACCAGATCGGGGCGGATGGCCATACCTGGAATCTATCCAATTGTCCTGCCAGCCCGAACCGTACGCCGTTGCATCGGGTTGCCAGGGGTGGCAGCAAAAGGACTCCGGTGCCGCGAAGCCTCTCGTAGCGCCGGCATCCTTGCCGGCGGGTACGCCGCAAGCTCCCTTCAAAAGTCGAGGTCGTCCCCGCCATACAATTCCCCTCATGGCACGCATCGGAATCATCGGCACCGGCTGGGG
>JBKJQB010000241.1:0-4612 GCA_046594105.1 Thermoanaerobaculia bacterium
GCAACCTGGATCGACTGCCAGGTGATGACGCCGCACATGCGCGCCCTCGGCGCGCGCGAAATCTCCCGCGCAAAGTTTCTCGATCTCCTCGCCGAGACCCAGTCGCGCGGAATCCAGTTGTTTTCGCCTGCGGCAGACCCTTAACGCGGACCAGGCGCCATGCGCCGAGGGGATCCTGAGGACTCTGAATCCCTCCCCAATCGAGCGGAGCGGGGGTGAGGAGGTTCTGCTTTGAGTTGCAGAGCTTCCCCTCATCCGCCTTCGGCACCTTCTCCCCGTGCGCGGGGAGAAGGAACTCGATGGGGCCGGCATCATGATCCCAGTTCGAACTCCTCATTCCGCCCCTCATCACCTGGCCGGCAGCCACGGCTGGAAGGCAGCCATGACCTCGTCATCGGCCATCACCGGGCGGCGCGTCTCCATCCCCACCCACACGTGCGAGGAGGAGCCGGTGGCGTGCAGTTTCTCGCCGGTCGCGTCATAGAGCTCGTACGCGAATTTCATCATGCGGGTGGCCGCTTCGGCGATCGACGTACGGATGACCACCTCGTCGTCGTACCGGTAGGGCGCGCGATAGCGGCACACCACCTCAGTCACCACCAGGATCAGTCCCCGCTCTTCGATGGTGCGGTAGGGAAACCCTGCCGCGCGACAGAGATCCGTGCGGCCGATCTCGAACCAGACGATGTAGTTCGAGTGATGGGCGATGGCCATCTGATCGGTCTCTTTGTAGCGCACCCGAGTGCGGCTCTCCACGAAGGGCATGAACCGAATCTAGCACGCCGAAATCGCTGCAGGGCACCTCTCTTGCTCGACCCTCCTCCGTGAGCGACACCTCTCGCAGAGCAACGGGCCGGCGATCCTTGCTGATCGGCATCACCATGGCAACCGTGGTCCTCCTGCTGCTGGATGTGGCGCGCCGGATGTTCCGCGTCTCGCGGCTCTTCGCTCCTGATCGGGAGCCGGTGATCAGCTGGGATCCTGAGGCGTACGGCGTCCCGGCCGGAAGAACGCAGGAGCTATGGTTTGAAACCGAGGATGGCGAGGTGCTGCACGGTTGGTATTGCCAGGCAGACGAGCCCATCGGGTCGGCTTTATACCTTCACGGAAACACCGGCAATCTCACGCTCACGGCGACAGCCATCCCGCACCTGCTCCGGAGCGGTCTGAACGTCCTGATGTTCGACTACCGCGGTTTCGGAAAGAGCAGCGGCCGCCCGTCACTGAATGGGATCATTCGCGACGGACTCGATGCCGCACGGTTGCACGATTCCCTTCGACCATCCCATCTGCCCGCAATCCTGTACGGATTCTCGATGGGAGGCGCCGTCGCCGCGCAGATGCTCCACCGCCGCTCCTTTGACGGACTGATTCTTCAGTCGACCTTCACCACCTTGCGCGACATCGCCCGGGTGGCCTATCCGCGACTGCCGCTGCATCTGCTCAGTGGTGGTTTTCTCGACACCGCTCGGGTGATTCGGGAGCTGCGACTTCCCGTTCTGTTTCTGCACGGAAGCCACGACGAAGTCTGTCCTTCCTGGATGGGGCAGGCCCTTCACGATCTCTGCCCCAGCCCGAGCCGCCGGATGCTGATGGTGGAAGGCGGTCTGCACAAGGATCTCTTCGATCGGGAGCCCGAACCAATGGTCCGAACCATCCGCGAATTCGTCTCCGGTCTTATTGGGAACGGCCCGATCCGCGAGGTTCCCAGCGGCCCGCTGGAGACGCTGGTGAACCGATCGTTGCGCTCGCTTCGGCGCCTGTTCCGCAGCGGCCAAACCGGCGGAAACGCTGTGATACGATCCGCCCCCTTCGCAGCGTTTCCCGGGCCATTTCCGCCGCAAAATTCCGATCGTCCGACACCAGACTGAGGATCCGCTCACTATGCAAGCTGTCGTCAAGTCTGCCCCCGTCGATGGCGCCGCCGGCACGGAAATTCGCGACTGTCCCGTTCCCACACCGGGCCCCGATGAGGTCCTCATCCGCGTCGCCGCGGCGGCCATCTGCGGCACCGACAAGCACATCTATCACTGGGACCCTTCCATCCAGGATTCGGTGACCCCGCCGCGCATCTACGGCCATGAATTCTGCGGCTTCGTGGAGTCCCTCGGCGAGCGCGCGCAGCGGGGCCATGAGGGCGAGCTCGCTCCGGGTGATTACGTTTCTGCGGAGATGCACGTCGTCTGCGGCGAGTGCGCGCAGTGCCGCTCCGGCAATGGCCACATCTGCACCCGCACCCGTATCTACGGCCTGCACGAGAATGGCGCGTTCGCCGAATTCGTCGTGGTGCCGGCGTCGAACGTGATCAAGCTCGGCGCGTATGTCCCCCTCCGTGTGGGGGCGTTTCTCGACGCCCTGGGCAACGCCGTTCATGCCACCCAGATCGTCGACCTGGCGGGTAAGAGCGTGGCCATCACCGGCTTCGGACCGATCGGCGCGATGGCCGCCGCGATCGCCGAGCACAGCGGCGCGAGCATGGTCGTGGTCACCGACGTCAGCGACGACGCTCTGGAGACCGCACGGCGCTGGGCCGCCTCCCGCAACTTCAGCAACCTGCACGCGTTCAATGTGCGCACCTCCGACCCCGCAGACGTGAAGCGCTCTGTGCTCGATGTCACCGACGGCATCGGCGTCGACGTGGTGCTGGAGATGTCCGGCTCCCCCGCCGCGATCAACTTCGGCCTGGACATCGTCCGCATGGGTGGCCTCCTCTCCCTTCTCGGATTGCCGGCCGGCCACGCCGTGACCATCAACGACTACACCCGCAATGTGATCTTCAAAGGGGTGACCATGCAAGGCATCATCGGCCGCCGCATGTACGCCACCTGGCAGCGCATGCTCTCCCTGCTGCGCTCGGGACTCGATGTCGAATGGGTGGTGCAGGCCACCTTCGACTCTCTGAAGGATTTTCACGAAGGCATGGGTCGTTTCGACCGGCACGAGGCGCTGAAAGTCGTTCTCTTTCCCGAGGGAGAGAAAAACGCGCAGGCACGCCTGGCAAAGAAGTGACCCCACGAAGCGAAGCGCTTGACTCCACCAAGCGCGCGATGGCGATGCAACCGCACTGGCGGCTCGGATGCGAAAACGAATCGGAATCCTGACAGGGGGCGGCGACGTCCCCGGCCTCAACGCAGCGATCAAGGCCTGCGTCTATCGCCTGCTGGAAGACGATCAGTACGAGATCATCGGCCTCCGCCGCGGCTGGTCCGCCCTGCTCAACATCCTGCCCGATGCGGCTGCCGACAACGAAGCGTGGATGCTTCCCCTCACCCGTTACAACACCAGAGCGATCGATCGCTCCGGCGGAACGATCCTGCACACGTCGCGGATCAACCCGGCCATCGCCAAACTCGAGCACATCCCGGCCCATCTGGATTCGAGCAAAGGGGATCCCGATGAGCGCGGCCGGTACGACCTGACCTTCGCCGCGCTCCGCACCATTCAGTTTCTTCGCCTCGACGCCCTGGTGGCCCTCGGCGGCGACGGCACGCTCAGTTTCGCCCGCCGCCTCAGTCGCGAGGGCGTGCCCATCGTGGCCATCCCCAAGACGATGGACAACGATGTCTACGGGACGGATTACTGCGTCGGCTTCTCCACGGCCGTGACCCGATCGGTGATGTTCATCAACGACCTCCGCACCAGCGCCGGGTCGCATGAGCGCTTCCTGGTGGTCGAGCTGTTCGGCCGCCATTCCGGTGAGACCTGCCTGCTGGCTTCGTACCTGGCGGGAGTGGATCGCGCGCTCATCGCCGAGGTCCCCTTTGATTGCGAACGTGCGTACGAGATGCTGGCCAGCGACAAGCGCGACAACCCGGCGAACTACGCGGTAGTGGCCATCTCGGAAGGTGCCACGGTGGTGGGTGGCAGGCCGATCGAGAGCGGGCAGGCCGATGCGTTTGGCAATCGCCGGCTGGGCGGGATCGGCAGCGTTCTCAGCGACTACCTGGAGAAACGCACCAGAGAGAATGTGATCTACCAGAAGCTCGCATACCTGATGCGCTCCGGCGTGCCCGATTCACTGGACCAGCTCGTGGCCAACAACTTCGGCAGCCTGGCCGCAGACCTCCTGCGCAGGGGCGAGTACGGCTTGATGGTGGCGGTGGTCGATGGACGCTACACCGCGGTGCCCATCGAAGTCGGCGACACCATGAAGAAACGGGTCGACCTCGTGCGCTTCTACGACGCCGAGCACTACCGCCCCAAAGTCGCCGACGTCATGGGCCTGCCCATGTTCCTGCACTAGGCCGGCACGGCCTGAGCCGAGGAACAGCGCGATGCAGAGCTGTTGAGATCTCGATGACACATCCTCACGCGAGTTCCCTCTCCCCGCCGCAGCGGGGAGAGGGTCCGCGAAGCGGGGGTGAGGGGTCTGTCCTGCACTCATGAGTGACCCCTCATCCGGCCTTCGGCCACCTTCTCCCCGCTGCGGCGGGGAGAAGGAACTCGATCGTGAGAGGCGTCGTGGGGGGGTGTCACTAGAAGCGGGAACACGGCGAAGGATCAACGGCTGACACCATTCTTGCTACGATCCCCACCGAGTGACCGAGCAGCCGTCGATGCAGTCCGTCCCGAAGAAAGGCCAGCCATCAGGTTTGCCGGACGCGGAGGTTGC
>JBKJQB010000284.1:0-4477 GCA_046594105.1 Thermoanaerobaculia bacterium
CCCTGTCCTCAGATGGCGGCACCCTGGCGTTCGTGGCTCTTACCCGTGAATCTCACTCGACGCAGCTGTATGTGCGCCGTCTCGATCAGTTGAATGCCGTCCCCTTGTCGGGCACCGACGACGCCCGCAATCCATTCTTCTCGCCAGACGGTCGCTGGATCGCCTTCTTTGACCAATTACACTTCAAATTGAAGAAGGTGTCGGTCGATGGAGGACCACCCGTGACGCTGTCCGACGTCCGCGACTGGCGCGGCGGCGATTGGACGGATGACAACTCGATCGTGTTCCAGGCATCGCCAAACCGTCGCGCCCCACTTTTGCGCGTCGCCGCGGAGGGTGGACCACCGCAGCCGTTTGTCAACGCGCCCGAGATCGCTGGGTCGGTGCGATGGCCGCAAGTGTTGCCGGGTGGGAAGGCATTGTTGTACACAGCGGGGGTCGTGGGCCAGTTTGAGCGGGGCGACGTGATGGCGCAAACGTTACCGCGTGGCACGCCTCACGTGGTCTTGCACGACGCCTATTACGGTCGCTACGTGAACACGGGACATCTCCTTTACATGCATAACGGAACTGTCTTCGCGGCGCCGTTCAACAGCGAACGTCTCGAAGTGACGGGGCCGCCGGTGCCGGTCCTTGAGGGCGTGAACGGAAGCATCGGCACGGGCAGCGGAGAGTTCGCGGTGTCCAGGACAGGCGTTTTGCTGTACGTGCCGACCGCCGGCACCGGGGATGTCGTTTCGTCGATGGATCGGTCCGGTGCCGTGGCCGCCATACGCGTAGTACCTGGCATCTGGACCAACCCCGCATTCTCCCCGGACGGTAACCGTTTGGCATTGCAGATCAGCGACGGGACACAGTTCAGCATTTGGGTGTACGACCTCGCGAGGGACACCCAGACGAAGGTCACCTTCGAAGACTCCGGTTTTACTCGTCCGGTCTGGACCCCGGACGGACGTCGCCTCGCCTTTGGTCTGCGTCATGGCGGCGCGCTGAATCTGTTCTGGATGCGCGCCGACGGCACAGGCGCACCGCAACGGCTTGCGACAACTGATCTCGATCAAGAAGCCTACTCGTGGCACCCGAGTGGCCACTTCCTGGCCTATGTCGAAATGATTCCTGGCACCAAGAGCGATCTCATGCTCCTTCCGGTCTCAGGCGACGAGACGTCGGGCTTCACAATCGGCAAGCCACGGCCGCTTCTTTCTAGCCCAGCGCATTCCGAGACAGATCCAATGTTCTCACCGGATGGGCACTGGATCGCGTACACGTCAGCCGAAACCGGCCGTGCTGAAGTGTTCGTCATCCCGTTTCCAGGGAAGGGGTCGAAGATGACAATTTCCTCGGGTGGCGGTCGGAATCCGCAGTGGTCACCCTCAACCCACGAACTGCTTTATCGCGGTGCCGACAATCGCATCATGGTAACCGCCTACCGTGCCGTGGACGGTTCGTTCCTTCCGGACAGGCCGACACTGTGGTCGCCACGAGCGCTCCCGGCCGGAATCATGCGTCCTCTGGAACGGACGCCGTTCGCCGTGTATCCGGATGGGAAACGCATCGCACTGTTCGTTCCGCCAGATCCCGCACCTGGGCAACGTGACAAAGTCGTTCTCGTCACGAATTTCCTCAATGAGCTCGCGGGGATCGGCCAATCAGCAGCGCGATGAGTCTCGTTCAGCGTCTTCGCGATCGCGCCGACGTGATTGCCCGCGCGATCGAAGAGGTCCAAGGCGTCTGGACGTTGTCGAGTCCGACCAGGGAGATGGAGGACGCCCCTGCAGGGGCGTTGCCCGATCTCGGGGTGTTCCTTCCGCTGTGGGTGTAGCGCCTCCAACGCTTCCGCCCGCCGAAGGACGAATGGGAAACCGAGCACGAGCGCTGGCTGCGCGAAGCCGTCTTTCGTATGGACGGCGTCGACGGTCTTGATCGAATCGCGCGAAAGACAAGACGACCCCGGGCGTGCCTGGCCTGGTGTGAGGCACTCGCCGATCAGGGCAACTGGACCGCCGCGCTCAAGGCTTGCGACGCGGCGGCGAGGCTGGTGCGCCAGTCGCACTGGCGGGGCGAACTCGTTGACGGAGCCGCAGTCGCGGCTCAGGATCTTGGCCGGCCCGATTTGTCCAAGCGGCTGGAAGTCGCGTGGCGCGCGGCTCCTACGTTGACTCGGTTGCTGCGCTGGCTCGTCAGCGACAGTCACGAGCTGAAACCCATCCGAACGAAGACCACAAGAGCCCTGGCTCGTGGCCCGAAGACGGCCGCGCGTCAGATTTGGCTATTGCGCGTACTCGTTGGTGAAGTCACCGGAGACGCCACGGCACTGTCGAACTCCCGGGCCTCGGCTGGTCGGACCCTGACAATCCCGGCACACCGTGTTCCCGTTGCTGGCGATGTTGTTGTCGAACGGGATGATCGGCGATGCGCTCGCGACAGAACTCGACGCCACGGCCGAGATCCGCTGGAGTCCTTCGAGATGACGGTGGAGGACCACGAGCCGAGGCTGACCACCCCATCGATAGTGACGGTGATCCAGGGCGCGCGCCCCGGCATCGCACTGACCGACCCGGACCGCGACGCCGCGATCGACGCGATGCGCATCACGGCTGAGAAGCGAGTTGAGGGACGCCTTGGCAACTCCAGACGACGGCACTACGGCCACGCGGCGTTGCTCGTTGCGTCGTGCGTCGCGTTCGCGCCCAAGAGCCGCGCGGCCGAGTTCCTGAAATGGGCGATGGAGCTCCGCCAGCAATACTGGCGTCGCCATGCGTTCAGAGAGGAACTAGCGCGAGCGTGTGAGAGTCTGGGTGTGAGCGTCCCAGCCTGAACTCAGCGTCGTCCAGACACTCTATCGGCTTCCTTCTTCTTGCGTGAGCTGGTGCACGCGCTGATGCGACAGCCCCAAGAGACGCGCAGCATCGCGCGCGCTCATTTTCAGTTTTCCAGTTCGCAATACGCGGACGGCGCGGCGAGCCGCGCGGGCTGCGCGTCGGTCTTCGTCGTCGGCCTTCTTGCGAAGAGTCGCGTACGCCCGAATCGCCCTTGTCGCGGCACTCGGTAGCCTCACGTCGTCCACGATGACGGCCTTGCGCGCATCGTCGACGAACAGTTCAAGCGCCTCTCGGATACGGCGACGAGCCTCGTCAACCGTGCGACCCTGCGTGTGGCAGCCGCGCACACCGTGCACGGAGGCCACCCACCGGCCCGACTCGTCTCGCTCGTAGGCTACGCGATAATGCTTCACGGCTTTTTCAACCAGCCTTTCCCGAGGCACGGCTCCAAGTCGCGATCGATGCGACGCAGAAGACCGGGGTCCGATGTCTTCACCGGCGTGGACCGGCACGGTCGTCACACAGCGACCGCACTCGACGCGCAGATGGGAGCCGCGTTGCCGGCTCTCGACGCAACCGAAGGACCTCAGGATACGCCGAAGGTCCTTCGCGGTCACGAGATCAGGATAACCGAGAGCCGCCGGATGTGTCTATGGCAGTAGACATATCTGCTGCTGTCGTGTCATGGCTCTGGCGTCGGCACGCACCAGCCCCGTCCCCATAATGAGGCACGAACGTCACGGTCACCTCGCTGCTGGGACGTGGTGGGAACCGCAATGACGCACAACGCGCGCCATCCGCGCGCGCCCAATTCTCAATGCCCCTTTGCGAGTGTGCCCATGGTTCGCGCCGCGGTCAGTGTGAAATCACCAGATTTTCCAATGGAATTGAGGAAGGCGACGGTTTGAAAAACCGTTGTAGGCACCGCCAGGAAAAACGCGATTGAGCAAGTACTTGCGTGCCGTATACTTACCGTCTGCGGTGAGGTGGCTGAGTGGCCGAAAGCGGCGGTTTGCTAAACCGTTGTACGGGCTTAAACCTGTACCCAGGGTTCGAATCCCTGCCTCACCGCCAGTTTTCCCCCCGGATTCATTGATCGTTTTTGAACCGCGGGCCCCGTCTCCACCAGGTCTCCAAACTTCTGCAAGACGGTGCCTCACTTAGCGTCAGATCGACCGCCCGATTTCGCCCAAACCACGCTCGCGTCGCGGTTCGTCGAGCAGCCGGATGGCCGCATCGAGCGCGGCCGGGCTCAGGTGCATGTAGCGCTGCGTCATCGTCAGGTCGGCGTGGCCCGCGAGCTCCTGAATCGCCTTCGCCGGCGCACCCCGCATCGACAGGTGCGAGCAGAACGTGTGACGAAGGATGTGTACGCCCTTCTTCACGTTCGCTCGCCGCGCCGCCAGGATCATCCGGTTCTGCACGATCTGCCGTGTGAACGGCGAGCCGTCCGCCTGGCAGAGCACCCGCTTGCTTCGCAGGTGCCGATGCTCGACGAGCGCCGCGGTCAACCGTCGCGTGAGCGGCACGTATCGTAGCCGTCCACTCTTCGGCGTTCCGACTTGCCCGTTCCAGTCCGACTGACGGACGCACAGTTGCCGCTTCACGAGATCGACGTCGTTCCATTCGAGCGCCAGGATCTCGCCGCAGCGCAT
>JBKJQB010000160.1:0-12945 GCA_046594105.1 Thermoanaerobaculia bacterium
GCACTGGGCGTATTGCCCATCCTGGTCGCCGCGTTCTTCGTACCGGATGGGAGCCGCTTCTTTCTGGTGATGCTGGCGCTGGGCATTCTTCCCACCAACCAGATTCACCAGTGGGCACACCACCCGGCCCCCCCGCCCTTCGCTCGGGTGCTTCAGCGTCTCGGACTGATCCTCCGTCCCGAGGAACATCTCCTGCATCACACCGCTCCGAACCGCTCCCACTTCTGCATCACCACGGGCTGGTGCAACGGATTCCTTGGACCCTTCCTGACGGCTGTGGAGAAACGGATTCGTCGGCAATAGAAAGAGTCGGTGATCCGTGCTGGTTCAGGAGACCGGTGTGGCCGGCCGGGTTCGCAGCAACCGCCACAGTCCCCAGGCGCTGATGATGGTCCACGATCCTTCCATCAGGATGAACCCGTACTGTCGGGCGTCGAGGGCGGCCACGAACAGACAGAACCCACCGATCAGATTGAGAGTCTGATACGTTCGCGTTTCGGATGAGAGCCGGCGAAATTGCAGCGCAGCAAACGCGATGAGAATCACGATCGCTCCAGCGAGCGACACCAATTGATAGACCATAGAATTCACCATGATGAGGTGCTCTGCATGATGCGACGGCTCGCCGTCCTGTTCACAATGTTCCTGACCGCATCGATTGCCCTGGGGCAGGAGAATGCGATCCCTACGCCCGATGCGTTTCTCGGGTACACGCTGGGCGACCGGTTTACCCCTTACGCGCGGATCCTGGACTACTACGACGAGCTGGCCCGGCGATCGGATCTGGTCACCGTGCAGCGTTTCGGGGAGACCTACGAGCACCGGCCGCTGGTCCTGGTGGTGATCACCTCGAAGAAGAATCGGTCTGCTCTGGAAACCATTCGGAAGGACGTCGTGTCTTTGAGCGATCCCGAGCACACCACGCCGGCCAGGGCACAGGAGATCGCCTCGGCGACGCCGGCCATCGCCTGGCTGGGCTTCGGCATCCATGGGAACGAGTCGTCGTCGGCAGAGGCGTCGATGCAGGTGGCCAGCGCGCTGGTGCGCGACCCCTCGTCCTCCACCATCCTCGAAAACCTGGTGGTGCTGATTGATCCGCTGCAGAATCCGGACGGCCGCGAACGCTACGTCCAATGGTTCACGCGCAGCAGCGGCGCGGTACGAAACTCCAACCCGGAGTCCTTCGAGCACAGCGAGCCGTGGCCGGGCGGGCGAACGAATCACTACATGATCGACATGAATCGCGACTGGGCCTGGACCTCCCAGCAGGAGTCGATCGCCCGGGTGGTCGAGTATCGGAAGTGGAACCCCCAGGTCTTCGTCGACTTCCACGAGATGGGCTACGGCTCGTCGTATTTCTTCCCGCCCGATTCGCATCCCATCAATGCCAATCTGCCGAAGGAAGTGGAAGGCTGGCTCGACAAGTTCGGGCGCGCCAATGCCGAGGCGTTTACCTCGCGAGGATGGCCATTTTTCGTGGCCGAGCGGTTCGATCTCTTCTATCCCGGCTACGGCGACTCCTGGCCGTCGCTCCACGGCGCGATTGGAATGACCTACGAAGTGGCGGGGGGAGGAAGAGCAGGTTCCTCAGTCCTTCGCGACGACGGAGCGAACTTCACGCTGGCCGATCGCATCGCTCGTCATTTCACCACCGGGATGGCAACGCTGCGCACCGCTTCGGAGAACCGGCAAGGGCTGCTTCTCTACTCGTTCAACGCGCTGCACGGGCAGATGAGCGCGGCGCCGACGACGTACTTCATCCTGCCGGGATCCCCGAATTTCCGGCCGCTCGTAGTTATGCTCCAACGGCAGTCGATCCGGATCGATCGGCTGACGGCGCCGGCCACGCTGCACGCCACGCGACTGGATGCAGAGGGCGCAGAGTCGCGCATTGCCCCTCCCGGCACCGCGGTCATCTCCACCCGCCAGCCGCTGGGTGGACTGGTTCAGACGCTTCTGGAACGATCGCCTGCATTCACTAAGGGCTTCGTGGAGGAACAGCAGAAGAAGACGCATGCAGATGAGCCGGACGACTTCTACGATCTCACTTCCTGGTCGTTGCCTCTGGCCATGAACGTCGAGGCGTACGCGGCCAGCGCGGCGCCGGCGAATCTGAGCATCGAGCCATTCTCGGTCGCGACCGCCGCGCCCGTTCGGAAGGCGCGCTACGCCTATCTGGTCGATGGCCATGACGCCAATGTCTATCGCGTCGCCGGCCGTATGCTCCGTGACAGTGTGCGTTTCAGCGTCAGCGACGATTCCCTGGTTCTGGGAGATCGCACGTTTGCGCGAGGAACTTTGGTCATCCTCAAGGGTAACAACTCCGCGGAACTGGATGGGAAGCTGGAAAACCTCAGTCGCGACACGGGCGCGATGATTCTTCCCGTGGACTCCGGATGGACCGGCACCGCCAGCTTCGGCTCGGAGAAAATTCATTTCGTAAAAACTCCGAAGATCGCGCTGGTCGGTGGCTCGGGAACAAGCTCCGGCTCCTTCGGCATGCTCTGGCACACCCTGGACATCGACACGCCGATTCCGCACTCGAATCTCACGCTCGAGTCGCTCAAGAATGTGGATCTGTTGCATTACGACGTGCTGGTTCTCCCCGATGGCGACTATGAAGGACGGTTCGGAAAGAACGCCGATCGCCTCAAGGCGTGGTTGCGCAACGGAGGCACGCTGGTGGCCATCCGCGGAGCCAACGCGTTTCTGCGCGAGAAGGACACCGAAATCTCGAAGATCAAGCTCTGGGAGCCGCCGAAAAAGAAGGACGATGACAAGACGGTCACGCCGGAGCTGTACAACGACTTCCGCGTTCCCGGCGCGACCTTCCGCACGGTGATGAACGAGCGGAGCTATCTGACGTTCGGGATTCCCCGCAGCCCCAACGTCCTGATCGAGGGCAGTCTCGCTCTTCTGCCGGTCAGTCACGCCGTGGACAATGTCGTCACCATCACGAAAGAGAAGCCGCTCATCGCCGGCGTGGCCTGGAACGAATCGGTGGACCGGCTGAAAGGCGCGGCGTACCTCGTCAGCGAGCCGTTCGGAAAGGGACAGGTCATCACCTTCGCCGACGAGCCGCACTTTCGTCTCTTCTGGCGCGGAACGTTGCCGTTGTTCCTGAACGCCGTTCTCTACTCGCCCTCTTTTCCACGAGACTGACCGCCGCCGGGACATCATGACGACCACACGGCCTCCCGCAGTCGCAGGCACGTTTTACGAAGCGTCCGCCGAGGGGCTGCGGCGTCAGGTGGAAGCGTGTTACGGCGAACGCGGGAAGGCCACGCGGCAGGCCTTCCTGGGCGCGGTGGTCCCGCACGCGGGGCTGATGTACAGCGGAACGGTGGCCGCGGCCTTTTACGCCGCCGCCGATCTTCCGAAGCGATTCATCATCCTCTGTCCGAACCACACCGGCGCCGGGCACTTCGCCGCAATCAACGCCCGCGGCCAATGGCGGACACCGCTGGGAAATGTTCCGATCGACGAAGCGCTGGCCTCCGCGTTGATGGCGCGTTGCCCACTGCTCTCGGAGGACACGGCCGCACACGCCCGCGAGCATTCGTTGGAGGTGCAACTCCCGTTTCTCCAGCGTGAGCTCGCTGAGTTCACCTTCGTCCCCATCTGCCTGGGGGCTCATCGCTACGACTACTGCGCGGAAATCGGAGGGGCCATCGCGGAGGTCATCCGCAGTCAGAGCGACCGGATCGGAATCCTGGCCAGCTCCGACCTCAATCACTACGAGGATCAGGCCACCACGTTGCGCAAGGACAAGCTGGCCACCGATCGCGTGCTGGCACTGGACCCGGCCGGTCTGTGGAGCACCGTGGAGGAGGCCGACATCTCGATGTGCGGGTTCATCCCCACCACAACGATGCTCATCGCCGCCAACCTGCTGGGGGCGAGCGGAGCGACGTTGCTGCAGCACGCCACCTCCGGCGATGTCAACGGCGACTACTCGCATGTCGTCGGATACGCCTCCATCCTGGTTCGGTGAGCTCATTCCAGGCCACGCGCGCCGCGAGGCATCGAGCGATAAGATCCTCCGGTGAAGATTCTGTTTGCCTCCGCCGAGGTTTCCCCGATCGCCAAGACCGGAGGGCTGGGCGACGTGTGCGGCTCCCTGCCCAGGGCGCTGGCAAAGCTCGGACATGAAGTGGCGGTGTTCATGCCGTACTACCGGCAGGCGCGGGACTGGTTTGCGTTACACGAAGTCCCGCTGGAGCAGGTCGTGCCTCCCACCGCCATCCGCTGGGGAAACTGGGTCGCCGAATCGACGGTCTTGCGGACTCGGTTGCCGGAAAGCGATGTGCCGCTGTATCTCATCGCCAACGACCACTTTTTCGATCGCGCGCAGATCTATTCGTTGAGAGCAGATGGTGTTGACGACGGAGCGGAGCGCTTCACGTTCTTCTGCCGGGCTGTGATCCATGCGGCCGAAGCCATCGGGTTCTCGCCGGACATCGTGCATGCGCACGACTGGCACACCGCGCTGCTGCCGGTCTATCTCCAGTCTGGATTGCGCGGCAGCGAGACCTTCCGCGGCGCGCGTTCGGTGTTCACCATTCACAACCTGAACTATCAGGGCATCGCGCCGGTCGCTGCATTTCCCGCGCTCGGGCTGCACAGCCGATATTTCGCTCCCGACGCCCTGGAACACTTCGGCGAGATCAACCTGATGAAGGGAGGGATCCTGTTCGCCGATCAGGTGACCACCGTCTCGCCCACGTACGCCCGGGAGATCCAGACTCGGGAACATGGCGCCGGGCTCGATGGCCTGCTGCGAAGCCTTTCGTTCCGGCTTCACGGAGTGCTCAACGGGATCGACACCGAGGAGTGGGATCCGGCGAGCGACCCGCTGATCCCCGCTCATTTCGAGGCCGGACGCTTGAACGGCAAGGTTCTCTCCAAACGTGCGCTGCTGCGGGAAGCCGGGCTGCGGTATCAGGCCAAGACTCCGCTGCTGTCGTTCGTGTCCCGTCTGGTAGACCAGAAAGGGATCGATCTGCTGCTTCCTGTTCTTGACGGGCTGCTCGGTGGCGGTGCTCAGGCGGTCATCCTCGGCAGCGGGGAATCGCGATACGAACGGGCGCTGCTGGAGGTTGCTTCCCGCAATCCGGCTGCCTGCAGGGTGTGGATCGGCTTCGACAACGCTCTGGCCCACCGGATCTACGCTGGATCTGACATTCTTCTGGTGCCGTCGCTGTACGAGCCGTGCGGGCTGAATCAGATGTATGCCTTGCGCTACGGAACTCTTCCGGTGGTCCGGATGACCGGCGGCCTTGCGGACACAGTGATCCCTTTTGATGGCACCAATCGCGAGAAGGCCAATGGCTTCGGCTTCCGCTTGCCGGTCGCGGAGCAGCTGCATTCAGCGACGTGGATCAGCATGCTCAACTACCGCGACCCGCCTCTTTGGAAGGAGTTGCAGAGCCACGCCATGGCCGCGGACTTCTCCTGGAACCGATCCGCAAACGAGTACGAGCGGATCTACCGAGGCGCCCACTGGTCATGATGTGCATGGCACCTCGAATGCAGAATGGGGAGGAGGAGGACGCCATGATTGGAGTGCTGATCGTTGTCGCAGGCACGCTCCTGCTCATCACCGCAGGCGGTCGCCGCCGTCCCGCAGCCCAGCCGGTGCGCGCCACGGATCGCCGTCGTTGAAATCCGAGGCATACGACGAGTGCTACGCAGCCATCGCGGCCGTCTGGCGTGACGAAGGGGGCAGGAGCCTCGACGACATCGCCCTGATGTCGACGATCAACTCGGTCCTCGCTCACCGCTTCTCCCATTTCTACTGGACAGGCTTCTATCGGGTCTGTGGCGACCGGCTGGTCGTAGGGCCCTACATCGGGACAGTGGGATGCCTGCAGATCGAGATCGGTCGCGGCGTGTGCGGCACGGCAGCCGCGCGCAAGGAGACCATCATCGTCCCGGACGTTGAGGCCTTTCCCGGTCACATCGCATGCGATGCGCGGTCGAAGTCGGAGATCGTCGTTCCGGTGTTCGCCCCCGACGGGGAACTGGTTGCGGTTCTCGACGTGGATTCAGATCAGCCCGATGCGTTCGATGAAGAGGATCGGGTGGGCCTGGAGCGGATCGCGGCGCTTTTCCAGCAGTAGGGCATCATCAGGTCGATGCAGCGCGCCGAGCCGCGTCAGCGGTCGAGCATTCTCAGGATCGACGAAAGCTCTTTCTTGACGTCCGACAGAGCCTGCGTCACGTCGCCGCTCACGGGAGCGGGAGCAGAAGCGGCCGATGTCGTCGGGGCCATGACCTCAGGAATCGCGGGCTGGGACAGCTCGAGGTCGAGTTTCTTCTTCGCTCCAGCGATGGTGAAGCCCTCGGAGTAGAGGAGCTGCTTGATGCGCAGGATGACATCGATCTCCCGCCGGGTGTACATCCGCTGGCCCCCGCCGCTCTTCGAAGGCGCGAGCGGAGGGAACTCGGTTTCCCAATAGCGCAGGACATAAGGCTGCACCTCGGCGAGTTTGCAGACCTCCCCGATCTTGTATTGCCGGTTGTCGTCGTCGGCCATCCGGTTCGATTATAGGCGGGTGCGCTGACCGCGCAGCGAATCCAACAGGGTAAGCAGGCTCGGAGGCGGGGTGGAGGTCGACGTCACAGGACCCGGATCTGGTCGTGCTCAGGAACCTTGTCGCCAATCTCCTCAAACAGGCCAATCGCCGACGCGAACACTTCGTCCACACTGATGTCGGTCATGCAGCGATGGTGCACGAGCGGACAGACGCGCTTGTAACAGGGCTGGCAGGGAAGCGGGTTGTGAATGACCCGGGTTGCCCCTGGAATGACCGTTCGGGCCGGATCGGTGGGGCCGAAAATCGAAACCGACGGCACTGCCAGTGCCGTGGCCAGATGGAGCGGTCCGCTGTCGTTGGTCACGATCACCGAGCAGTGAGAGATCGCGGCGGCCAGATGGAGAACGTCGCCGTCCTCTCCGATGATCGGGAGGTCCCCGGAGGCCGCCGAGATCATGGCGGCCTGGTGTTGTTCGCCGGGACTGGTGAGGAGGACGACGGAGTAGCCATGCGCACTCAGACGCTCCGCCAGCTCTCCGTAGCGGTCGTCCCCCCAGTGTTTGGCTCTGCCGAACAGTCCGCCGGCGTGGATGCCGAACAGCGGACGATCCAGTCGGACGCCGAGCGCTTCGAGAGAACGCCGCGCTTTCTCCCGAACCCTGACCGGGATCATCATCGTGGGAATCTCGTCGACGACTCGAGGAGCGTTCATGGCAGCGAGAAGATCGGAGTAGTCGTCGAGTTGATGGCCACGCTCCCTCTGCCGGGCCACGCGGTGGGTGAGGAAGAGGCCCCGGGAATCGGTCGCGTAGCCCCAGCGCTCTCGAACTCCCGCGGCGAAGGTGACCATGGCGGCCCGGAACGAGTTGGGCAGAATGATGGCGCGGCGGAACTGTCCTTCCTTCAACAGCTGGATGCGGTCGCTGGTCTTGCCGTTCCAGGGAATGACCGCCCGGAACAGTCCCATGGAGGCGAGCAGGGTGCCGATGTGTTCCGGCGCGGCGACCGTGATTCCACCCTCGTGGCGAAATCGGTGGTGCAGCGCGCGGAACGTGGGCAGGGCCAGTACGTTGTCCCCGACCCAGTTCAGTCCGATGACGACGGTTTCACTGGGGATCTGTGATTTGGCCTTCAACTTGGGTGGTCCCCTTCCAGCGATCGTGCATCCACAGCCACAAATGCGGGTCCTCGATGATGCGGCGCGAGATCACGTCGTTGATCCGGCGTGTCAGGCTGGCGACGTCTCGTTCGTCGTTTTTCAGTTGATCGACATCGATCGGGTTGTGAAACTCGAGGCGGTGCCTGGTTCCGTCCGGTATGCAAAACGCGAACACAATCGTCGAGCCGTGACGGAGAGCCAGTTTGGCGGGCGCGTCGGTGGTCCAGCCGGAGCGCCCCAGGAACGGCACTTCGATCCCTTCGCGTGGCAGCACGGCCTGGTCCGGAAGCAACACCACCACGGCATTCTCCGAAAGCCCTTTGAGCAGGCCGCGAGCGGCCCGGTTCTTGTCCAGCACCTCGACGCCGGTGCGGGCGCGGATTTTTTGAAGGTCCCTCTCCAGAAGCTCGTTGTCGAGTGGACGGGCCACGGTCCGGACATTGGGAACCAGTGCCATCACCGCCAGTCCGGCCACCTCCCACCCGCCGTAATGAGCGCTGATCAGGATGACGCCGCGCCCGCGCCCGACGGCCTCCTCCAGAACCTCCCCATGAACGAAGGGGCAACGTTCGGCAATGGCAGCGGCTGGCAGATGCTGGAGGCGGATGTATCCGAGAGCCTCGCGGCCGAAGTGAATCCAGCAGGCGTCGAGGACCGACCGGAGGTCCGCTGCGGCTCTGTGGGGAAAGACCGCGGCGAGGTTCCGCATGGCCAGTCGATCTCTCCCGCGCAGAATTCGCTTGGCCACACCGCCGACGCGCGCGCCCCAGCGGAGAACGGTCTGGTCGGAAACGTCGCGCACCAGGCGCGCCACCAGGCGATAGAGAACGTATTCGAGGCGCTGGACGATCGCGCGTTTGCGACGCCGGCTCATGAGACATTGCCGGAGACCCGCGCAGCGATGGCCTCGAGAACGGCAGGATCGATGGCCATCTCCACGACGAGCGGGATGATGTCACGCTCGTCGAATTTGACCGCGTCTTTCTGCGTGGTCACGATCAGTTCCGCAGAGACGGCGGCGGCGGCCTCCCGGATCGAAGCGAGGTCGTTGGCCACGTATCGGTGATGGTCCCGGAAGCTGCGTGTGCCGGCGAGGATGGCCCCGCATTGCCGGAGGGTGGCAAAAAACTGCTCGTTGTCGGCCAGCCCGGAAAAGGCGAACACGCGTTTGCCCTTCACCCGATCGCCGTCGATCACCCGCAGCGCGCGGGCGATGACGATGTCGGCGTCGCCCTTTGCCGTGGGTCCTTCCCGGAAGCAGCGCCCGCCTGGTGCGTCGATGAGAATGTTGACGTCCCGGGCCAGCTGGAGGTGCTGGAATCCATCGTCCAGAATAAAAACATCACAATCATTCATATCTAGAAAATGTATGGCATTCGCAAAACGATTTGATCCAATAATGACAGATACATCGGGGAGTAGTGATTTGATGAGGACCGGCTCGTCGCCGAAGCGCTCCGCGTCGTGGCTGTCGACCAGTCCCCATTCGTCGGTGGACCTCCCATACCCGCGAGTGAGGACGGCGACGCGAAAGCCATGACGGTTCAGGTAACTGGCGATGGCGATCACCGCCGGCGTCTTTCCCGCCCCTCCGGCGGACAGGTTCCCCACCGAGATCACCGGGCGGGGCAGCCGGGCCGCGCGCAGAATGCCTGTGCGGTACAGAGTGCGCCGGAGACGGTTGAGCGCTCGCCAGGCCAGTTCCAGAGGCTTGAGCAGGATCACGCCAGCAACTCGATCATGCGTTCCGCGGTGTGGACCGACGCGCCGCGGTTCTCCTCAACCGTCTGGCGGGCCTTTGCACTCCGCGACTGATGCTCGGAGCGGTCGGTGAACATGGTGCGGGCAAAGCGAACGACATCGTCCGCTGACCGGACCTCGGTGGCGCCGCCGTCGCGCAGGAAGACAGAGGCGATCTCCCGGAAGTTCGACATGTGCGGCCCGAACGAGATGGGCACGCCGGCAATGGCCGCCTCGATGGGGTTGTGTCCTCCCGTGGCCACCAGACTGCCGCCGATGAAGGCGGCATCGGCGTGGCGGTACATGCGAGCCAGCTCGCCGAAGGTATCGAGGAGCAGCACCTGAAACGAAGGGTCGGAATGGCCGGCGCGCCACTCGCTGCGGCGGAGCGAGCGCACCGAACGTTCGTTCAACAATGCGGCGACAACACTGAAGCGTTCCGCCTTGCGAGGGGCAATCACCACGAACGTCCTCCCCTCCCGAAGCAACGGTTCGAGCGCTGGAATCAGCGTCTCATCCTCCCCCTGCATGGTCGACCCCAGGATCAGGACCCGGCGTCCGGCGATCATCGCGGTGAGCTCGGAGGCGATCTCCAGCGGCCGGAGATCGGGTTGGTAGTCGAACTTCACGTTCCCGATCGTCTCCACGATCGACTCCGGGGCGCCGATCATGAGGAACCTCTCGCGGTCGACCGGTTCGCGAGCGAGGATCCGGGAGTAGCTGCCGAGGATGGGTGCGACCAGTCTGCGCACGGCACGATAGCGGGGAAAGGATCGGTCCGAGATGCGGCCGTTGGCGAGAATCAGACGAATGCCGCGCGCACGGGCCAGCCTGGTGACGTTGGGCCAGATCTCGGTCTCCATCGTGCCGAACACCCGAGGAGCGTGGTGGTCCAGGAAGCGGCGCACGCTGCGGGAGAAGTCGAGAGGAAAGTAGGTGACCGTCGCTTCCGGGAAGAGTCTGCGGGCCTGCGACTGGCCGGTCACTGTGGTGGTGGTGAAGACGATGGAGGTCTGGGGCCGGAGGCGGAGGAGCTCATCGACGACCGGGCGGGCGGCCAGGGTCTCGCCGACGGAGACGGCGTGGATCCAGAGATCGTGGGGACGTGCCGGGGAACGATAGAAGCCGAGGCGCTCGGGGAAGTTCGCCAGATATTTTCCGCGGAAAAGCCCCATCACCAGAAAGTAAGGAAGGGCCGCGATGAGCACGAGGTACAGCAGTGCCTCGTAGACGACGAACATGCCGCGGATGATAAACGGCTTCGTCCGCCGGTGCCCGTGAGGGCGTGGGCGCCGATTTCATGGAGCAGCAAATGGCATCAGCCGCTGCGGTTGAGTGGGCATAAGTCCTGTATCATTTCGCTTCAGAAACGAGTGCCCGACAAAGTCCTAGCGGTTGGTCTCATTCTGCCCACTCTGACGCGCAGTACCGCGGATGAGCACCTTGCGGAACTGGAGAAGCTGATCGAGAGCGCGGGAGGCCAGGTGGTCGAGCGCATCATGGCCAAGCGCCCGGCGCCCGATCCTGCCACCTACATCGGCAGCGGCAAGGCGCTGGAGGTCAAAGCAGCGGCCTTGCAGTCCGGCGCGACGCTCATCGTGTTTGACGACGATCTCTCGCCGGCGCAGATCCGCAATCTGGAGAAGGTCATGGAGCTGCGGGTGATCGACCGGAGCGCCCTGATCCTGGATATTTTCGCCAGCCGCGCGCGCAGCAGGGAGTCCCGCACCCAGGTGGAGCTGGCCCAACTGGAGTACATGTTGCCGCGGCTGACCCGTGCATGGACTCACCTCGAGCGCCAGGCCGGTGGGATCGGGAGTCGGGGGGTCGGCGAAACGCAGCTGGAGCTCGATCGCCGGATCACGCGCAATCGGATCAGCCGTCTCAAGGAAGAGTTGAAGAAGATCGAGCGGATCCGGGAGACGCAGCGCAAAGGCCGGACCACCGCCTTCACGGTCGCTCTGGTCGGTTACACCAACGCCGGGAAGTCCACGCTCTTCAACCAGCTGACCCGTGGCGGAGCGGGAGCGGCGGATCAACTTTTCGCCACTCTCGATTCCAAGTCGCAGAAGGCGGCCTTCGAGATGCCGCGGGAGACGGTGGTGATCGACACGGTCGGGTTCATCCGCAAGCTGCCGCACCATCTGGTGGCCTCCTTCCGGTCGACCATGGAGGAGGCGGTCTCCGCCGACCTGGTGCTCCATGTCATCGACGTCAGCCACCCGCAGTACGAGGACCAGATGGCGGTTGGCGAGCAAGTCCTGCGCGACCTCGGCGTGGAGGCGGCCAGGGTGCTGGAGGTCTACAACAAGTCCGATCGAACCTCGGAGCTGGATTTCCGGAGGCGCGATGCAGTGCTGGCCTCCGCGCTCACGGGCGCGGGAGTCGGCCAGTTGATCGACATGATCCGCGATCGCGAGCTCCAGAATGGCGAAGTTATTCAGCTGGAAATACCGCATAATGATTCGCGCATGATCGCCAGACTCCATGAGGTGGCTCAGGTGTATGAACAGCGGGTCACCGACGACGCGACGTTCGTCACCGCGTGGGTTCCGCGCGACGCCATGCATTGGTTCGAACCGTATTCGGCAGTGGATTTGCTTCGGCCCGCCCAGGTGAGTTGAAGAAGCGATGAACACACTGTCATTCCGCCCCGGCCCTTCGCTGATCAGGTTGCGAAAAATCCCAAGTTGCAGTTCGAAAGGATGTGTGCCATGAGCTCTGTTCAGATTGACGAGCCCCCGCTACTCGACCCTCCGCAGTCCCCCCGCCCCAACCATCTCGACACGTACAAGGCGAATCGCGCCCGGCTCTACCCCAACGTCACCGATGAGCAATGGGACGATTGGAAGTGGCAGCAGAAGAACCGGATCACCACGCTCGAAGAGATCGCCAGTCTCTTCGCTTTCGACGAGGTGACCAGCGCGCGAATGGGCGATCTGTTCGAGCTCTATCGCACCGCCATCACTCCCTACTATCTCTGTCTGATCGACTTCGACAACCCGCTCGATCCGCTGCGGGTGCAGTCCGTCCCCACCGCCGACGAGCTGCTGAACCCCGGCGAGCTGACCTGGGATCCGCTGAACGAAGAGGGCGACTCGCCGGTCACTGGCATCGTGCATCGCTATCCCGACCGCTGCCTTTTCCTGGTGACGTCGTATTGCCCGCTCTACTGCCGCTACTGCACCCGCAAGCGCAAGTGGGTAGACGAGGACGGCACCACCGGACAGCGCAAAATCGAAGCGATGATCGAGTACGTCGCCGCACATCCGGAGATCCGCGACGTCATCGTGTCAGGGGGAGACCCGCTCTCGCTCTCGCTCCACTACCTCGAGAAAATCCTGGCAGGACTGCGGGCCATTCCGCATGTGGAAATCATCCGGTTCGGATCCCGGGTGCCGGTCTTTCTGCCCCAGCGCATCGACGAAGAGATGTGCGCCATGCTGGAGAAGTACCACCCGATCTGGATCAACACGCACTTCAATCACCCCAACGAGATCACTCCGG
>JBKJQB010000208.1:0-3334 GCA_046594105.1 Thermoanaerobaculia bacterium
GCCTTTCCCATCATCAAGGATCTGATCGTCGACCGCAGCCCGATGGACCGCATCATCCAGGCAGGCGGATACATTTCCATCAACACCGGCAGCGCGCCGGAGGCGAACATGATTCCGGTGCCGAAGGCGGTGCAGGAACGGGCCATGGACGCCGCCGAGTGCATCGAATGCGGCGCCTGCGTGGCCCAGTGCCCCAATGGTGCGGCCCAACTCTTCACCGCGGCCAAGGTCTCTCACCTCGGGCTGCTCCCGCAAGGCCAACCGGAGCGCTACGAGCGCGTGCTGCGCATGGTGGAAGTCATGGAAGAGCACTTCGGAAGCTGCACGCTGTACGGTGAGTGCGAAGCGGTCTGCCCCAAAGAGATCTCCATCGACTTCATCGCGCGGATGAACCGCGACTACATCGCCGCCAAGCTCAAGCGGGGAAAGAGTCCGGGATCCTGAGCATCGCGTTCGTTTTCTGCCCACGCAACCATGCGGGCCTCGGGCCGGCATGGTTCGTTGGACCCGGTTTGGGGTGAGGGAACGATGCACCATTCTGTTTCACGCTTTTCTCATCCTTTCTTCTCACGAAAATCGCACCGTCTCGATAGATTGGTCCGCGGTGGCCCCGCTGCTCCGTTATGATTCGCGGCTCGCCAGAAACTGATTGATCATGACGCATCAACTGAAAGAGGCGCCGGGAGCGTCCATCGCGGACACCGAGCGTCTCCAGCGTCTGGCCAGCTATCGCATCGTCGACACGGACCGCGAGCCGCTGTTCGACGGACTGCTGGCGGAGGTCGCCAGGCTCACCTCGGCGCCGGTCGCCATTCTGGGCTTCCTGCAGAAAGATCACGAGTGGGTGAAAGCCTCGGTGGGCTGGAACATCACCTCCTTGCCGGGAGCCTTTTCGCTGGCCGCGAGCGTGATGGGCGAGCGCGACGTGGTCACCATCACCGACATGGCCGCCGATCCCCGATACGCCGCCCATCCGCTGGTGAAGGGCTCGCCGTTCCTGCGATTCCTCGCTGCTGCACCTCTTATCGATCCTGACGGATCCTTCCTCGGCTGCATCTCGCTGGTCGACCGCAGCCCCCGCGCGCTGACGCGGGAGCAGGAGGACATCCTGCGGGTGTTCGCCGGCCGGGTGATGAGCGAGCTTCGTTTACGACGAAACGATGCTGAGTCGGTTCGTCTGCGGTCCTCGTTGGAAGATGCGAACGAGCGGTTCCGCGACTTTTTCGAGCGCACCACCGACCTGATCATGAGCATCGACGCGGACGGGCGGCTGCTCCACGCCAATCAGGCAGTGCTGGACAAGCTGGGGATGCCTCGCGAGGAACTGTTCAACCTCCCGCTGGTGCGGATCGTCGAGCCGGCCGTTCGCGATCAGTTCCGCATCGCCTTCGCCGAGGTCATCGCCTCCTCTGAGCCGCAGACCATCGAGACGGTCTTCGTGTCCGCAGCGGGGAGCACCGTCAACGTGGAGGGCTCGGTGCATCCGAAGGTCATCGACGGGCGATCGGTGATGGCGCGCGTGATGTTCCGGGACATCAGCGAGCGCATCGCCTTTGAGTCGGAGCTCGGCGGGGCCCGCGATGCGGCGTTGGAGGCGGCCCGTCTCAAAGCGCAATTTCTCACCAACGTCAGCCACGAGATCCGGACGCCCATGAACGGGATCGTGGGCATGATCGACCTCCTCACTTCCACGAAGCTGAACGAGGAACAGCAGGATTTCGCGCTGCAGGCACGAGTGAGCGCGGAGCAACTGCTCTCCATCATCAACAACATCCTCTACGTTTCCAACCTGGAGGCGGGCGGTCTGGCAGCTTCGGCCGTCGACTTCGATCTCTATCGCATGCTCCAGCGGATTGTGGAGGTCATGAAGATCGGCGCGCTGGGCAAGGACCTCGACGTCACCTTCTCCTTCGACGAACGCCTGCCTGCGGTCTTTCGCGGGAGCCAGGCGAAGCTGCGGCAAGTCATCACCAATCTCATGGAGAACGCAGTCAAATTCACCGAACAGGGCAAGGTTTCCCTGCGGGTGACGCAGCAGACCGAGACAGAGACGCATCGCGTCGTGCGTTTCGAGGTCAGAGACACCGGGATCGGCATCGCCGAAGAGGATCGTCTTCTGCTGTTCGAAAAATTCTCTCAGATCGACGCGGGCAGCACGCGCCGGTTCGGCGGCGTGGGCCTGGGCCTGGCCACGGCGCGGCATCTGGTGGAGGCCATGGGCGGGCTGATGGATGTCGACAGCGTGCCCGGCTCCGGCTCGACCTTCTGGTTCACCATCTCTTTCCCCAAACAGGCCGACGGCCGGCCGATCGCGTCCTCGGATCTCACCTTCAAGGGAACACGAGTGCTCCTGGTCGACTCCGTTCTGACCAGCCGGAAGATCGTGCGGCATTATCTGGAAAACAGCTGGGAGATGCGCGTTGATGCCACGGGGACCGCCGCGGAAGCGCTGGCTATGTTGCGCCGCGCGGCGGTGAGCGATCCCTACCGGGTGCTGGTGTATGAACGAATGTCGGAGATCGACGAGATCGCATTCGCCCGTGAAGTGCGCAGCAACCCGCGCATCGCCGGAACGCATCTTGTGGTGATGATTCCGGTCGGAGCGGAGGTCAACGAAGAGCGCATGCGCGAGGCCGGAATCCAGGCGTACGTGGCCAAGCCGGTGGGCCAGTCGGAGTTGTTCGATGCGATGACCATCGCCCTGGCGCGAGAGGCTCTTCCGCTTCCCCGGTCGGCCATGGCCCCCATGTCCCACAACAGCGCTCCCCCCCCGGTGCCGGCGGACCAGCGCGCCTTAGTCAAAGTGCTGCTGGTGGAGGACAACTTTCTCAACATGAAGCTGACCATGAGCCAGCTCCAGCGTCTCGGTTATCAGGCCGAGTCGGTGTCCAATGGACGCGAGGCGCTCGAGGCGGTGGCCAAGGGTGATCACCAGATCATCGTCATGGATTGCCAGATGCCGATCATGGACGGGTACGAAGCGACGATGGAGCTCCGCAAGCGCGATGGTGCCAGACGACGCCGCATCATCGCCATGACCGCGAACGCCCTGGAAGGCGATCGGGAAAAGTGCCTGGCCGCGGGGATGGATGACTATCTCTCGAAACCCACCCGTCAGGACGATCTGGAAGCGGCGCTGGGGCGCTACTTTCAGCAGCGGGGGTGAGACACACAGCAGGAGGCCTGAGCCGCGTGGCTGGCGGGAGCAATCTCGATGATGATGCCGGCGCAGCTGGGTCGATGCAGATCCTTCGCTTCCCGCCCGCCACCCACGCCGCTCAGGATGATGGTTGGGGGATTTCTTTACAGCCCCTGGGGGTGAGTGAATTCTCTG
>JBKJQB010000326.1:0-6366 GCA_046594105.1 Thermoanaerobaculia bacterium
AAAATCCAGGGATTCCTGGAGCGCTCCAACAAGTCGCTCCTGATCATCGAGGACAACGAGGCGCAGCGGATGGCCATCGCCGAACTGATCGGCGGCGATGGCGACGTCGACATCACCTCCGCCTCCAGCGGCGAAGAGGCCCTCAACATCCTCCGCGACCGGAAGTTCGACTGCATGGTCCTCGACCTCGGTCTGCCCGACATGAGCGGCTTTGAATTCCTCGGCCGGCTGAAGAACGAGCTGAAGGTTCACGATGTGCCGGTCGTCGTTTACACCGGCAGGGAGTTGACCAGACGCGAAGAAACAGACCTCAAGCAGATGGCCGAGGCCATCATCATCAAGGATGTGCGGTCGCCGGATCGCCTTCTCGATGAGACCGCCCTCTTCCTGCATCGGGTGGAGGCCAATCTTCCCGAGCAGAAGCGAAAGATTCTCGAGCAGCTCCATGAATCCGACCCGGTGCTGGCGGGCAAGAAGGCGCTCATCGTCGATGACGACGTGCGCAACATCTACGCGCTGACCAGCCTGCTGGAACGACACAAGATGAATGTGGTGTACGCAGAGAGCGGCGCGGAAGGCATCGAGTCCCTGAAAAAGCACGCGGACATCGAGGTGGTCCTCATGGACGTGATGATGCCGCAGATGGACGGATACGAAGCCATGCGAAGGATCCGGGCCATGCCGGAGTACGCGAACCTCCCCATGATCGCGCTGACTGCCAAGGCCATGAAGGGAGACCGTGAGAAGTGCATGGAGGCCGGGGCCTCGGACTACATCACCAAACCCATCGATGCCCAGCAGCTCGTCTCTCTGCTGCGGGTCTGGTTGTACCGGTAGGAACAGCAAAATGGCGGGAACGGAGCGGCCGAAAAGTCGTTTCGCTCCCGCCGGGCGCCCGGCCCGCCCATTCCGGTCCGCCCTTTGCTCTATGACCATGCAGATGCCACCTGATCAAGCAGCCGTTCCGGTCGACGAGCAGCAGAAGCTGGATCTGGAAGTGGTCGAAGTCCAGCTTCTTACAGAGGGCATTTACCGGCATTACGGGTTCGATTTTCGCGATTACTCGACTCCCTCGCTGCGCCGCAGAATCTGGAAGCGCGTCTATGCCGAGGGGCTGGCCACCATCTCCGGACTGCAGGAGAAAGTGCTGCACGAGTCGGCCTGCATGGAGCGGTTGCTGCTGGATCTGTCGATCAACACCACCGCCATGTTCCGGGACCCCACGTTCTATCTGGCGTTCCGCCGTAAGATCGTCCCGATGCTGCGGACCTACCCGTTCGTGCGGGTGTGGCATGCCGGATGTTCCACAGGCGAAGAGGTGTATTCGCTGGCCATCCTGCTCACCGAAGAAGGCCTGTACGACCGATGCCGGATCTACGCGACGGACATCAACGAGACGGTGCTCCAGCGGGCCAAGGACGGGATTTTTCCGCTGGCCACGATGCAGGAGAACACCTCGAACTACATGACGGCCGGGGGAACCGGAACGTTTTCGCAGTACTACACGGCGCGGTATGACTACGCCATCTTCCGCCCGGCCCTGCGCGAAAACGTGGTCTTCGCACAGCACAACCTGGTGACCGATGCCTCCTTCAACGTGTTCAACGTCATCCTGTGCCGCAATGTGCTGATCTACTTCAACAACCCTCTGCAGGATCGCGTACAGAAGCTGTTTCTGGACAGCATGGACACCTTCGGGATTCTCGGCCTTGGAAAGAAAGAAACGGTGCGTTACACCTCGGTGACCAGCAACTACGAAGAGATCGACGCCGAAGAGCGACTGTACCGGAGAGTGCGCTGATGGGGCCCGCTTCCAACAGCGTTCGGAAGGCGACCCAGGGGGCTGTCAAGGCCTCCAGGTCGACCGCCTTCAGCTCCAGCTTCGACCTCATCGTGGTCGGTTGCTCGCTGGGTGGAATGCATGCCCTTCAGGTAATCTTCAGCGGTTTGCCCCAATCCTTCTGCGTCCCCATCGTTGTGGCCCAGCACCGCCACAAGGCCTCCAACGAGGGTCTGCCGGCGTACTTCCGGCGCCGGACTGACTTGAAAGTCGTCGATGCGGACGACAAGCAGTGGATCAAGCCGGGCCACGTGTATCTCGCTCCCGCCGATTACCATCTGCTTGTGGACAAAGGAGGGGAGCTCAACCTGTCGGTCGACGAGGCGGTCCGCTTCTCCCGACCGTCGATCGACGTGCTTTTCGAATCGGCCGCGGATGCCTTCGGAAGCCGGGTTCTGGGCGTGATTCTTACCGGATCCAACGCCGACGGCGCCCTCGGGGCGGTGCGCATCAAGAGCCGTAAAGGGACGGTGGTGGTGCAGGACCCGGCGACCGCCGAGGCCCCCGCCATGCCACAGGCGGCCATCGACGCGGTGCAGGTGGATCGAATCTTGCCACTGGACCAGATCGCTTCATTCCTTACAGACAAGTGTTCGACCGCGGTGAGCTCATGACGTCATTCGACGACGAGAAGGTGAATATTCTGCTGGTCGATGACCAGCCGAATAACCTCCTGGCCCTCGAGTCGATCCTGGAAGATACCGGCGATGTGCTGATCCGCGCCGAGTCGGGACGATCCGCGCTCAAAGCGCTGCTGGAGTACGAGTTCGCAGTGATTCTGCTCGACGTGCAGATGCCCGATCTGGATGGATTCGAGACCGCCGGTCTCATCCGCGCGCGCGACAAGTCGCGCGACACGCCGATCATCTTTCTGACCGCACTGAGCCGCAGCGAGAGCAATGTTTTTCGGGGGTATGAGCTTGGCGCCGTGGATTACATCTTCAAGCCGTTCCAGCCCGAGGTGCTGCGGGCCAAGGTCAGCGTTTTCGTGGAACTGTTCCGCAAGCGCGAGGCAATCAAACGCCAGGCCGGCGAACTGGCCAGGCTGAGCAAACAGAATCAGCTCATCCTCAACGCCGCGGCGGAAGGTGTGTTCGGCGCCAACCTCGACGGCATCGCCACCTTCGTCAATCCTTCTGCGGCCCGCATGATCGGGCGGCGGGCGGAAGAAGTGGCCGGATCTGACATCCACTCCATGATCCATCCCTCCTTTCCGGGCGTGACCACCTGCGATGTCTCCCAATGCATGCTGAACTCGGCGCTGCACGGAGAACCGGTCGGCGATGGGATCGAGGACCTGTTCTTCCGGGAAGATGGGGGAAACTTTCCCATCGAGTTCAGCGCCTCCAGCATGCTGGACGACGATGGCAAGCCCCTGGGAACGGTGGTCACCTTTCGCGATGTGACCGAGAAGCGGGCCGCGGCCCTGGCTGCCGAAAGCGAGAGGCGCTACCGGGAGGCGGAATCACAGAACCGGGCCAAAGACAATTTTCTGGCAACGCTCTCCCACGAGTTGCGCACGCCGATGACCTCCATCCTGGGGTGGGTGCAGTTCCTGCGATCGGGCGATTACGCTCCCGACGAATTGCGCGAAGCCCTTCTGATGATCGAGACCAGCGCACGGCTGCAGAAGCGGCTGATCGACGACATGCTCGATGTCTCCCGCATCATCCTCGGGAAGTTCCAGGTGGAACTGGCGCCGACCCAACTCTCCAAAGTGGTGGAGGCTGCCGTGACCACGGCGCGCCCCGACGCCGCCGAGCGCGGCGTTCGCCTGACTTCGGAGATCGAGCCGAACGAGGCCCTGGTCGAAGCGGACGCTGCGCGATTGCAGCAGGTCATCGGCAACATCCTCTCCAACGCCATCAAATTCACGCCTTCAGGAAAACAGGTCGACCTCAGCCTCAGTCGTTCCGAGGAGACCATGAAGATCAGCGTGACGGATGAGGGAGAGGGAATCGATCCTTCGTTCCTCCCCCATGTCTTCGAGCGGCTGCGACAGAACGACAACTCCGCAAAACGCGCCGGGCTGGGTCTGGGGCTGGCCATCGCCCGACACATCATCGACCTTCATCAGGGGCACATCACGGCAGAGAGCGAAGGACTGGGCAAGGGCGCTCGCTTCGTGATCAGCATTCCTGTGGCCGAGCCGGGACTGCTCCACGCTCGCGAATCGCACCTCTCGCAGCAGTCGCACTGAGGTCGTAGACGGTGGGGCTTTCAGCGGAGCCGGGATCCCAGTTCGATGTTGCGTCTCATGGCGTCTACGGAGCGGTAGCCGGCCAGCAAGGCAGCCTTTTTCCTCGTCAACCCGTTTGCCAGCAGCCGTTGTGCGTGCAGCGTGCGAACCCGTCTGAGAAAGGTTGACGGCGGAAAGGGGATCTCGGCGCTCCAGCTGCGATAGAAGGAGCGGCGGGAGGTCCACTGCTGCTCGAGATCGCGCAGGGATGGCACCCGCGGTCTTGCTGCGACTCTCTCCAGCAGAATTTCCAGCGGCGCGGAGAGGAGTGACGGGCGGCGTCCTGCCTCGTCGAGGGCGCGGGCGACCTCGATCGAGATCCCTGTCTGCAGCTGTGGAGAGGAGCGACGCCAGCGGTCGAGCTCTTCGAGGGTAGAGAAGGCGCGCACCGAGCCACCACCCAGCTCTCTTTCAATCCTCGGAAGGATTTCGTGCGAGGCGATGACGATGATCTCGCGGCTGCCCTCTCCTGCGGATCGGAAACCGTCTGGCGTGCAGGTCTTGCCTAAGTATTTGTCCATGCAAGGATGGAGAGACTTCCAGAACTGGTTTCCCTACCCAAGTCCTGGCCTTGCAGTCGGGCATCGTGCCCCAAGGTTCAGAGCTCGTCGATCGATCGGGGCCAGTCGCTGTGCAGGAGCCGCGAGAGCGCACGGTCCGCGAGCAGCCTTCCCTCCGTCTGGCACCGGGCGCAATAGTTCGTCTCATTCTGGGCGTAGACGATCCGTTGGACCGGCGACCCGCAGTCGGGACAGGGCTGGTTGTATCGGCCATGAACAGCCATCCCCTCACGGAACGCGGTCACCTTCTCCGGGAAGCGGTCGCCTGCTTCCTGGCGCAGGCGTTCCGTCCATTCGACCAGCGTGGCGCGGGTGGCTTCAAAGAGACGTGCGATCTCTTCTTCCGAGAGATTTGTGGTCACCTGCACAGGCGAAAGGCGGGCTCGATGCAGGATCTCGTCGGAGAACGCGTTGCCGATGCCGCTGAATCGATGAGGGTCGGTCAGGGATCGCTTCAGCGTGTGCCGCTCCGCGGTGAGAGCGGTGCGGAACGTTTCCAGCGAGGTCTCCAGGATTTCCAGGCCGCCGGGATCGTGCGCCGCCAGGCCCTCCTTGCCGCGGAGGAGATGAATCGATGCCCGGCGCTTCGATCCCGCTTCCGTCAGGAGCAGGGTGCCCTCCGGAAAGTCGAACGCGGCCAGCCCGAGTTTTCCGGGGATCTTCGCATCCGGCGACAGCCAGCGGAATCTTCCGGCAATCATCAGATGGATGACCACGAAGCGCTCTTCCTCGAATTCGAGAACGATCCTCTTGCCGATCCGGCGAACCTTCGTGACGGCCCGTCCGACGAACTCCTCCGGCGGTGGATCGAAGGTTCGCAGGACGAAGGGGTTGGCCACTCGCAGGCGCGTCAGCCGCTGGCCGATGATCCGGCGCTGCAGCGCCTCGACGTAAACGGTAACGTCGGGAAGTTCCGGCATCTCGAACCGATTATCTGCCAGCGATGCGGTCCCATCCTCATTTCCCGGCAAGCCTCTGCACCGACCGAGGTCTGTGACCGATGTGGATGAAGATCGCGTGGGGTTTCTTCGTGGTGCTGGTGTTCACTTGCGCGTGGGAGGCGTCAGCCATCCGAACGCGGTCGGGCAGCACCGTCAGCGCTGCAGCTCTCCCGTCAAACACGGAGTCTCCGGGAAATAGCCTGGGCACAGGAGAGGTGAACATCCCGGTCGCTGGAGTCACCGCCGCCGCGTTGCGGGACAACTTCTTTGACGCGCGCACGGGTCACGTCCACAACGCCATCGACATCATGGCCCCTCGCGGCACGCCGGTGCTGGCGGCGGTGGACGGGACGATCCGCAAGATCGCCACAAGCGGTAGCGGTGGTCTGACCATCTACGAATTCGACCGGTCACAAGAACTGAGCTACGACTACGCCCACCTGGATCGTTACGCCGACGGGTTGGTGGAAGGGAAAGCGGTGGTGCGGGGAGAGGTCATCGGGTACGTCGGCTCCACCGGCAATGCCAGGTCCAACGGCCCGCATCTTCATTTCGCCATCGAGCGCCTCACACCGACGAAGGAGTGGTGGAAGGGCGAACCGATCAATCCCTACCCGATTCTCATGGCCAACGGCGTGACCTATCGCGTCGAGAGCCAGTAAGCGCGGCGGCGAAAAGCCGGGTTCCGGTGTTGACTCGGGGCGCCGGCGACCTGCCGGCCGGGCCGCCGCCTTCCAGGCGGCAGCGCGGCGTCATCTGTCAGAACAGTAGCGATGCGGAAACGTG
>JBKJQB010000232.1:0-10547 GCA_046594105.1 Thermoanaerobaculia bacterium
GATCAGGAGATCCTCTACTGCGTCGTCACCCGGCTGGAGATCCGCAAGGTCAAGGCGATCGTGCGGGCGGTGGATGCCCGCGCCTTCGTCACCTCGCACCCGCTGGCCGATGTCGACGGGGGCGTCGTCAGCCGCGCGGCGCTGCACTGACGGCGGCGGCGAAAGGCCGCGCCGGGTCCGCTTCGAGCACCCCGATCCCCATGCCGGTGCCGCCCGGGTGATCCTGGTCGATGAACTCGCGGACCGGCCGGTCCCGGCCGAGCTCCCGCCAGAGATGATGCGACGAGGCATCGATAGGTTCTGCTGCCCAACCGCTTCTCAGCGGCGTCGCCTTCAGCACGGTATCGGGCACTGTCAGGCTCATGGCTACCCCTGCGTGCGGTCCTCTGAGTCTTCGGCCGCATCCTTCGCTCTGATGACTCCAGCCGGCCCGGAGACGAGCCCACCGCCAGCATTTCGAGTATCGCAGACGCCCGGTGGCGGTCCTACCCTCTTCAGCACGGTCTCCTGTGCAGAAACCACGCTCCGTCGCCATGGTTGCCATTGTCCGTAAGACAGGGATCGCCAAAGCCATTCGAACGGGCCAAAACGAAACCGGTTGAGCCACCCGCGACTCGCCCTTACCTGTATGCCGTAGAGAGCGATGCTCAGGCACGCCGCCCATGCCGAACCAATTCGTCCGAAAAGGCCGAAGCCGTAGCCATAGAAAATGAAGCCGAGCACAACAGACTGGATCAGATAGTTCGTCAGCGCCATCTGTCCTACCGCGGCTACGCCGCGGAGCGCGCCATCACGACGGGGACGCGTCCAGAGCAGAAATGCTGACATGTAGGCCACGGCGAGCAGGATCGGGGGGGCGTCGCTTGCATCCCACAGCCCGGGCCATCGTGCGAGGCCCGTTTCTTTTGCCCACACCTGGTTGACGGTCAATGTCACCCCCAGCGGTGCGGCGAGCGCGAGCGCGGTGATGAGTGTGCCTCGATACCGACCGGGATCTCGCAAGACACCGCTACGCCACGCGGCAGCCCCCCAACACATCAGGCCTGCTGTCCGAGGCAGGATGGCCACGAGCAAGGGCACGATCAGCGTCCAGGTTTCCTGCCATCGGAACCGCAGAATCGAGAGGAATCCAGCGTTGCCGTAGACCTCGCGCGCGTCGGCGATTCTGAGGAGGGCGTCGCTGGCGAGGTGCATGGGGAGGCCCCAGGGGACGAAAGTGGGCAGGAGGATTGCCGCGAGACCGAGGACCAACGATGCCGGCCATGGCAGGGAAAGGAAGGGTAGTACGAGCATGCCGCAAATGGCGTAGAGCGTGAGAATGTCACCATTCCAGATGAGAAACAGATGGGTCGCGCCGAGAAGGAGGAGCCAGAACATTCGTCGTATTAGAAAGAGACGTGCGCTGGCTCTGTGTGCGACCGCCCGTTCGGTTTGTATGGCAACGCCTGCGCCGAACAGGAAGGAGAAGATCGTGACCGCTTTGAATTCGAGTGCGCCCTCGACGAGGATATCGACGAGACGATTGGCGCGTCCGAGATCGCTGTGGGGAATGAGAATATGTTCTAGAAGAGGCACGCGAAAAAGCGTGAGGACGTTGACGATTAGGACGCCGAACAAGGCGAGACCGCGGAGGATGTCGATTGCCCGGTAGCGGTCGGATGGCGGCGCTGGCTGCCAAGGAGCGGAGGTGTTCACAGCGCGCCTTTCGCTACATCGGTCATGGTCCGATATTGTTCTTTCGGCTGCAATGATCCAGGGTCCGGAGACGCGGGAAGCCGAGTCGCAGGTGTCTCGAAGCGATTGAGACAGACGGTATCACCGTGGTAAACCGTTACTCGTGCCCTATTCTCTGAAAGTCGACTCACAGTGTGTCGAAGGCCGGACGGCCATGATCTCTCCTGCCAGTCTCGGGAATCAAGGAGATCCCGCAATACTGTTACGCTTTCGCACCCTCCGATCGAGGATATCTTCATGAAACTGGCAAGGCATGCGGAATCGATTGTCGTCGGAGGCAGCGGGCTCTCGAATCGCAACACGGATACACGGTCCAGGGCCGGCTTCGGACCACAGGAGCTCAAGGAGGCGCCGCGCAGGACAGCGCAAAGCGCGTTCGGCCCGCTGATGCTCATGCCCGCCGACCGCCGGCATCACCGAGCTGTGTTCGCATTCCTCACACTCTTCTTCTTTTCGCTCGCGCTCGCACACACGGCATTCGCGCAAATCACCGCCGCGACCATCTCTGGCGCGATCAAGGATCAGACGGGCGCGGTGCTGCCCGCCGTCGACGTCGTGGTGAAGAACGTCGCCACAGGGTTGAGGCGATTGGGAGTTACCGACGCGAACGGGCACTTCACGGTGTCAGATCTTCCGCCTGGGACGTACGAGATTGGCGTTAGCCTGCCAGGCTTCGGCGTCGCCGTCGATCGCGTCACGCTGGCCGTCGCCCAGGAAGCGGGATTGAATCTGATCCTCAGGATCGGTGGCACAAAGGAATCGATGACGATCGTCGGCGGGTCCTCGATTGTCGACACGCGCAGCGCCGCGATGTCCGCGGTGGTCACTGAGAAGACGATCTCGGAGCTGCCGTTGAACGGCCGCAACTACATCGACCTCGCGCTGCATCAGCCGGGCGTGGCGAACTTCACCGAAAAGGATAGCGGCGCGGGGTCGTCGAATCGCGGCGCAAAGCTCAACATCAACGGCATGACGTTCCGCTCGAACAGTTTTCTGCTCGACGGCGCGAATATGCGGGGCTACACAGGCACGGTCACAGGGTCGGCGGCTGGGGCGACGCTCGGCGTCGAGACGATTCAAGAATTCCGCGTCGTGACCAACGCCTACTCGGCTGACTACGGCCGCGCGATGGGCGGCATCATCAATCTCGTCACGAAAAGCGGTACTAACACGATTCATGGATCGGGCTTTGAATTCTTCAGGAACAGCGCCTTGGATGCGCGCGACTTCTTCGACCGCGGCGCCGAGCCGCCGCCCTTTCGCCGGAATCAGTTCGGCGCCAGCGTCGGTGGTCCGATTCGGAAAGACCGTCTGTTCTTCTTCGGCGGCACCGAGCGGCTGCAGGAGGACCTCGGGATCACGATGACCTCGTACGTGCCAAGCGAGGCGGCGCGCTCCGGGGCGCTGGGTGCGATCAGTCCAGTCGTCCGCCCGTATCTCGATCTGTATCCCAGAGCGAATGCCGCTGACGTCGGCGTGAACACCGGCATCGCCGAATTTTCGTTCGAGCACAACCAGCCCACACGAGAGAACTTCTATCAGGGACGGATCGACTACACGCCGAGCGCGAGGGATACGGTGTTCGCGCGTTATACGTTCGACGGCGCCGATCAGACGAATACGACGGGGTTCCCCGCCTACGCCACCGCCGCGGTCTCGAGGAATCAGTTCTTCACGTCGGAGTACAAGCGGATCGTGACATCCGCTCTGGTGAATACGACGCGTTTCTCACACAGCCGGCTGCGGTTCGAACAATTGACGGTGTTCCCGCCAGCGCCTGATTTCGCGTTCATCGACGGCCAGAACGAGATGGGTGTCATCAACGTCGCCGGATTGACCCTCCTCGGCGGCACCGCCCAGAACCCGAATACGAGCAACAGTTTCTACTGGACCATGTCGAACGACGTCTCGTACGCAAAGGGCCGGCACTTTCTCAAGACCGGCGCGCTCATCGAGCATCTCCGCACGAACAAACTGACGGCGACCAACACCCGAGGCAGCTATCTGTTCGCCAACGTGCGGGCGTTCCTCGCGGGCACCCCCGCGCGCTTCGTCGGTGTGCTGCCAGGCGCCGAACTGGAGCGCGTCCGGCCGAATACGCTCTTCGGGTTCTATGTGCAGGACGACTATCGCGCGGCGGATCGACTCACACTGAACCTCGGCCTGCGCTACGAATTCTACACGCTGCCGAGCGAAAAAAGCGGGCTCGATACCACGCTGCGGAACATCCTGACGGACACGTCGTTCACCGTGGGACCGCCGTTCCGTGAGAATCCGTCGCTCGGGAACCTGGCGCCGCGCGTTGGCTTCGCATGGGACGTGCACGGCGACGGGCGGACCGCGGTCCGCGGCGGCGCAGGCCTCTATCACGACACCGACGGACCGTTCAACAGCGCGTTCCTCATCGCCACGTTCTCGCCGCCATTCGCGGCCACCGCGACAATCAACAACCCGACGTTCCCCAGACCAGCGTCGCTGACGGCCGCCGCCGCCAGCGCCCGGACCCTCGACTACGACATCAAGCAGCCGTACGGCCTCACGTTCAACCTCAGTGCCCAGCGCGAGTTCGCCGGACGGATCGTGGCCACCGTCAGCTACGCGGGTTCGCGCGCGTACAACCTGATAAGCGCGATTGAAGCCAATCCGTTCGTGCCGCAAATCCAGGCGGATGGCACCAAGTTCTTCCCCGCCGGCGCGCCGCGGCGCAACCCGGCCTTCGGACCGATTGATTACCGCACTAACGGCGGACACTCGGAGTACAACGCGCTGCAGCTAAGCGCGCAGAAGCGCTTCAGCCGCCGGTACCAGCTCCAAGTCGCGTACACCCTCAGCAAGACGATGGACAACCAGCAGGCGCAGTTGGTCATGGATGTGAACAACTCGTCCGTGTATCCGCAGGACCCTTACAACCGCGAGAGCGACTGGGCGCGGTCCGACTTCGACGTGCGGCACGTGTGTAGCTCGAACTTCATATGGGATGTGCCCGGGCGCGACGGGCACGTGCTGCTCCGAGGATGGCAACTCAACGGGATCGTGACGCTGCGCAGCGGTGTGCCATTCACTCCGGCGCTCGGCCCGACGAACTGGTCACGGTCGGGCAACACATCAGGCGAGGATCGGCCGAATCTCAAGCCGGGCGTCAATCTCGACGACGTCGTGCTTGGGGATCCCGATCGCTACTTCGACACCTCTGCCTTTGTATTGGGGCCGCAAGGCTTCTTCGGCAATGCGGGCCGGAACATTCTTACCGGGCCGAATTATGCGATCACGAGCGTGTCGCTGGTAAAGAACCTTAGAATCGGTGCGCTCGGACCCGGGGGGCACATCCAGGTGCGCATCGAGATGTTCAATCTGCTGAACCATCCGAATTTCGCGACACCTGACCGGACGGTCTTTGCCGCCGCGGCGGCGGATGAATTGCCCTTAGCCACGGCTGGACGCATTACCCGCACCATCACGTCGTCGCGACAACTACAACTCGGGATGAAAGTGCTCTTCTAGAACGACACGGTTGGAGCGGGCCTTCGCCGCGCACCTATCTCGGCAGCTCGATCAGGACGATGTCCGAGTTCTCTCGCGAGCGGTCGAACACGATGGCTTTCCCATCGGGCGTAATGTCGAAGGTGCCCAAAGCGCCCTGATTGCTGAGGCGCGTGAGCTGACGCGGGATCTTCGTGGTGAGATCGACCAGCCAGAAATCCAGCGACGGCATGAAGGGCAAGTACACCAAACCCGTTCCGTCCGGCAGGAAGCGATAGCCGCCCGGCCGGGCCCGTACGGACGGCAGCACGACAGGCGTGCCATCCGGTCGCACCCCATGGAGCTCGACCTGGCCGGTGAAGAGCTTGCCGGCATACACAATCACGCTCCCGTCCGGTGACCAGACGGGATTGTCCGCCTTGCCGGCGACGAGCCGAACGGCCACGCCGCTACCCACATGGATTTTGAACAGTCCGGGACCCTGCGCGTCGCTGCCGCCCGTCACGATCCAGGTGCCGTCCGGCGACCAGTCCGCGGTGCCCTGGCCGGCCGTTCCCTGGATGTCGAGGGACGGCGCCAACGTTTGTGAGTTCCTGCCGTCCGCCGACACGACTTTCAGGTGCCGTTTTCCTTCCTGTCTGACGACGATGGCGACGCGGCTTCCGTCCGGTGACACCGCGGAAGGCTCGGATAGCGCCCCGTCTGCGGCTCTCGAGACTTCAGACGCCTGTCCGTTCTGGAAACGCCACAGCCCATCGCCCGTCCCTCCGGCGGACAAGTAAAACAACGATGTCCCGCCGACCGGACGAACGCCGCCGCCCCGGGCAAAGCGCGGGGCCAGCGCTCGCGCCGTCGGCACCGGATACGGGTGCACGTCGCGATCGTTGGCCTGACGATCGAGCAGCGGCACGTGCCACAGGCTGGCGGTAGGGTTGGCGACCGTGGCGACCACGCGCCGGCCGTCGCGACTGGCCGACACAGAGGTGTATTGCCCGAGCCCCGTGCTCACACGGCGAGTGACCTTGCGCTCCACATCGAGCGCCCACAGCCACGGCCCCGACCGGTCCTCCGCGCGCGCCACGTAGAGCAGCGTTCGCGTGTCGAGCGGGGCCATGAAATTCACGGCGGTACCGTGCTCGGTCAGCCGCTCCGCCGATTCGCCCGAGGGTCGAACGCGCCACACGTCCATCGCGTCGGTCGGCTCCAGCCCGTGCGCGAAGTAGATCCACTGCCCGTCTGGTGACCAAACAGGATTGTGGTTGTGCACGCCCTTTTGATACACGAGGATTTGGCGGGCGTCCGCGCCCGTGCCGTCTGCCACAAACAGAGGATCGCCGTCTTCGTTCTTGAAATAAGCGAGGCGGTTGCCGTCTGGGGACCAGGCGGGAGCGGTAGCGCCCCTGTCCAGGAAGGCCCGTGGCGAGCCGCCCATCAGGGGCATAATCATCTGCGCCATCGAGGGACCGGTGTCAGGGCTGAACCAGATTTCTGCCCCGTCGTCCGAGAAACCAAATTTACGAAAGGTGGGCCCGATGGGTTGCAGCGCAGGGAGATCCGCCGTCAGGTTGCGAAACTGCGCCGTGCCAATCTGGCTCAGCCAGATGTCGAACTCACCAGCCTTGTCGGCGACGAAGGCCACGAACCTCCCGTCAGGCGAAATCTCGGCGCCTCCTTCCGTCCCCTCCCAGTCCGTAAAGCGCGAGAACCGTGGTGCGTTGGCCAGAGGATCGTCTTGCGTCGTCTCTGGACGGCGGGCCGCCCACACGCCGACAACCACCGCGAGCGCGGCGAACGCGACCCACGGCAGCCACGTCGCGCGGGTCTTCGCTGGTGTGGGAGACGTCACCGTCACTTCTGACGCCCCTGGCAGCACCTCGTCGATCGCGTCGATCTCGATCCGGATATCCCCCATATCTCTCAGGCGCTGCTTCGGATCCTTCGCCAGGCAGCGGACCAGGATCCGTCGAATGGATACGGGTGTCGCCGCGGGGAGGGCCGACCAGTCGGGCTCGCGCTCGAGAACCTTCCCGATCGTGTCCGAGACCGTCTCACCCGGAAACGGGATCCGCCCGGTTAGCATCTCGTAAAGGACGCAGCCGAACGCCCAGATGTCGGCGCGCTTGTCGACCGCCTTCCCGCGCGCCTGCTCCGGGCTCATATAGGCCGCCGTGCCGAGCATCGGGCCTTCCCCCGTGCCGCCAATCGTGACCGTGGGTGACGCCGTCAGAGTCGGTGCCAGGCCGTCGCCGCTCGCCGCCTTCGCCAGGCCGAAATCGAGCACCTTTACCACGCCGTCCGGGGTAATCGTGATGTTCGCCGGCTTCAGGTCGCGGTGGACGATTCCTTTCTCATGCGCCGCCTCCAACGCGTCGGCCATTTGTCGCGCGATCACGAGAGCGTCGTCGATCGGCAGTCCGACGCCCCTGGCCTTCAGCGTCTGCGCCAGCGTCTCGCCGTCCACGAGCTCGAGAATGAGGAAGCGCACGCCGTCAGCCTGTTCGAAGCCGTAGATCGCGCAGATGTTGGGATGATTCAGCGCGGCGAGCATCCGCGCTTCGCGCTCGAAGCGCGCGAGGCGATTCGCGTCGCTCGTGAACGCGCGCGGCAGGATCTTTACCGCGACGTCGCGCTCCAGTTTCGCGTCGCGGGCGCGGTACACCTCACCCATGCCGCCCGCACCGAGCAGCATCTGCAGGTGATACCCAGCGATCGACCGGCCGGTCATGACCGCGGGGGCCACATCCATCACAATGCCCGCCGGTCCGTCCATGAATTCGTCGTTGGAGACGGGCTCGTTCAGCAGCGATTGAACGTCGCGCTGCAGCGCCTCGTCGTCCCGACAGGCCACGGAGAGAAACGCCCCTCGTTCGTCTTGCGGCCGGGTGCGCGCCGCGTGATACAGCTCCTCAATCCGCTTCCAACGTTCAGGCGTCATGGCCGCCATCGCCGCGCATCTCACGCTGCAGCCATGCTTTCCCCAGCCGCCAGTCGCCCATCACTGTCGCGGGCGACACCTTCAACACCGACGCGGTTTCCTCCACGCTCAACCCGCCAAAGAACCGCAGCTCGATGACGCGGCTTTTCCGCTCGTCGAACGTCGCCAGTGCCTCGAGCGCCTCGTCCAGCGCCACGAAGTCCTGAGCCGGCTCTTTGGTGACGAGGAGTGCTTCATCGAAGGTGACTCTCATCGCCAGGCCGCCCCGCTTGCGCGCGCGCCGTGTCCGGGCGTGGTCCACGAGGATGCGACGCATCACGCGAGCCGACACGGCCAGGAAGTGTGCGCGGTCGTGCCACGCGACGTTCTTCGCGTCGACCAGGCGCAGGTAGGCCTCGTTGACGAGCGCCGTCGCCTGGAAGCTGTGGCCCGCGCGCTCGCCGGCCATGCAGCGCCGCGCGATCTGATGGAGTTGCCGATGGACGAGCGGAATCAATCGCTCGAGGGCCGCCTCGTCGCCTTGCCCCCATTTGAGAAGCAGCCCGGTGACCTTCGTGAGCTGGTCAGGAATATCGCTAGTTTAGGCCCTTTCTCGCCCTTTTCAAGTTTGTGCGGCCATTTTCCGCTCTTGAGATAGGAGGAAACGAACGTGTCGAGCAGCCCGCGAACAGGGAGTCGTTCTTTCGGTGCTCGCCCAGGGGGCTCTCGCGGCACTCCTTGGAATGACGCTCGGCTGCAATGCCAGCTCACCGGCAGGGTCGACGCCGAGTCCTGGTCACCTCGTTTGAACGAGTTAGGGCACCAGCCACCGAAAGGAACAAAAGTCATGAGTACCCTTCGCATCCGTACCCGGTTCTGGAGACTCGCTCTCTGTCTAGTGGCACTTGTTGCCTTTGCTTCGCCCGCGGCGGCGCAGACCGCAGGTTCTGGCAAGTGGGAGATCGAATTCGATGGCGGGGGTATGTTGCCCTCGAATCCGACTGCTGGAACCGTGAGCCTGCCCGCGCCGGGCCAAGCATTTTCGACGGCGGCCATCTACCCGCCACTCACAGTGATCACGGTTGCATCCTCCCGACGTGAATCGTCCTGGTACTTCGGCGACGGGGCCATCTTGTTCAATCAGGCTGCCACAGCTCTGGAGACGAGCCAAGTGGGAATGTCGGCGCCCTTTCCAGGGCGGATCGCCACGCTCGATCCCGTACTCGGAAGGTCGCTTGGCCAGTCGCGGCGCTCGGGAAGCATCGGCGCCCGTGTCAGCCGCGTGTTGACTCCTCGGTTCAGCGCTGAGCTGAGCGTCGACTACGGCCTGGCGCGCCTTCAGATCAAGCAGGCAAACATCGACTCGATCGAAGCGACGCGTGCGAGTTTCATCATGGCCTTCAACGGGTTGATCACAGCCAACCCAGGTCGAGTGCTGAAGAGCCTCACCTCCACGGCCGCGATCGACAGCGGAAACGCCCACCAGCTCTTCACGAGCGGAGCACTCGTCATTAACCTGAGAACGGCCGGGGATCTCATCCCGTATGCGACTGTCGGTGCGAGCCTGATTTCGACTACGGGCAACATGCCCAGTGTGACGCTGAAGGGCAACTACCAATTCCTGAACCCATCAGGCTCTCCGATCAACGAGACCGACAATGTGACGGTGAAGGACGCTCGCGACGACCGTACGGTTGGCGGCATCCTGGGTGGCGGTGTGAAGTATCACGTCTCTCCACGTTGGGGCGTCCGGCTCGATGCCCGCGTGTCCCTCAGTAAGAACGCGGCGCGCACGGCGCTCGACGCCACACCCAATGTCGCGCTCGGGTTGCTGCCGGCGGGCCGCCTCGTGTTGAACACAGATCCGACGGTTGTGTTCAGCAACAACTCGACCGACCCCGTGAGGGCGCTCAGTGTGACAGCCGTGGCGGCCTCGACGCTGACCGGCCCGGCAATGACCGGCGTTCGCACCTTCTCAGGGAGCGGTGTGACGAGTCACACGAACATCACCGCTGGGATATTCTGGCGATTCTGATCTCGGACCATGCACCCCGTTGCCATCGACCTCGGGACGAGTTGCCGGCGCCGTGTGTGAGTGCCGAAAGAGTGGTGAGCCGCACTGAATCGAACCGGCCCCGACGGAGAGCCAACACTTCAGGGATAGCTCCTGCCTGGTCGCGATGTGTAGAGGAACCTGGGCTTGGACCCGCCAAGCCGGTCGCTCCGGGCGGAGGCGGGCGTTGCCGCCCCGGATGTGATGACCGACCTCGCCGCGGCGTCACCGTCTACCAGGGCAGGGGGGGGCCTCAGCGAAGAAGATCAGGAGATCCTCTACTGCGTCGTCACCCGGCTGGAGATCCGCAAGGTCAAGGCGATCGTGCGGGCGGTGGATGCCCGCGCCTTCGTCACCTCGCACCCG
>JBKJQB010000014.1:0-11904 GCA_046594105.1 Thermoanaerobaculia bacterium
GCAAAGGAATCAAGTACAGCGACGAAGTGATTCGCCGCAAGGCCGGCAAGGCAGCAGGAAAATAACGCCAGGCGGCAAGCCGCCTCGCTTCATCCTGAGGCCCCGAAGAGGGCTGAAGGATCTCCGAGTTACCGAAGTCGTTTCGTAGAGAGCACCACAACCGCCGGGTACCAAGCCTCGGCAAGGATTGAAACGTTATGGATCGCGCCAAAGAGAGAGTGCAGTCACGAGGTCGGGTTCGCGAACGAATCCGCCGCAAGATCAACGGGACGTCGGACCGGCCGCGGCTGGCTGTGTTCAAGAGCCTCAAACACATCTATGTGCAGCTGATCGACGATGCCACGGGCAACACCATCGTGTCGGCATCGACGCACGAGAAGGCTGCCGGAGCCAAAGGGGCCAATGCGGCTGCAGCCAAAGGCGTCGGCGCATTGATCGCCAAGAAAGCGAAAGACAAAGGTGTCAAGCGCGTGGTCTTCGACCGCGGCGGCTACCTCTATCACGGCAACATCAAGGCGCTCGCGGATGCGGCGCGTGAAAACGGTCTGGAATTCTAGGAGAACAGATGCAGCGTCCAATGCAGCGTCCTCAGCGCCCCGGTCAGGGCTCACCTCGCAGCGATCGCCGTGGCGATGATCGCAACGACAGCGGAATGATCGACAAGGTCGTTCACATCAACCGTGTCACCAAGGTCGTCAAGGGCGGTAAGAACTTCAGCTTCAGCGCGCTCGTGGTGGTCGGTGACGGCAAGGGCCGCGTCGGCTTCGGATCGGGCAAGGCCAAGGAAGTTCCTGCCGCGATCAAGAAGGGCATCGAGATCGCCAAGAAGAACATGATCTCGATCTCCATGAGCGGCACCACCATCCCGCACGCGGTCCTCGGGCATTACGGCGCGGGACGGGTTCTGCTCAAGCCAGCCTCCGATGGAACCGGGGTCATCGCCGGTGGTCCGGTGCGCGCCATCCTGGAGTCGGCAGGGATCCAGAACATCCTGACCAAGTCGCTGGGCACGGCCAATCCGCACAACGTGGTCAAGGCGACGTTCGAGGCCCTCAAGATGCTCCGCAGCCAGGAGCAGTACAACGCGCTGCGCGGCATCGGCGAGGAGAAGGTCGAAGCATGACGCCCTCATCGAAGAATGAGACCGCCAAGAAGAACGAGTCGGGCAAGAAGAACGATTCGACGAAGATGATCCGGATCCAGCAGATCCGCAGCGGCATCGGCTGTCCCCGCGAAATGCGGGAGACGCTGCGCGCGCTCGGGCTGGGCAAGATCCGGCGGATCGCCGAGCGTGTGGACACGCGGGAAACCCGCGGGATGATCGCCAAGATCCCTCACCTCGTGCAGGTAGTGGACTGACGCCCTTCCCGGCGTCGACGGAGCGGACATGGAACTCAATCAGCTGAAACCAAAGAAGGGCGCGCGCCACTCGAAAAAACGCGTCGGCCGTGGTCCGGGATCGGGCAACGGAAAGACCGCCGGACGCGGAGAGAAGGGGCAGAAGTCACGCTCCGGTTTCTCCCGGATGAAGGGCTTTGAAGGCGGACAGATGCCCCTGCATCGCCGTCTTCCGAAGCGCGGCTTCACCAACATCTTCAAGAAAGAGTACGCCGTGGTGAATCTCTCCGATCTGGAGCGCTTCGACAATGGCGCGTCGATCGACGAGGCCTCGCTGCGCGATGTCGGTCTGGTCAAGGGCCGTCACGACGGCATCAAGATCCTCGGCAACGGCAAGCTCACCAAGAAGCTGACCGTTTCCGCCGTCAAGTTCTCGGAGACCGCCCGCAAGCACATCGAAGCTGCCGGCGGAACCTGCCAGGAGATCCAGTAAGTTGAACCTCCTCGAAACACTCCGCAACATCTGGGCAATCGAAGACCTGCGCAAGCGTGTGCTGTTCACGTTCGGGCTGCTGGCCATCTACCGGCTGGGGTCGCACATCCCCACCCCCGGAGTGGATCCGGTCGCGCTGTCGGAGTTTTTCAAATCGATGTCGGGCGGCGTGTTCGGCTTCCTCGACCTCTTCTCTGGTGGCGCCCTGCGCCGCCTCTCCGTGTTCGCGCTGGGGATCATGCCGTACATCTCGGCGTCGATCATTCTTCAGCTGCTCACGGTGGTCTGGCCCTACCTCGAGAAGCTCTCGAAGGAAGGGGAGATGGGACGCCGCAAGATCAACCAGTACACGCGCTACGGGACCATCGTTCTGTCGATCGTGCAGTCCCTTGGCGTGGCCTTCTGGCTGAAGTCGCAGACCGCACCCGGTGGCGCGCCGCTGGTTCCCACTTCGGTGCAGGACACTTTGTGGGGCATCGGGTTTCCCATCATGACCGTCCTCACGCTCACCACCGGCACGTCGTTCATCATGTGGCTCGGTGAGCAGATCTCTGAACGGGGGATCGGCAACGGCATCTCGCTCATCATCTTCGCCGGCATCGTGGTCAATCTTCCGCACGCTGCGGTCGGCCTGATCGACGACATCCGCACCGGACAGCGCAACCTGTTTGCCATGCTGGCTCTGGTGATCTTCATGATCGCCGTGGTTGCCTTCGTGGTGTTCATGGAACGGGCCCAGAGACGCATTCCGGTGCAATACGCCAAGCGCGTGGTGGGACGGAAGGTCTACGGCGGTTCGAATACGTACCTTCCCCTCCGGGTCAATACGGCCGGTGTCATCCCGGTGATCTTTGCTTCCTCGATCCTGGTCATTCCGCAGACCATCGCCTCCATGATCAAGACGCCGTGGGCTTCGGCCATCGGCAACCAGATCCGCGTGGGGGAGCCGCTCTATTACCTGCTGCAGGTAGTGGGGATCATCTTCTTCGCATACTTCTACACGTCGATCGTCTTCAATCCGGTCGACACGGCTGACAACATGCGCAAGTACGGCGGCTTCATCCCGGGCATCCGGCCGGGCAGGAAGACGTCGGACTACATCGATCGGGTACTGACGCGCATCACCTTCGTCGGATCGATCTATCTGGCCGCGGTCTGCATCCTGCCGGAGTTCCTCATTGCCGGCGTTCATGTGAACCAGCTGCCTTTCGGGGTCGGCGCGGCGCTCGATCGCGTGCTCCCGCTGTGGTTCACCGAAGGGATGGGCTTCAATTTCTACTTCGGCGGCACCTCGCTGCTGATCGTGGTCGGCGTGGCCATGGACACCATCCAGCAGATCGAGTCGCAGCTGGTCATGCGGCACTACGACGGATTCATGAAGAAGGGCCGCATCCGCGGACGGCGCGGTTGAGGAAGAGCGAGTGAGGCTGATCTTCATCGGACCGCCCGGCAGCGGCAAGGGAACGCAGGCGAAGCGGCTTGCGGCCCAGCACGCTGTCCCGCACATCTCCACAGGAGACATGCTGCGCGAGGCCATCAACGAAGGCACCGAGCTCGGTCGTCAGGCCGCGCCGATCATGGCCGCCGGGGCGCTGGTTTCCGACGACCTGATGGTGGGCATCATCAAGGACCGGCTTCAGAAGAGTGACGCCGCTAAAGGGTTTATTCTTGATGGGTTTCCCCGCACGGTGGTCCAGGCGGAGAAGCTCAGTTCCCTGGTCGGGAATGGTCAGGGGAACCTCCGGGTTCTGCAGCTACTGGTCCCTGACGACGTCATTGTCAAGAGGATCGCGCTCCGCCGATCGTGTTCGCAGTGCGGGGCGATCTACCATCTGGAATCCGCTCCTCCCGCTTCCGACGCCGTGTGCGATCGGTGTGGCGCCGAGGTGGTGGCCCGTCCGGATGACAACGAGACTGCAGTACGGAAGCGCCTCGATGCCTTTCATCGCCAGACGCTCCCGGTAGTGACGTTTTACAAGGCGAAGAACGCCTTGCGCGAAGTCGACGGGGTTGGTCCCGTTGATGAGGTCTTTGAACGGATCGGGAAGTCTCTCCGCTGAATGCTCGACCGAATGAAAGGTCCGATTCTCAAGAATCGCGAGGAGATCGAGGTCATGGATCGCGTCAATCGCGTGGTCCTGGAGATCCTCGACATCCTTCGGGAGATGGCCAGGCCAGGAGCGACCACCGCGCAGATGAACGCCGTGGCCGAAGAGGAACTGGCAAAGCGCGGGGCGAAGTCACCCTTCAAGAATTACGCGCCGATGGGGTTGCCTCCGTACCCTGCGGTTCTCTGCTCTTCGGTCAACGACGTCATCGTGCATGGCATCCCCAATCGCACGAAGCTGCAGGAAGGCGACATCCTGGGGCTCGACTTCGGTGCGATTCTCGACGGGTTCGTCGGGGATGGTGCAGTGACGGTGCCGGTCGGCAAGGTCACGCCGAGGGCCGCCGAGCTGTTGGACACCACCCGGGAGTGCCTGGACCTGGCCATTGAGGAGATGCGACCGGGACGGCATCTGGGCGACATCGGGGCGGCGGTGCAGGAGCATGCGGAATCGCGAGGGTTTCATGTCATTCGAAACTTCGTCGGTCATGGGATCGGACGCCGGATGCATGAGGATCCTCAGGTTTACAACTACGGGAAGCGCGGGCGGGGGCTGGAGCTCAAGGAAGGAATGGTTTTCGCCATCGAGCCGATGTTGTGCGAGACGGGCTCGAAGCTCAAGTCGAGGCTGGAGCGGGCGGGACGTGAGGGGATGGTCGAGGACGTCCGTACCGATGCAGATCGCTGGACGGCGCGAACGATCGACGGGACGCTGGCAGCGCACTTCGAGCATTCGGTGGCCATCACGGCGGAGGGGCCGAGGGTGTTGGGGCGGGACTGAGTGATGAGGGACGCGAACGGAGCGAGGCGCTCCGTTTCTGTCCCGCATGCCTCATGCCGGCAACTGGAAAAAAGGAAGGTATGTCGAAAGAAGAAGCGATTGAAGTGACCGGAACGGTGTTGGAAACATTGCCCAACGCGATGTTTCATGTGGAGCTGGAGAACAAGCACAAGGTTCTGGCTCACATCTCAGGCAAGATGCGGAAGCACTTCATCCGCATCCTTCCCGGCGACAAGGTTCTGGTCGAGCTTTCGCCGTATGACCTGACCCGCGGCCGGATCACCTACCGATACAAATGACGTGAGACAGTGAGAGTCCCATTATGAAAGTTCGTTCGTCAGTCAAAAAGATCTGTACCAAGTGCAAAATCGTTCGCCGTCAGGGCGTGATTCGGATCATCTGTGAGATTCCGAAGCATAAGCAGCGACAGGGATGATGAGCTCCGTCGCCTGTGGCAGCGCATCGGGAATGTCCCGGCGCGTTGTGTGGCAGGTGGCAGGACTCAAAGCTAAGAGCTAGGAGCTTTATCGATGGCACGTATCGCAGGTGTGGACCTTCCACTCAACAAGCGGGTCGAGATCGGCCTGACCTATATCTACGGGATCGGACGATCGCGTTCCAGCCGGATCCTCGGCTCGGCGAAGGTCAATCGCGACACCCGCGTCAAAGACCTGACCGAGGATGATGTCCGGAAGATCCGGCAGATCATCACGGACGAAGGGAAAGTCGAAGGCGATCTTCGCAAGGACGTCGGTCTGGACATCAAGCGATTGATGGAGATCAACTCCTACCGCGGCATGCGTCATCGACGCGGGCTCCCCACGCGCGGCCAGCGAACCCACACCAATGCCCGCACCCGCAAGGGTCCGCGCAAGGGCGCCGTGGCCGGAAAGAAGAAAGCTACCAAGAAATAGCGGAAGGGAAAGGCCTGAAGCCTTTCTCTCCGATTCGCATCGCTACCGAGATCGAGGACGCATCCAATGGCAACTGCACGAGCCCCCAAAGCTGGAGCCCGCCGGGCGGGAACGAAGAAGAAGGAACGGAAGAGCGTTCCGCACGGGGTGGCTTCCATCGCCGCCACGTTCAACAACACCATCGTGTCCATTGCCGATCCGATGGGCAACGCCCTGGCCTGGTCCAGTGCCGGCCGCATCGGATTCAAGGGCTCACGCAAGGGAACTCCCTTTGCGGCGCAGGTGGCCGCCCAGAATGCGGCGCAGCTGGCCCAGGAGCACGGTCTGCGTTCGGTGGATGTGAAGGTCAAGGGACCGGGCGCCGGTCGCGAGTCCGCCATCCGCGCGCTGGCCGCGGCAGGACTGGACATCAAGTCCATCAAGGACGTGACGCCGATCCCGCACAACGGCTGCCGTCCCCCGAAACGCCGTCGGGTCTGATCATTCAAAAGTGATTCAAGCGGGCCGCGTCGCTGCGTGTTGCAGGCGACTCGGGCCGTACGGCGCGCAGCTGCCGCCGTACACGCAACGCGCCATGGTGGCGCGGGTGCGAAACAAGAGGAGGCACAGTGGCTCGTTACTCTGATCCCGTTTGCCGGCTTTGCCGGCGTGAAGGGATGAAGCTGTTCCTGAAAGGGGACCGCTGCTTCAAGGATAAGTGCGCAATTGAGCGCCGCAACTACGCGCCGGGCCAGCATGGACGTCGTCGCTCCAAGGTGCTGGGCTACGGCCTGCAGCTCCGCGAGAAACAGAAGGTCAAACGCATCTACGGCCTGCTGGAGCGCCAGTTCCGGCTCTACTTCCAGCGCGCCGACCAGAAGACCGGCATCACCGGCGAGAACCTTCTTCGCCAGCTCGAGCTCCGGCTCGACAACGTCGTCTACTCCCTCGGCTTCGCCGCTTCACGCGCCCAGGCGCGCCAGCTCGTCCGCCACGGCCACATCGAGGTGAACGGGAAGAAGGTCAACATCCCCTCTTACCAGGGTCGCAAAGGCGATGTCATCCAGGTTCGTGAGAAGAGCCGGAAGAACGATCAGATCCGTCAAGCCGTGGAAACGGCCAGCGGCCGCGGCGTTCCCTCATGGCTCCAGCTCAGTCCCGAGCAGTTCCTCGGCAGCGTGCTCGATCTTCCGAAGCGGGAAGACATCCGCCTGCCCATTCAGGAACAGCTCATCGTCGAACTCTACTCGAAGTAACCAATGCGGTGGAGGACAGGCGCCCCCGCCTGTCCCGGAATGTCCGGTTCGGACAGGCGGGGGTGCCTGTCCTCCACTTTGGCGAGGAGGCCGCTACATGTTGTGGTCAGATTTTCAGAAACCCAAGAAGCTCGATTACGACGCCGAGACTCTCACCCCGAACTACGGGCGCTTTGTTGCCCAGCCATTCGAACGAGGATTCGGTACCACGATCGGAAATGCCCTGCGGCGCGTGCTTCTCTCCTCCATTGAGGGAGCAGCCATCGCAGCGGTTCGCGTGGAAGGCGTCCTTCATGAGTTCTCATCACTCACCGGAGTGGTGGAGGACATGACGGATGTCGTTCTCAATCTCAAACAGGTCGCCTTCAAGCTGCACGGAGAGGGCCCCAAGACGCTGTACCTCGAGAAGAAAGGCCCCGGTGTGGTCACCGCTGCCGATTTCGAGAAGGATTCGGACGTCGAGATCCTCGATCCGACGGCGCACATCGCCACGCTCTCCAAGGAGGGCTCGCTCAAGCTGGAGGCCCGTCTGAAGCGCGGTCGCGGCTATCAGGTGGCCGATCGCAATGCCGACTCGGATCTGCCGCTGGGCTACATCCCCATCGACTCCATCCATTCGCCGGTGCGGCGCGTCAACTATCACGTGGAAGGCGCCCGCGTCGGCCAGATGACCGACTACGACAAGCTGGTCCTGGAAGTGTGGACCAACGGCGCGGTCTCCCCGCAGGAAGCTGTTGGCCTCGCTGCGGACCTCCTCGGCGACCACCTGCGCATCTTCAGCCAGTTCGAAGCGCGCGGCGAAGAAGTCGAAGAGTCGTCGGCGCCGGAAGTCGATCCGCGCGTTGCCGAGATGCTGTCCAAGCCGATCGAAGAGCTCGACCTCTCGGTCCGCTCGGCCAACTGCCTCAAGAACGCCAACATCCGCACCCTCGGTGATCTGGTTCAGCGCACCGAGCGCGAGATGCTCTCCACCAAGAATTTCGGCCGCAAGTCGCTCGATGAGATCAAAGACGTGCTGGCCTCCCTCGGTCTGTCCTTCGGGATGACCCGGGCGGGTGCCCGCGCCGAAATGCGCGAGTGACCAGCGGTCGCAGTCTGCTGACGGCATGAGACGCCCGGGGCAGCGGAGGATCGATTCCTCCGCTGGCCTCGAGGATGGGAAGGACGAGTCACCATGAGACACGGAATGGTCAACCGCAAGCTGGGGCGAACGAGCGCGCATCGTAAGGCGATGTTCCGCAACCAGCTCGCCTCGCTGATCGATCGCGAACGCATCATCACCACCCTGCCGAAGGCGAAGGAGCTCCGTCCCCAGATCGAGCGCCTGATCACCCTCGGAAAAACCGACAACGTGCACAACCGCCGTCAGGCTGCCCGGATCATTGCCGACAACGGTCTGCTCGGAAAGCTGTTCACCGTCCTGAGCCCCCGGTTCGCCGAGCGCCCGGGCGGCTACACCCGCATCATCAAGATCGGACCTCGTCGTGGTGACGCCTCCGAAATGGCCATTCTGGAATTCATGGGCTACGAGCCGGATTCCCGCGACGACGCTGCCGAGACCCCGGTGAAGTCATCCACGAAGAAAGCCTCTCCGAAGAAAGCCCCCAAGGCGGACACCGACGACGCCGCTGATGCCGACGAGGCTCCGAAGAAAAAGACGGCCGCGAAGAAGGCCGCACCGAAGAAGGAAGCCAAGGAAAAGAAGCCGGCTCCCGCCAAAGCGAAGCCAAAGACCGCGAAAAAGAAAAAGCCGTAACCCTTTGATTTCGATCTCGAAAGGCTCGCCACCCGGCGGGCCTTTTTCGTTTTCGGGCGAATCTTGAGCCGGGACCGGTGCAGTCGGCGAAGGTTTCAGTCCCGTAAGGACGATTGCCCGGTAGCCCAGGACTTCAGTCCTGGGATCTGATCATCCGAATCGAGCCTTCTATGCTCCTCGTGCGCACCAGTGAGGCAAACCACCCCCACCCACCGGGGAAAACATATGATCCGTCGTCAAGGAGGGCCCCAATCATGTCCCGTCGGTCACGTCTTGTCCCCATATTGCTCCTCACTCTGTCCGCGTCTGTGCTTCCGCTCCATGCTGCTGAGAGCGGAGCGGCCTCGGTGGAATCGGCCTGGTTGAAAGCGTTCAAGGCCAACGATGTCAATGGTGTGGTGGCTCTTTATGCACCCGACGCAGTCGGATATTTTCCCGGCATGGCTGCGGTCAGCGGCGAGAACGGCATCCGCGCAGCCTTCGAAGGGATGATGAGCGGAAACAACGTCCAGGATGCCAAGTTCTTCGATCGTCATTCGAAGACCAGCGGCAACGTCTCCGTCGGCTGGGGACGATTCGAGCTGACTTTAGTGCCGAAAGCCGGCGGCGCGCCGATCGTGATGAAAGGTCGCTTCACCGATGTTGTTGAGCGGCGCAACGGCAAGTGGCTGTACATCGTGGACCATGCCTCGGACGAGCCTCCACCGGCTCCGGCACCCGCCAAGTAAGCCTACCCTCGCGATTCCGCAGCGTGGCCAGCCAGGGAACAACCCCGGCGGCCACGCTCGGAACTCGCACTGCTTGGCTGGCTTGTCGCGCTGTTCACACTCCGAGTGGACTTCGCTCTCGCGTAACCCGCCCACGATTGATCGAGATCCGACGAATTCCCCAGACGCGCAGGGCACTCGATTCCGAAACGCAAGACGCAGACTCACAACCGAACCCGTCGCAGCATCATGGTGGTGTCGCCTTCGTGCGCAGGCACGGCATTCGATCCGTCGCGAGCGGCGGCCAGCGCGGCCCCTTCTGGCGGTAAGCCGTAAGAGAGGTCGATGATCACCGCCTCGATCGAATCCTTCGGTCCGATCGTGAGATCCAGGACCGCTTCAGACACTCCGCGGATGGCCACCTGATGCCACCCTTTCGCCAGCGTGTCCCGGAATCGCGCGGGCCGAGGAGGGGGGCTGACGCCGTTCACCCGGATCGATCTGAGTGAGGCGACCCGGAACGCCAGCGAGACGCGTTGGGCGTGACGCGGAGAAGCGATTCGCAAGACCAGTCGCCGCGATCCGGCACTGCGCTCATCAGCGAGCACGCGAACTTCGGGTGGCACAAGAGCCAGCGCCGGCGCGGGAGCTGCCAGAACCCTGGACGGCACCTTCAGCCATTCGAATAACGAACGCGGCACTGTCTCAAAACGAACGATCTTGCGCATCGCTGGAAGCAAAGACTCGGTGTGCCATCGAGGTGTGCCGTCGTCGAAATAGCGCAGCGACACGTGACGCGGCGATTCGGAAGTGTAGGGAGGGATCGCGTTTGCCATGGCAACGAACAACACAGCCGCCACGAGAAATGAGCTGACCAGAGCGCGGTGGAGAGGTTCAGCGCCCGCAATCAGCGGGGACCATGTGGTGGTCACCATGGCCACCAGCAGCGCGATGACCGGGAGGGCCGGACCGCCGAGCGCGTCGTAGAGCGTGAGCGAAAGTGGAAAGATCAGGATGGCAGCGACACCCGCGGCCACCAGCGTCACCACTACGTCTGACAGTCCGAGGGACGCCCGCAGCGTGGCCAGGATGGCGCAGGTCATGGCCGGGACGAGGGTGAGGTAGGTCGCGCCTGGAAGTACGAAGGCCAGAACGATGCTCACCACCGACCAGCAGATGGCATGACCGAGGAAGAGTCCGTCGAATCCGCTGTCGTGGTGGAACTTCCTGGCGGCCATGATGGCGATGGCGGCACCGATCAGCCACATGGCCACGATCGCCGGACCGGGCTGCGCCACCACCGCCACTCCGTGCGATCGCACTCCGGCCAGCCAGTTCGCCAGGAGGCCGATTGCGAACGCCCCGAGTGTCGACAGGAAAAAAGAAAACACCCCGAGTGTGGCGCCGCCGCCGGGCATGGCCGAGTCGCGAAAGCGGATGACCATGGCCACCAGGAGGATCAGGAGGGCCAGGATGGACGCCGGGAGCGACCACGCCGCCGGCCACCAGATGAGAAACGTGGAGAGCACGTCGAACCACACGGCGTTTCCTGCGCTGGTCTGACGCAGGTCTGCGTTGCCCAGTGCGCGGGCAGTGGCCAGGATGTGATCCCCGTGCGACTGGAGAGTGCTCGGCGTCACGTGGGCGAGATCGTCCCGCGGGGTGTGATAGCGCGCGACATCGCCGATGTTTGCGAAGTTGACCCCCACCAGACCTGCCCGCTTGAACACCGTCATGTCGGTGTCATTGGGAAGCATTTCGTAGATGTTGAAGAAGAGCGAGCTGGTGTCGGGGCGGGGCAGGGTGCGAGCCAGGAGCCGCACCAGCCATTCATTGCGCGAGCTGGTCTCGAACAGGAAACTCTGACCGCTGGTCCCTCGGGCTTCGACGTTGATCACAGCGGCCGACTGCCGTCTCAGGGCCGGGTCGGCCATGAATGCTTCCGCTCCGATCAGCCCTGACTCTTCGGCGTCGGTGATGAGGTAGACGATCGGATTGCGGAGCCGTTCCCCGCGCAGAGCTCTGGCCGTTTCCAGTACAGCCGCGACGCCGGCGCCATCATCGGAGGCACCGGGTCCGGACGGCACCGAGTCGTAGTGGGCGGCGATGAGCAGCGAATCCTGCCCCGTCTCACCGGAGCGGCGGGCGATGATGTTCTCGACCGGTGCGCACATGAGATAGGCGTTGCATCCGAAGGTTCGCTGGACCTGAACCTCGTAGCCGAGCGTCCGGAAGTGGGATTCAATCCGCTGGCGAACGGTTTCATGCGCTGCAGTGCCCACCGGGTGCGGCCCGACGCCGGAAAGAAGGCTCTGCTCCAACGCGAGCGCGCGCATCGCCGAGAACTGAGCGTCCGGCGCATTGGCCGGAGCGGGGTGGGGACCTCGCGCACGGAGGCTGGCCACCAGAGCGACCAGACCGAGCATCGCGAAAAGGGCGGGGGCTGCCCAGCTCCGGCTCACAGGCGGCGATTGTAGCCCGCATTGCGGAGTGGCCTTCCCGGCTCGGCCGGCACGGCCGGCGGCGCTGGTTGCCCAAGGCTCCGCCAAGATCACGCTCCAAGACGTTCTGCC
>JBKJQB010000082.1:0-2547 GCA_046594105.1 Thermoanaerobaculia bacterium
GCTGAAGACCGCGCTCGCTTCGAAGTCGTACTGGATCATCGGCTTCGCGTTGGTGATCGGCGCGCTCTACTACCTGATGCACTGGATGCAGAAGCGCGCCGAGGCGAAGCGCGGGTAGAACGGGAGAAGCCCGACAGAACAGCGGATTGACTCCTCGGTGGTTCGCCAGATGACGGAACCCTTCTGTCGCCCGCTGAAGCGGGCTTCGCTGCCATGGGGTCTCTGCGTTCCCCCGGCTGAAGCCGGGGGCTACGGTCTTCTGCCGGCTTCGCCGGCTCAACCTCGCGTCCATGGGACGTCGGGAACACCCGCATTCAAGTTCGCGAATCGGGCGGCCACGAAAAGAAAATCCGAGAGGCGGTTGAGATAGGCGATGGTCGATCGTGTGGCTACCGTGTCATCGCCGAGAGCCACGACGAGGCGCTCGGCCCGGCGGCAGACAGTGCGGGCGACGTGGATCTGCGCGGACGCTGTGGACCCTGAGGGCAGGATGAAACTCTTCAGCGGGATCAACTCCGACTCCATCGCATCGATGCGTTGCTCCAGTTCCAGGATCCGGTTCTCCTCGACGCCGGCAAAACGGCTGGTCCCAGGCGAGGCGAGGTGAGCCCCTACTTCGAACAGATCTGACTGGATCTGGGCGAAGAGCGAATCGAGCGGAGACTGAGGCCAGTTCGCGCGAACCACGCCGAGGTGGGAGTTCAGCTCGTCGACCGTCCCGTACGCTTCGATGCGAGCGTCATTCTTGGCGACGCGAGCGCCTCCGAACAAAGACGTTTGTCCGGAGTCTCCGGTGCGCGTGTAAATCTTCATGGGGCGAAGGGGTCGGGGCGTTTGAAACGCCGGGGGAGGGACAGCATCCCGCCCCGGCGATCGATCCGCTACTCGGATTCCAACTGGCGAATGCGCTCTTTGACTACCCTCTCGGCGAGATCGGGGATCACTTCCCACGCGATGTTGCGCACCGTGGTTTCGGACATCAACTCGACGACGCGCCGGGCGATGCGGTCGATCTGCTCGTCGGTCAGATTGCCGATGCTCTGGCCACTCGACGCGGTAGCGCTGGAGGGCGAAGCGGAGGAAGGAGCTTCCGATTCCTCAGGTGTCCAGTTCGACGTGGAAGCCGCCGCAGGTGATTGCACCCCACCACCGGTTTCCGCGAACGAGTCGCGCTTGTCGGCGTCACCTGCACCCGAACCGGAAGCACTCGGCGCTGAGGAAGAACTCGTAGAGACCGGCCACGACGGTGCCGAGGGCTCTTGCTCCACCCAGGGGGCGTGCTCCGGCTCGCGAGGCGGTTCCGGCGCCGCCATCTTGTTCAGCTCATCGAACGACATCTTCGGAAGCGCGGTGGTCTCGCCGGCGAAATCACTCTGCGGCGCGTCCCAGGGAGACGGCTCTGGTGTGGGTGATGCGTCGGGCGACTGGCCACCACCGAAGGGCATGGGGTCGCTGGGTGAAGCGCTCTGCTCCGGGGCATCCCACATCGAGCCCGACGGCTCCGAAGGCGAGGAGCTCGTCTGCTCCGATGCGGCGGGCGCAGCCTCGCCGAAATTCATCGGAGGGAAGGCCCGCGTGGAACCAGCATCCGCAGAGGACGGCTGGCCCCATGGCGATGGCTCCTGCGGCGCTGCAACCGGTGGCGCGGAGCCCTGCGCAAGCTTCTGCATCTCTTCGAAACTCATACGCGGAATGGCGCGAGTCTCGCCGCCACCTGCCTCCGGCGCATCCCAGGGGGAAGGTTCCGGGGCGGACGGCGGCGGGGGGGCGGACGGAGCGGGCGTGGCCGTTTCGCCAGCCATCTTTTGCAGGTCGTCGAAGTTCAATTTTCCGAACGCGCGCGTTTCGCCGCCGGAGACCGGCTCGTCCCACGGCGAAGGTTCGGATGCGGCCGGCGCTGCGGAGGACATCGATCCGAAACCGGCGCCTGTGCCGGCGGCGGACTTTTCTTCCGCCGGCTCATCCCACGGCGAGCTTTCCATCGCCGGAGGCGGGGGCGGTACGCTCATCGGTGCGGCCGGCGCCTGCTCTCCGAAGTTCATCGGCGGAAATGCGCGCGTCTCTCCGCCGAACGGAGGAGCGCCCGCAGGCGGAGGGGCGAACTGCATCGGCGCGGACGAAGGCGCCGAAGCCGCTGGTGCTGAGAAGATCTCGCTGCCCTGCGGCTGGAAACCGGCATTCGCCGCCGGGGGCTGGCTCGCAGGGAACGCTCCAGTGGAAAAGGGCTGCGGTGGCGCCGGCATCGAGGGGGCGGGCGCGGCAGGTGCGGCCGACTTGCTCTGTTCAATCAGCTCTTCGACTTTCTGGATCAGGCTCTGCGACTCGAAGGGCTTGGTCACCACCGCATCACAACCGGCCTTGTCGGCGCGATCGGGATCGAACGGCTCGAACGTGCCGGTCAGCAGGATCACCGGAATGTTGCGGAAATCAGGATGCGACTTCACGTACTCGCAGACTTCGTAGCCGTTCTTCTCCGGCATGATGATGTCCGAGAGGATGATGTCCGGTCGCATCTCCGAGAGTTTCTGGACGGCCTTGGCCCCGTTG
>JBKJQB010000281.1:0-5266 GCA_046594105.1 Thermoanaerobaculia bacterium
TGATGAGAGATCTCCGCTCCGAGCTCCGCGTGGATGCGCTGCAGTCCTTCGTAGGCGATGGCGTTCCAGCCGCTGTCGTTGACCGATCCGGGAGTCAGAAGGCCAACCCGCATCGCCCGCGTTGCGGCCGTGCGCGGAGCAGGGAAGGTTTCGTGAGTTGGCTGGCAGGAGAAGAGAAAGAGGAGGAAAGGCAGGGTTCGCTTCATGAGGAGATTCTAGTCCGCGGGTGGGCCAGTTCTCTGGCGTGATTCTCGACCGGCTGCCTTCTCTCCTTCGGTGTGTCCCCACCAACTTCCAGGTTGCGGACGGTGTCTCTTCTCGTCCCCACGTTTTGCATTCTGCTTTCGGCATTCGGTTGTGATACATCGTTCGGCGCGAACCCGGAAAAACTCGGGTCAGGGAGGCGATCCATGGACGATATTGAACGCAATGGCAACGGCGAGGAAGACGAAGACCAGTTCGAGCAGATGATCATCGAGAACAGCATTCTGCTGCACAGCCTCGCGGCGCTTCTGGTTCGCAAAGGTGTTCTCCAGCAGGAAGAGATCGACTCGGAGATGGACAAGCTCTACGAGGAAATGGACAAGTTCGACGAGGAGTGAGACTAGCCTCCGGCCTCTTCGCCGGTGCGATCCATTCTCCCTTTGCAGCAGGCGGTGCGGGGAATAGGTCATCCCGAGTGGTGTTTCGATTCGACGACTACTGATACCGGAGATCTTCATGAAAACACGTCACCTGTTGTTGGCTTCAGCCTTCGTCGCGGCGACAGTCTCGAGCGGTTTCGCCCAGATTTCTCCCGCCAAAGCCGACTGGGCCAAAGGGCCGGTCCAGTTCCTCATGACCAACGAGGACGCGGCTACCTGGAAGAGCCTGGCTTCCGATGACGCAGCGCAGGCCTTCATCGATCTTTTCTGGGCCCGGCGGGATCCCACGCCGAACACTCCTGCCAATGAATTCCGGGAGGATTTCGAGCAGCGTGTCGCCTACGCCGATGGGCATTTCGCCGCGCCGAAGATCAAAGGATCCCTGTCGGATCGCGGGCGCGCGCTGATCCTCTTCGGGCCGCCGAGCAAGGTGACCAAGAAAGGCGGGTCGGCGGCTGCCGCGGAGCGCGGACTGACCAAGAACGACATCAACACCGGAGCGGTCCGCGATGATTCTGACAATCCGGAACAGCTCACCTGGATCTACGAGGGCCCGGCGGCGCAGAAAGCATTCGGCCTGCCCCGCGCGGAAATTGTGTTCAACGACCGGTTCAACAGCGGTGACTCGCGCATGCAGACGCCGCGGTTCGACATCGGCGCCGCTACCCAGAGAATGATCGTGGCCTCCATCTCCCAGCCCGGCATCACCAAGGCCCCCGATTTCAAACGAGCGTCGACGCCGGTGGCAGTTCCGGTTGCCGTCGCCAGTCCGGCCACGGCCGCTGCATCGACCGTTCTGAAGACGGCGGCGCTTGAAGCGGCGGTCGCCGAAGCGAAAGCCGGCAAGACGACCAAAAGCGTGGCCATGACCTCGGCCGAGCTGGTTTCGCCTGCCGGGGAGTCGTACGTGCCCGTCTCCATCTACATCCCGGCATCGGCCGGCCTGACGGCCGACGCGGTGGATACGATCTTTGGCGTGGTGGAGAACGCGGCGGGTGCGCGAGTGCTGGCCTTCGAGGATCCGGCGAAGCTGACCGCCTCGAAGACCGACTGGTTCGCCGACAAGACGCTGATGCTTCCCGCCGGCAAGTACAAGGCGACCCTCGGTCTGGCCAAGGCAGGAGTTTCGATCGTCATCGCCAACGGCTCGGTGGATGTCGCCGGAATGACCAAAGACACGGTGAACACCTCGCGCCTGATCCTCTCGGACAATATCTATGAGCTTCCGGTGGCGGAGCCGGTCAAGGCGCCGTTCGCATTCGGGAAGCTGAAGATCGTGCCGAAGGCGACCGGAGCGTTCTCGAACAAAGCAGACCTGGGGTACTTCGTCGAAGTGAATAATCCGGGGATCGACCCCGGGACCAATCTGCCCAAGCTGCAGTACAAGCTCGACCTGATCGGGCCGGACAAGAAAACCATCAGCGCGCCGTTGACTGATGCGCAGGCTCTGCCGCTGCTGGGAACCCCCGGGCCCGGGCATTACGCCATCCTCAGCACCATCCCGCTGGGAGAGCTGAATCCAGCGCTGAAGCCGGGCGACTACATATTGAAGATGAAGATTGTGGATACCGTGTCCAAGCAGTCCTACACCGTCGAGCAGTCCTTCAAGGTCACCGGCTGAGATCCGCTGGCGATCGCGAGGGGCCTGCAACGAGGGCCTTTGGCCAGCCGTGACATTGCGGTTGAGGAAGAGAGAAGAAACGTCTCATGCCGTTCGCAACCATCGAAGAGGCCGCCGAGCTTTATCGTCGCGGGGAAGTCGTCATCATCGTCGACGACGAGGATCGCGAGAATGAAGGTGATCTCTGCCTGGCTGCCGACAAGGTGACGCCGGAGGCGATCAACTTCATGGCGCGCTTCGGACGCGGGCTGATCTGCCTGGCGTTGACCGAAGAGCGTTGCGCGGAGCTCGAGCTTCCGTTGATGGTGGAGAACAACACCTCCAACTACGGAACGGCCTTCACGGTTTCCATCGAGGCCCGCGGTCGGGTGACGACGGGCATCTCGGCGCGGGATCGTTCGGAGACCGTGCGGGTGGCCATCGATTCGAAGTCGCGGCCTGCCGATCTCCTTCGCCCTGGACATATCTTCCCGCTGCGGGCGCGGAAGGGTGGCGTGCTCAAGCGTGCCGGCCAGACCGAGGCCTCGGTCGATCTGGCAGTCATCGCCGGCGTGACCCCGGCGGCGGTCATCTGCGAGATCATGAATGAGGACGGGACCATGGCCCGGCTTCCCGATCTGCAGGAGTTCGCCATCCAGCACGGCCTGAAGATCATCTCCGTGGCCGACATCATCAAGTACCGGATGCAGCACGAGAAGCACGTGCACTGCCTGGCTTCGCCGAGGCTTCCCACGCCGCATGGCGAGTTCCGGGTTCATGCCTACCAGAGCGACATCAACGGTGAAGAGCATGTGGCCATGGTGATGGGGGAGATCGGCGAGGACGACAACGTGCTGGTGCGCGTCCATTCCTCCTGTCTGACCGGAGACGTCTTTCACTCCGCGCGCTGCGACTGCGGCGACCAGCTGGATCGCGCCTTCGAGCTCATCGCGGCGGAGGGCAAAGGGGTGGTGCTCTACCTGCTGCAGGAAGGCCGCGGCATCGGATTGATGAACAAGCTCAAGGCGTATGAGCTGCAGGACGCCGGGGACGACACCATCGAAGCGAATGAGAAGCTCGGATTCGCTCCGGACATCCGCGAGTACGGCACCGGCTCGCAGATCCTCCGCGACCTCGGAGTGCGGCACATCCGCCTGTTGACCAACAACCCGGCCAAGTACGTGGCCATCGAGGGCTTTGGCCTGGAGATCGTCGAACGGGTGCCGCTGGAGATCGCCCCATCCAAGGACACCCGGAAGTATCTCGAGGCCAAGAAGAAGAAGCTGGGTCACATTCTGGAGCTCGTCTAGACGTCGCTGCGCGGTCGCGCAAGGCCTCCTTTCTCATGTCGGCGCACACCGGACCCATTCTCGAAGGACGAGGCGAGACCGACTATGAGCGGTACGTGCGCGTTCCGGAGCTTCTCGAACTGCAGAAGCCGGTGGCGTTGCTCGCTCATCCCGAGGAGAGGCTGTTCCAGATCACACACCAGACGGCAGAGCTGTGGCTGCATCACGTCGATTACGAAATGACGAGGGTGACCGCGCATCTCGCTGCGGACGAGCCGGAGCTGGCGGCGGGACTGCTGGAGCGGTGCACCAGGATTTTCCACCTGCTGCGGGAGCAGATCGTGATTCTGGAGACGATGGCGCCGGCGGACTACCATGTCATCCGGACCAGCTCCCTGGGAAAAGGAAGCGGTCAGGAGTCCCCCGGGTTCGGAATCCTGCTCAAAGTGGGAAAGCGGGTGTGGCCGTTCTTCGAAGCGCTGCTGGAACGTCGTCAGCGAACGCTGATCGAGATCGAGCGCGACCCGCGCTCGCACGTCGGATTGTTCCGACTGGTCCAGGCGATGATGGACTACGACGAGGCGTTCCTGAACTGGCGGTTTACCCACATGCGGCTGGCCTTCCGCATCATCGGATCGAGGGTGATGTCGCTCAAGGGCGTACCGGCCGCGCAGTTGGAGATGGGAACGAGGGAGCCGTTGTTCCCGCTGCTGTGGGAAACGATCAGCGACCTCACCTCGGAGTACAAGACGCCCGATTGATCGGAACATCAGCCGGGCCCGGTTGCGCCGGTGGTGACGGCCAGAAATCATTGGACAACTTCGTGGCGTTTTGCCGGTTAAAACTTTCGGTTTCAGATCATAGGAATCGTCTTGACGGTGTAGAAGTCGATGGGTATAGTCACCCGCCATTGCTCAGGAAGGGCGGTCCACTGCCTGACAGCCTGCTTCAGCGCTCCGCGGCGCACCACTACTCTGGGAGTTGAACAATCGATGAAAAAGTTGTTGTGCCTTCTCGCGGCACTCAGTCTTGCCATTTCCTCGTTCGGCTGTCGGAAGATCGAGGCTCGGATGGAGATCAAGACGGCGAACGACGCATACCAGAAAGAAGACTACGCGACGGCGCTGACGCACTACGTGCAGGCGCGCCAGATCGACGGCAGCTTCGCTGATCTCGACCGGATGGTCGGCTACTCCCAGATCGGGTTGTACGTTCCCGACGACAAGTCGCCCAAAAACGAGGCGCGGGTGGACGCCGCGATCGCCGAGCTTTCGCGATATCTGAAGAAGAAGCCGAACGACCGGATCGCCCGCGACGCACTGATCAACCTCTATCTCAACGCCAGCCGGACCTCCCAGGCCATCGACTACTTCCGGGGTTATCTCAACGACCATCCTGCCGATCTGGAAGCGGTCAAATCGATCGCCACGCTCTACGCCAAACAGGGCAATTTCAACGAAGCCTTGAACTGGTACCAGAAGATCACCCTGATCGACTCGAAGAACCCGGAGTCGTTCTACATCTTCGGGGTGGTCTGCTACGAGAAGGTTGCGAAGAATCCGCCTGCCGACCTCAAAGAAAAAATGGACATCATCGAGCGCGGCAAGACTGCATTGCAGCACGCCGTGGACCTGAAACCTGACTATTTCGAGGCCATGGCTTATCTCAATTTGCTGTGGCGTCAGCAGGCGCTGGTCGACGCGGTGACCGATCCGGTGAAGGCGCAGGCAGAC
>JBKJQB010000321.1:0-4456 GCA_046594105.1 Thermoanaerobaculia bacterium
GTGGCGGGCGGGAAGTGAAGGATCTGCAATCACGCGAGCCTTGCCTGGGACAGCTTCATGATTGCAGATCCTTCGCCGTCTGCGCGGCTCAGGATGACGGCCGGGGATTTCTTCACAAGCTCTCAGGATGACGGGTTGTTCATGCCACCCTCGCTCGCATGCGCGCCGGTCCGGAGCGCTGACGGGAATCGCTTACTTCTTGTCTTCGAAAACGATGATGTTCTCTTTCCAGAGCTTGAAGAAAATCAGCATCGCGTCCGGCTCGCGGATGGGGCTGATCTTGATGAGCGAGCCGAGATCCCACTGCCCGTTGATGCGGGAAAGGATGAACCCCTCGTTCGGCGAGAAGTTCATCTGGGTGATCTCTTCGAGCGCTTTGATCACCCGTGGCACGCGGGTCTCCGTCATTCCCTGACGTCGGAGATCGGACAGGATCGCCGCCTCGGCACCCTTGATGGCGTTGCGGACGCGGGCGTGATTGGGGTCCAGGTTCTCGGCGGCCTTCAGCATGCGCTGAGCCTTCTCGTAGTCGTGATCGCGCATGGCCTGCTGGGCGCGCGCGAGCAGCGAGAGGATCTCGTCGTCTTCCCGGAAGTCCTCGAACGGAGGCAACTCGGCGGGCTGGGCTGCAGGCTGCGAGCGCGCCGGATCGGACAGAGTGGCGTAACCATCGCGGACCAGCTGGCAGATCGTGGAGGAGACCGTGAACGACGAGGAGCGGCTTTCCAGCACGATCTCAGCGACCGAACGGCGACCATCGATCGCGGCGATCACCGTCTTCTCCACGTCCTTCATCTCCTCCGAATCCGGCGACTTCTGCATCACCGGAACCAGTAGTTCGCTCGGCAGCACTTCGCGGATGCGGGCCCATTCATCCACTCGCCGCGTACCTTCCATGATCAGGCCGGTCACGTCCACCATCAGCGGAATCATCTCCATGGTCGGCAGCTGGTCGTCGACGAAGTGGAAGTCCCCCTCGGTCCACAGGAAAATGTCGTAGATCTCTTCCTCGGCCTTCAACCGCATCAGGCGCTGCAATTGCGGTTCGGTGATCACGTCGATCATCACCAGGATTTTTCCCAGAAGGATGCCGGACTGGAGCTGGACGTCCATGGCTTTCATCAGCTCCGGCTCCGACAGATAGCCGTGGCTGATCAGGAACTGCCCGAGGTATTCGCGTGGGTTGTTGGAGGCGGAGGAGATGATGCGACCGCTGCGGAAGAAGACCTTTTTCTCGACCGACTTGTTGGCCACGACCAGCGTGCCGGTTTTCTGCCCAAGGCTCAGCCACTGGAGCAGATCGCCCGGGAGCATCGTCTTCAGATTGCCGCTGACGCCCATCAGAAAGGGTGGAAGTATACCGGGCGTTTTCCAGGCACCAGCCGCGGGATCACCCTCGGTGTGGCGCGGCCGTCCCGGCCGCGTCCCGTCAATGCCGCCGCCGTTCCGTGACGGGCGTTCCAGTCGCCTATGATGACGGGCCATGGCAGATCAGAAGCCCTACTTCGATGCCGGCGACCTTGCTGCGCGGGGATTCCACGAAGCGGAGGACCTCGCCGCACCGGGTTCCTTCCCCTACACCCGCGGTCCGCAGCGATCCATGTATCAGGGGAAGCTCTGGACGATGCGGCAGTACGCAGGCTTCTCTACCGCCACGGAGTCGAACCGCCGCTATCGCTATCTCCTGGAGCGGGGAACGACCGGACTGTCCGTCGCCTTCGATCTCCCCACGCAGATCGGGATGGACTCGGACGATCCGCGAGCGCGCGGCGAAGTGGGCAAAGTCGGCGTGGCCATCGACTCAATCGAGGACATGGAGGCGCTCCTCGACTCCATCCCCCTCGAGCAGGTCTCCGTCTCCATGACCATCAACGCGCCGGCGTCGATTCTCCTGGCCATGCTGCTGGTGGTGGCGGAGCGGCGCGGCGTTTCCTGGTCGAAACTCAACGGCACCATCCAGAACGACATCCTCAAGGAGTACGCCGCGCGGGGGACCTACATTTTTCCGCCGGCACCGTCGCTGCGCATCGTTACCGACATCTTCGAGTTCTGTGCGAAGGAGGTGCCGCGCTGGAACACCATCTCCGTCTCCGGCTACCACATCCGCGAGGCGGGATCGACCGCGGTGCAGGAAGTGGCCTTCACTCTTGCCAATGGTCTGCAGTACGTCGCCTCGGCGGTGGAGCGCGGGCTCGACGTCGACTCGTTCGCTCCGCGGATGTCGTTCTTCTTCAACGCCCACAACGATTTTCTGGAAGAGGTGGCCAAGTTCCGTGCAGCGCGAAAGCTCTGGGCCATTTTGATGAAGGAGCGGTACACACCGAAGGATCCGCGCTCGCTGGCCCTTCGTTTCCACGCGCAGACGGCTGGCTCGACCCTCACCGCGCAGCAGCCGGAGAACAATGTCATGCGGGTGGCTTATCAGGCCATGGCCGCCGTGCTGGGGGGATGCCAGTCGCTGCACACCAACGGGCGTGACGAGGCGCTGGCGCTGCCCACCGAGGAGTCGGCGAAGATCGCGTTGCGCACGCAGCAGGTGCTGGCGTTCGAGACGGGAGTCACTGCCCACGCCGATCCCCTCGGCGGCTCCTATCTCATTGAGTCGATGACGCTGGACATCGAGCGGGAAGCGCGAGCGCTGATCGAGAAGATCGATGGGATGGGCGGAGCGCGGGCGGCCATCGAGTCGGGGTTCGTGCAGAGCGAGATCGGCGAATCGGCCTATCGCGCACAACGGTCGCTGGAGGAGAAGCGCTCCATCGTGGTGGGCGTCAACGACTTCGTCGATGACAGCTCGCCGCAGCTGCCGACCACGGTGATCGCCGAGGAGGTGGAGCGCGATCAGGTGGCGCGGCTTCAGGCCTTCCGGGAGAAACGCGCAGGGTCGCTGCAGTGCACGCTGGCGCGCCTCGACGACGCCGCGCGCAATGACCGCAACCTGATGAGCCCGATCGTCGACTGCGTGCGCGCCAGCGCCACGGTGGGCGAGATCGTGAACACGCTGAAGAAGACATTCGGCGAGCACGTCGATCAAGGTTTTTAGGGAGCAGCGCCCCATACCGTCTCCGGAGGCCCGGCCCGGCCCGGCGACACCTTCCCTTGCGAGTGTCCTTCTCCCCGCGCACGGGGAGAAGGTGCCGAAGGCGGATGAGGGGCGCTCCCCCCGGAAGGTTGGGACCCCTCATCCCCGCTTCGCGGACCTTCTCCCCGCTGCGGCGGGGAGAAGGAACTCGACGGGGAAGGGCTTCCCGTTTCTCCTTATCAATCTCTGCGCCTCGCGCAGTGCCCCAGCTCGGGATGATGGGAGTTCGTTTCGCCAGCGCGCAGGGAACTTCTCGCCGCCCCTATAATGCCGCGCGATGACCACGGCCCGGCTCGTTCTTGAAGACGGCACTGCGTACGAAGGCGAATCGTTCGGCTCCGACTCTGACTCCATCGGCGAAGTCGTCTTCAACACCTCGCTGACCGGATACCAGGAAATTGCCACCGATCCTTCCTATCGGTTCCAGATCGTGGTCATGACCTACCCGCACATCGGAAACTACGGGATCGAGGCGAAGGTCGCGCAGAGCGAGACGCCGCAGGTGGCCGGATTCGTGGTGCGTGATGCCATCGACATCCCTTCCAACGCGAACTCGCAGATGTCCCTCGGCCAGTACTTCCGCGAGCACAGCATCGCCGCGATTCAGGGCGTGGACACGCGTGCACTGACCCGTCACATCCGCAGCCAGGGGGCGATGCGGGGCATGATCACGACGTCCTCACGCTCCATGGACGACATCCTTGCAGAGGTCCGCCGCGCGCCGTCGATGAGCAGACTCGATCTCGTGCAGCGCGTCTCCTGCGAGAAGACTTATACGTTCGACGAGGCCTTCGAGTTCGAAGGGAAACGCCGTCGCATCGCCGTCTACGACTACGGCTGCAAGCGCGACATCTTCCGCCAGTTGGCCATGATCGGCTGCGACGTCTCGGTGTTTCCAGCCACGACCTCGGCGGCCGACATTCTGGCCACGAAGCCGGACGGCGTGCTGCTCTCCAACGGCCCCGGAGATCCCGAGCCGGTCACCTACGCGCAGGACAACATCCGCCAGCTCATCGGCAAGGTCCCGCTGTTCGGCATCTGCCTCGGGCACCAGCTTCTCGGGCTGGCTCTGGGCGGGAAGACGTACAAGCTGAAGTTCGGGCACCGAGGCGGGAATCATCCGGTCAAGGACCTGCGCAACGGTCGCGTGGAGATCACCGCGCAGAATCACGGCTTCTCCGTCGATGCCGATTCCCTGTCGCAGAACGACGTCGAGTTCACGCACATCAACCTCAACGACCAGACCCTGGAAGGCTTCCGGCACCGCCGCGAGCCCGCACTGGCAGTGCAATACCACCCCGAAGCGGCTCCCGGCCCGCACGACTCGTTCTATCTGTTCGGAGAATTCCTGCAGATGATCGACGAATTCGCGGG